>NZ_OZ038523.1:2424780-2765920 GCF_964036595.1 Tenacibaculum sp. 190524A05c | reverse complement strand
GATTCTTTAATGGCTACAGAAACTGTGTTTGCTTTTGCATGCTTGATTATATTCTGTAAAGCTTCCTGAAGAATTCTGTAAATATCAGTTTTAATATCTTTCTGTATGATATCCCAATTGATCTCTTTGGCTATATCAACTTTGTAATTCAAATCAGCAATTGTACTTTTCTCTTTAATCAGCTCATTAATTACTGCGTTAAAATTCTCTGAAGAACTACTCGGAGTGTAACTCAATTTATGTGAGACTTCTCGAATTTCTTTTTCAATATCCTGAAGCTCATCTAATAGTTGACCATACTTTTCTGCTTCTTCTTTACCTCCTGCTACAGGTAAAAAACCTAAACCAAATCGTGTTCCAAATAATCTTCCTAAAATACCATCGTGTAATTCTTGAGCAATTCTATCACGTTCATTATTAGCAACTCTAACTTTATCTAATTCTGCCGTAAAAGCTGCTTGTCTTTTCTTTAAGTTGAAAAACAGAATACTAATTCCAAGACCTAACAAACTAAAAATAGCCAAAAACCAACCCCACGTTTTTTGTTGTTTTTGCTCTAAAATTTCTAATTCTTTCGATTGATTTTCTGCTGTTAATATGGCGTTTTCTTTTTCCTTTTTTTCTGTTTCAAAACTTATTCTTGCAAATTGATTTTTAATATCTCTTTCTACTTTTTGAAGACTATCAGAAAGTTCAATGTACTCTCCCAAATATTTCTTAGCATCTCGGTTATTTGACATTTCAGATAACTCACTCAAACTTTCTAGTACAAATCTATTATTATTAGTTTTTCTTGAGTTTTTTAACCCTTCTAGTGCAAATTTTCTAGCTTTTAAAACTTCTCCTTTTTTTTGATAGTAGCGTGCAATATTTAAATACACATTACTCAAATTTACCCAGCTTTTCTGTTTAATATAAATGTCTCTAGCTTCATTATATTGAACTAATAAACCATCGTATTTTTTTAACTTAAAATTACAAGCAGCTAAATTTTCTAATAGCAATGCATAGTTTAATGGGTAATCTTTTTTTACATTTTTAAATGATAATCCGTTTTGAATATACTCTTTTGCCTTGTCATACTCTTCTAAATTCATATACGCTCCGGCAATGTTATTATTGATATACAAATAACCTCGGTCTTTCCTTGTTTTATTAACAATTAAATCATTTAGTTCTAATGCCTTTTTATAATATGTTAGTGATTTTTCATACTCATTCCTTTCTCTAAAAACCAATCCTAAGATATTATATGCTGTTTTGGTATACATATAAATATCTGGATTATCTTCACTCGCCAACGGCTCTAAATGTTTTAAGCATTCAACCAGACTTTCTTCGCTACCAATTAAATCTTTATTGACTCTTTGCAAACCCGCTAACCCCAAATACCTCAATCCGACTTCAACAGAGTCCTTTAAGCTTTTTGAAATGTTTTTGGCTTTGTAATAATGATAGTAAGCACTATCTGTTTCAAAAGTAATTTTTGAGAACAAAGCTTTATACTGATGGTATTTAGCCAATAAAACCGAATCTTTTGTTGACTTATATAAATTATATACCGCTCCAGTATATTCTTTTAGTTTAGCTGTATCTCGCTTGTAATAAGCATTCAAACCTTCTTTTATAATACTATCTCTTTCGGTAGTTTTTTCTTGACCAAAAACGAAGGCAACAGTAAAAAAAATAAAAACAAAAAAACGCATACTAATTATTTTTTAAGTTTCACGAATAAATCCCACAACACTACACCGCAACTTACGGAAATATTTAAAGAATGTTTTGTTCCTAATTGAGGAATTTCAATACAATTATGAGATGCAGATACAACTTCTTGCTGTACACCTTTAACTTCATTACCAAAAACAATGGCATACTTTTCTTCTTTAGCGACAGTAAGTTGATTCAATTTTGTACTATTATCTGCTTGTTCAATAGCAAATACTTTAACACCTTCGTCTTTTAATTTTTCAACTAACGTTAAGGTATCTTCTACATATTCCCATGCTACAGATTCTGTAGCACCTAAAGCTGTTTTATGAATTTCTTTATTTGGAGGTGTGGCTGTAATTCCACATAAATAGATCTTCTCAATTAAAAAAGCATCTGAAGTTCTAAAGACAGAACCTACATTATTTAAGCTTCTAATATTATCAAGTACAACAATTATCGGAGTTTTTTCTGCTTCCTTAAATTCATCAACAGAAATTCTTCCTAACTCATTATTTCTTAGTTTGCGCATAGTTTTAGTAACCATTTACGTCATTGCGAATCCCGAAACTTCGGGATGAAGTAATCTGTAAATTCAGAATTAAATAGGAATTTGAACTAATACGTTTGTCCCATTTCCTTTTGAACTTTGTACTCCAAAAATTCCTTGTAACTTTTTAACTCGTGCTTCCATATTTCTAAAACCAATTCCTTCAGCTTGCTCTGAAGCATCGAAACCAACACCATTATCCTCTATTTCTAAAGAAAGATTATTATTGGACTCTTTAATGGCTACAGAAACTGTGTTTGCTTTTGCATGCTTGATAATATTCTGTAAGGCTTCCTGAAGAATTCTGTAAATATCAGTTTTAATATCTTTCTGTATGATATCCCAATTGATCTCTTTGGCTATATCAACTTTATAATTCAAATCAGCAATAGTACTTTTCTCTTTAATCAGCTCATTAATTACTGCGTTAAAATTCTCTGAAGAACTACTCGGAGTGTAACTCAATTTATGTGAGACTTCTCGAATTTCTTTTTCAATATCCTGAAGCTCATCTAATAGTTGACCATACTTTTCGGCTTCTTCTTTACCTCCTCCTACAGGCAAAAATCCTAAACCAAATCGTGTCCCAAATAATCTTCCTAAAATACCGTCGTGTAATTCTTGAGCAATCCTATCACGTTCATTATTAGCAACTCTAACTTTATCTAATTCTGCTATAAAAGCGGCCTTTCTTTTCTTTAAGTTGAAAAACAGAATACTAATTCCAAGACCTAACAAACTAAAAATAGCCAAAAACCAACCCCATGTTTTTTGTTGTTTTTGCTCTAAAATTTCTAATTCTTTCGATTGATTTTCTGCCGTTAATATGGCATTTTCCTTCTCCTTTTTTTCTGTTTCAAAACTTATTCTTGCAAATTGATTTTTAGTATCTCTCTCAGCAACTTGTAAACTGTCTGAGAGTTGAATATAGGCATCTAAATAATTATTAGACTCTTTCTCGTTAGTAACTTTAGATAAGTTATAATAGGATTTTAAAATGTATCTAGTATTTCCTGATTTTTTAGCATAATCAAGAGCTTTTAAGCCATATTCTTTTGCTTTCTTTAGATTTCCTGTTTTCAAATAAAAGTCTAGAATGTTAATATGAACAGCACTTAAATCAAACAAATTCCCGTTCTTCAAACGAATATCTATTACTACATTATAGTTTTTTAAAACGTCATCATATCGTTCTAGATTAAAACTTGATTCAGTAAAGTTTTCCAAGAATAATCCATAGTTTGAAGGGTAGTTTTCTTTTATATTTTCAAAAGCTAAACCTTCTTTAAAATATTCAATTGCTTTCTCATAATTATTCATGTTCATATAGGTTACACCTATATTATTGATTAGATATAAATATCCTTTTTCCTTTCTTCCTTTATTAACTACCTTTTCATTTAACTCTAATGCTTTTCTATAATATTTTAGGGATTCTTCATATCGCTTCCTTTCAAAAGAAATTAAACCTAAAATATTATATGCTGATTTTACATACATGTAAATATCAGGATCGTCCTTACTCGCCAAAGGTTCATGATACTTTAAGCATTGAATTAAATTTTCTTCACTTCCAATCCAGTCTTGGTTCATTCTTTGTAATCCAGCAATACTTAAATAACGTAATCCTACTTGCAATGAATCTTTTAGCTTTTTTGATATTTCAAGAGCTTGATATTGATAGTAATAAGCGCTATCATTTTTAAATGTGATTTTAGCTCTTAACGCGTTGTATTGATGATATTTTGCTAGTAAGGTTGAATCATTTGTTCTTTGGTACAAGTTAAATACAGCCCCTGTATATTTCTTTAATTTAACTGTATCCCTCTTAAAATAAGCATTTAATGCCTCTTTGATAATACTATCTTTTTCAGTGTTCTTGTTCTGACCAAATGAAAAATTAATAACAAACAAAAAAACAAGAATGTAACGCATGGTTAATTTGTATTAATATTTAAAAAATGTGTGTTTAAAATCTTATCCTCTCAACTTTACAAACAAATCCCAAAGTACAACACCACAACTCACAGAAATGTTTAATGAGTGCTTTGTACCTAATTGAGGAATTTCAATACAATTGTGAGATGCAGTTACGACTTCCTGTTGTACACCTTTAACTTCATTACCAAAAACAATGGCATACTTTTCTTCTTTAGCGACAGTAAGTTGATTCAATTTTGTACTATTATCTGCTTGTTCAATAGCAAATACTTTAACACCTTCGTCTTTTAATTTTTCAATTAACGTTAAGGTATCTTCTACATATTCCCATGCTACAGATTCTGTAGCACCTAAAGCTGTTTTATGAATTTCTTTATTTGGAGGTGTGGCTGTAATTCCACATAAATAGATCTTCTCAATTAAAAAAGCGTCTGAAGTTCTAAAGACGGAACCTACATTATTTAAGCTTCTAATATTATCAAGTACAACAATTATTGGAGTTTTTTCTGCTTCTTTAAATTCATCAACAGAAATTCTTCCTAACTCATTATTTCTTAGTTTACGCATAAATACTTCACTATTATTTAATTGGTTCGAGTAATGTCAGTTCGAGTAATTGAAATCAAATGAGATGAAATTGTATCGAGAACTATTTTGAACACTTCTCGATACAAAATTATGATACTTTTCTCTCCTCATAATTTCACTCGAAGTGACAAATAACAATACACATCAATCAACAGACACTGAGTATTTTTTCTATCTTCGCAAAACTAACTTAAAATCTATAAACTTGGCAAAAACAAAGGCAAAAAAGGTTACTCCATTAATGCAACAATATAACGGAATTAAAGCCAAATATCCGGATGCAATGTTGTTGTTTCGTGTTGGTGATTTTTATGAAACCTTTGGTGAGGACGCTATAAAAGCTTCAGAAGTTTTAGGAATTGTTTTAACTAAAAGAGGAAATGGTAGTGAGAGTGAAACTGCTTTGGCTGGTTTTCCTCATCATTCGTTAAACACCTATTTACCTAAATTAGTGAAAGCAGGACATCGTGTTGCCATTTGCGATCAGTTAGAAGATCCTAAAATGACAAAGAAAATTGTAAAACGTGGTGTAACTGAATTGGTTACTCCAGGAGTTTCTTTAAACGACGAAGTTTTACAGTCTAAAACCAACAATTTTTTAGCTGCAATTCATTTCGATAAAAAGCAATTAGGAGTTTCTTTCTTAGATGTTTCTACTGGAGAATTTTTAGTTGCGCAAGGAAATGAATCTTACATAGATAAGTTATTACAAAACTTTTCTCCAAGTGAAGTTTTGGTTCAAAAACAACATAAACAACGTTTTCTAGAACAATTTACCAATCGATTCCACACATTTTATATGGAAGATTGGGTGTTTCAAAAAGACTATGGTTACGAAACTTTAACCAATCATTTTAACGTTAAAAACCTAAAAGGATTTGGTGTAGAAGACATTTCTTACGGAATTGTTGCTGCTGGTGCTGTTATGTATTATTTATCGGAAACACAGCACAACAAAATTGAACATATTCAACGTGTTAATAGAATTGCTGAAGACAACTACATTTGGATGGATCGATTCACGGTTCGCAATTTAGAGTTGTACGGAGGAAATTCTATAAACTCAGTTTCATTATTAGATGTTATTGATAAAACCATTTCTCCTATGGGAGGACGTTTATTAAAGCGTTGGTTGGCCTTACCTCTTAAAAATTTAGAACAAATTAAAGAGCGTCACGAATTGGTGAAGTTTTTAATTGATAGTGATGACTTTTTTGAAACCACATCATATCAACTTAAGCAAATTTCTGATATTGAGCGATTGGTTTCTAAAGTAGCTACAGGGAAAGTTTCTCCTAGAGAAGTAGTACTATTAAAGAATTCATTAAAAGCAATTCTTCCTGTTAAAGAAGCTGCTGAAGCTACTAAAAATGCAACAGTAAAATCGTTAGGAAAACAACTACATGCGTGTACTGATTTAATAGATAAAATAAATACTACTGTTTTTGAAGATGCTCCTGTAAACATCAACAAAGGAAATGCAATTGCAAATGGTGTTTCAGAAGAATTAGATGAACTGAGAGCCATTGCAAATTCTGGAAAAGAGTATTTAGATAACATGCTTGCTCGTGAAACAGAACGTACCGGAATTCCGAGTTTAAAAATAGCATTCAATAATGTTTTCGGATATTATATTGAAGTAAGAAATACGCACAGAGATAAAGTTCCTGAAGAATGGATTCGAAAGCAAACTTTAGTAAATGCTGAACGATACATTACGGAGGAACTAAAGGAGTATGAAACAAAAATATTAGGAGCTGAAGAGAAGATTCAAGCTTTAGAAGTTGAGTTGTTTGGAAAGTTAATTCAATATATCATCAACTTTGTGCAACCAATTCAGGAAAATGCACAAATTATTGCTAAAATAGATTGTTTGTTATCCTTTGCGCAATTGGCTATCGATCATAATTATGTAAGACCAACTGTCGATGAAACCACAGATATTGAAATCAAAAATGGTCGTCATCCGGTAATTGAAAAACAACTTCCAATTGGTGAAGAATATATTGCAAACGATGTGGTTTTAAATCGCAATCAGCAACAAATTATCATGATTACCGGGCCAAACATGTCAGGTAAATCTGCGATTCTTCGTCAAACTGCTTTAATTGTTTTATTAGCTCAAATGGGAAGTTATGTTCCGGCTCAACAAGCTCGAATTGGAATTGTAGATAAAATATTTACCAGAGTTGGTGCTAGTGATAATATATCGATGGGAGAATCTACATTCATGGTAGAAATGAATGAAACTGCTTCTATTTTAAATAACATCTCAGAACGTAGTTTAGTTTTATTAGATGAAATTGGTCGTGGTACTTCTACCTATGATGGAATTTCTATTGCTTGGGCAATTTCTGAATATTTACATGAGCACCCAGCAAAAGCAAAAACCTTATTTGCTACACATTACCACGAGTTAAATGAAATGACAACTACTTTTGAACGCATTAAAAACTTTAATGTTTCTGTAAAAGAGTTAAAAGATAGTATCATATTCCTGCGTAAACTTGTAGCTGGTGGAAGTAATCATAGTTTTGGAATTCATGTAGCAAAGCTTGCAGGAATGCCAAATCAAGTTATCCATAGAGCAAATAAAATTTTGAAACAATTAGAAGAGAGTCATTCACACAAAGAAGTTGAAGACACTTTAAAAGATGTTCAAAATCAAGAAATGCAAATGAGCTTCTTCCAATTAGATGATCCTTTATTAGAAGATATCAGGGAAGAAATTTTAACTACAAATATTGACACTCTAACGCCAATTGAAGCGTTAATGAAACTAAATGAAATTAAGAGAATGTTGGTTAAGAAGTAGTTTCTCAAACGTCATTACGATTGAAGAATGAAAGAAGCAATCTCTTTACTATTACTCCTAATACAAAGATTCCTTCATTCGTTTCACTTATTCGAAATGTCCAGAATATCTACTCTCTATTTTCGAACTCACAAATTTTAAAGAACTCGTTACGAACGGCTAAATCATTAAAACTTCCTCCGTATTCAATGGTTGTTGTATAGCTATTCTTGTCTTTAATTCCACGAGAAGAAACACATAAATGCTTGGCATTTACCAACACAATTACATCCTCAGTACCTAAAGTTTCTTGTAAATCTTTTAGAATTTGTAAACACAAACGCTCTTGTACTTGTGGTCTGTGTGAATAATAATCTACCAATCTGTTGATTTTGGAAAGCCCAATAACTCTATCTTTTGGAATATAACCTACATGTGCATAACCCGTAATTGGAAGAAAATGATGTTCGCAAGAAGAATCAATAGTAATATTTTGTTCTACTAACATTTTACCATAACCATACTTGTTTTCAAAAGTTGATGCTTTTGGTCTATTAGCCGGATTTAAACCGTAAAACAATTCTTTTACATACATTTTTGCAAAACGATATGGAGTTCCTGAAAGACTATCATCAGTTAAATCTAAACCTAGCTCTTCCATGATTTTTGAAAAATACCCTTGAATGTTTGCTATCTTTTCGTCATCTGATTTATCAAAAGCGTTTGGTACTAAAGGGGTTTCTACACTTGTTGAAATATGGTTATCTCCAATATGATCATGTTTCTCCATTTCGAAATTTTTTAAGTTAGTTCACGTCGCAATACGCATCAGTTGAACATTGACAATATTTACTGTTATATATGTGTAAAAATACCAGTGTTAATGAAGGAATATAAATAGTTTCTTCAGCTAAAGACATCCAACTGAAATGCTCATTAATAATAATCAATGTAAGAACAAACCAAGTTATCCACATCGCATATTTCATCCACATTTTTGATGTAGTTTGTACCGATTTGTGAATTGCGAAAAATGAGATAATTAAAAATAGGATGTCAACGCTTTTCCACCAAAAAGGAACCTCTTCATGACTGCAACATGCAGCATGAGATTGAATAACAAATAAAAACGGTGTAAAAACACAATGCACCAAACACAAACCGCTTGATAAAGCTCCTAAAGTATCTGACTTTTGCTTCAGAACCATTGATTTCTTAATTTAGTATTTTGAATTAGCAAAAATACGTTAATTTTTTAATTGCAACAATGTTGCGTTAGTTGATTTTATGGGAGTTATTAGAAAAACAAAAGCAGTAAAAAGATTATTAAGTTTATTTGAGCCAGGTGTATCAGCAATATCAGCTGTTGATTTAGTGTCACAACTTAATGAAGAAATGAATAAGACTACGGTATATCGAGTTTTAGACAGACTTGAAAATGATGGTATTGTTCATTCCTTCATGGGAACCGAAGGAATTAAATGGTATGCAAAATGCACAAGTTGTTCTTCGCATCATCATAATGATATTCATCCGCACTTTCAGTGTACAGAATGTAAAAAAGTAACGTGTTTATCTGTTGAAATTTCAATTCCACAAGTTGAAAATCATACGATTGAAAACGCAACTGTGTTCTTAACAGGTAAATGCTCTAGTTGTTCTTAATTGAATTGAATATCGTCTTCTGTCTCGAATTTTTTATCCTTTCCTGCGGATATTAACAGATAAGAATCTTCAACAATACTATACTTAAACGTTGTCCCCCAATCGTCAATAAGTAAATTTTTACGCAGCGGATCTCCTCTTTTTATACTTTGCAATTTTTCCGGATAGGTACCAAACACTTTTTTTTCTTTTTCTAATAATTCTTTGATTTTTTTAACCCTTTCTGAGTTTTTAGAAGTAACATTAAATCTAGGAAAACCGAAAACACCCAATACAAATACTATAATTAAAACGACTACAAACAAAATATTTGTTCTATCGTAAGGAGATCGCATTTTCTTTTTTGGTAGGTTGTTTTCTTCCTCGAACCTTCTTCTTTTTTCTCGTTTTTTTCTGAAGAAAAACTCTTGAATATCTAGAGCAATCGAACTAAAATAACCTACAATTTCAGCAATTAATTCTAACATAAAAACAATTTATTACGATTTCATTTTTCAATTTCAATAATACCTATTTTTGTTGACTGTTATGCAACACGATATCAGTTTTAAATATATTAATAAATTGGCAATTCCTGCATTAATTACTGGTGTTGCAGAACCTCTGCTATCTACTACAGATTTAGCTATTGTTGGTAATATTCAAGAAAATGCTACCGAAAGCATTGCTGCCATTGGTATTGTTGGGGCTTTTCTTTCTATGTTAATTTGGGTTTTTGGACAAACTCGCAGTGGTATTTCATCAATTGTATCTCAATATGTTGGTGCACAAAAACTAGACAATATAAAAACGCTACCCGCACAAGCCACAGTAATTATTGTTTTGGCAAGTATTGTAATTTTGGTCTTCAGTTATCCGTTTGCACAAGAAATTTTTGAGTTTTATAATGCCTCTGGTCAAGTTTTAGAATATTCTGTCGACTATTATAAAATCAGAGTTTTTGGATTTCCGTTTACCTTATTCACTATAGCAGTTTACGGAACTTTTAGAGGATTACAAAACACCTATTATCCAATGATTATTGCAATTATTGGAACGGTAGTAAATATTGTTTTAGATATTGTTTTAGTATACGGAATAGATGGTTACATTCCTCCAATGCATATACAAGGAGCAGCTTATGCAAGTGTAATTGCACAAATTATTATGGCTGTTATTTCACTGATTTTACTGTATAAAAAAACGAACATTTCTTTGAAGTTTCAATTACCATTTCACGATGAAATTCCACGTTTTATCACAATGGTATTAAACTTATTCGTAAGAACCATTGCTTTAAATACTGCTTTATATTTCGGTACATCTTACGCAACAGGATACGGAAACGAATATATTGCTGCATATACCATTGGTTTAAATCTTTGGCTTATGGGGGCATTTATAATTGATGGATATTCTTCTGCTGGAAATATTTTATCGGGAAAATTACTTGGTGCTAAAGCATATAAAACTTTAGTAACATTAGGTAATAGATTGATTTTATATGGTTTTTCTTTAGGAGTAGTTATGGCTATTATTGGTTTTTTGCTGTATGAACCAATTGGAAGGTTGTTTACACAAGAAAAAGAAGTTTTAGACACCTTCTATACTTCATTTTGGATCATATTATTAATGCAACCTTTTTGTTCCTTAGCCTTTATTTATGATGGAATGTTTAAAGGAATGGGAGAAATGAAATATCTGCGTAATTTACTTTTAGTAACAACAGGAATTGTCTTTATTCCAACACTACTATTTTTTGATTCTTTGGACTACAAATTATATGCAATTTGGATTGCGTTCTTTGCTTGGATCATAGCTCGTGGCTTTCCTTTAATTATGGTATTTCGAAAGAAGTTTTTAGCATTGGCTAAAAATGAGTAATTTGGAAGTAAAAAACTATGAAGATTTCTATTAAGATACTATTTAGCATAAGTTTACTATATTTTATAAGTTGTAAAGAAACGCCAAATTATAACCCTTTTGATGATCAGTTTGATGTTAATGTTAGTAAACTAATTAAAGACAATTGTGACACTATTTCTGCTGGATGTGGTTACTTCAATTTACAAGAAAATTCAGGTAGGTTAAGAACATATTATCAAATTTATATGGATGATTGGAGAAAAGTAGTGGCGAAAGGATTTAATTATTCTTTAGATACCATGCAAATTGACACCTCTAATATTTCTAAAAGTCAATATAAATCCATAATCAATAACCTAAATAATTTAGATGTTAAAAAATTAAATAGCGAATTAAGAAAGTTTAATTTTTCCTATCTAAAAAAAGAAGAGAGCATTATATTTATTCATAACAGTGTAGACACTTTAAGCTTAGAGTTATTTACTGATTTTAATAAAGGTATTGTAACTCGACATCTCTCATTATTTAGAGTTCCCGCTAAAAAAAGAAACTGATTAATTTTAAATCTCCTTCTCAAAAACAATCTTTTGTTGTCCTTTTTCATTGGTATACACTTGAACAATATCGAATCCATTTTTAAGATTTAAAATCAACATAGGCTTAAATCGATTCATAGATTTTGTTCTTAATTTGGTATATCCTTTTTCTTTTACAATTGATTCTTGTGTTGCTGCTAATTGTTTAGCAATTCCTTCTTTTCTATGGTTCAATAAAACACCTCCAACCCAGCTGTAAAAAGTACTTTCGTTGTATCGATATCCGATTTTAAATCCAACTGGCACTTCATTTTTATAAGCAATTATTGAAACGACATCTTCTTTGGTTGAAATCCTTTCCATAAAAAAATCGACTATCGCATCTTCAAAAACCGAAGTATACAAGGTCAACAGCTCATTCAAGACTTCGTTACTTGGGATTCCTTGAATTGACTTAATTTTTATGTTTTGATCATTCATAATTTCTCAAAAATTAAAATTACCACTATTTTTGAACAAACAACTAAATAATGACTACAACAACAAGACCCAACGGGAGTTTATATACCAAAATTGAAAATAAAGTAGCAACTATTGAATTTGGACATCCAGCAAGTAATTCATTTCCAAGTGAATTATTAGATAGATTAGCTAAAGAATTTGATAAACTTTCTGATGATACTAACGTTTCAGTTATCGTTTTAAAATCTGAAGGAGAACGTGCCTTTTGCGCTGGAGCTTCTTTTGATGAATTGGTAGCGATTGATAATTTAGAAGATGGGAAAGCTTTCTTTTCTGGATTCGCTAATGTTATCAACGCAATGCGTAAATGTTCAAAATTAGTTATTGGTCGTATCCAAGGAAAAGTTGTAGGTGGTGGAGTTGGTTTAGCTGGTGCTTGTGATTATGTATTAGCAACAGAAGCGGCTTCAATTAAACTTTCTGAATTAACTATTGGAATTGGACCTTTTGTAATTGCTCCGGCTGTAGAACGTAAAGTTGGTGTTAGCGGATTAGCAGAGTTAACATTAGACGCAACAAGTTGGAAAAATGCATATTGGGCAAAAGATAAAGGATTATATGCACGTGTATTTGAGTCAATTTCTGAATTAGATTCAGAAGTAGAATTATTAGCTGAAAAGCTAGCTTCATACAATCCTGAAGCTTTAGATGAAATGAAAAGAGCTTTATGGTTAGGCACAGAACATTGGGATACTTTACTAATTGATCGAGCAGAAACTTCTGGTAAACTAGTACTTTCTGAATTCACTAAAAATGCCTTAGCAAAATTTAAAAAGTGATTTCCTTAATTCGAACAGATTCTAAGAATAAAGACTTTATCGAGTTGGTAAAACAACTCGATGCTTTTTTAGCTATTACTGATGGCGATGATCATGACTTTTACAATCAGTATAATGGCTTAGACAATATCAAATATGTTATTGTTGGTTATATGGATTCTATTCCTGTTGCTTGCGGTGCAATAAAACAATTTGATGCCAAAACCATGGAAATTAAAAGGATGTTTACTTCAGAAAAATCTAGAGGTAAAGGAATGGCATCAAAAGTTTTAGTTGAACTTGAAAAATGGGCTTTAGAATTGTCTTTTGAAAGATGCATTCTAGAAACCGGAATTCGACAAGTTGAAGCTGTTCATCTATACAAAAAGAATAAATATACATTGATGGAAAACTATGGGCAATATGCTGGAATAGAAGAAAGCCTTTGTTTTGAAAAAAAACTGATTTAATTAATTTCTAGGACATAACTGAAAGATGTCATTACGAGGAAGAATGACGAAGTAATCTTTTTATCGAGGTGAGATTGCTTTGCTGGCGCTCGCAATGACGAATTAGTTAACCTTTGTAGCAATGACAATTTTGATCATCTTAAGTACTTATATCTAACCCACGTTAATCATTCCTCTTGAAGTATTCGGGTTTCCAAATTAAGTTTCCAAATACAATTCTGAATTTATCTTTTAGTGTTTTACATTTTTTAACTTCTTTCCAAATATTGAGGTATTCAATAAAGTTGATGGTTAGTGGGTTATTCGTATTAATGTTTTTTGTTAAGCCATAAATTACCTTTTCTTTTTCACGTTCAAAAGTTCCGAAAAGTTTGTCCCATATAATTAAAATTCCTCCATAATTTTTATCTAAGTATTTTCTGTTAGAACCATGATGAACTCTATGTGTTGATGGTGTGTTGAAAACCTCATCTAACCAACCTAAACTTTTAATATGCTCTGTATGGATCCAAGTTTGATATTGTGCAACTAAAACCAAACCTACAACTGCCTGAAATGGACTAAAACCAACCAAAATCATTGGAATTAGAAAAATCCATTCGAACAATCCTTCTATAATACTTAATCGCATTGAAATGGTAAGATTATAATCTTCAGATGAATGGTGCACACTGTGATGCGCCCATAAAATTCTATGTTCGTGCTCTAATCTATGCATCCAATAATAGGTGAAATCGGCAACAAAAATTGCTAAAATCCAGGTCCAGATGTTCATTGGAATTTCAAACAGAGATAACCATTGAAACGGAATCAATAAAATAATACCAATACTTCCTACAATTGTTTTTTCGAGTAATTGATTGATTCCAAAAATCACAACATTAGCTCCAGTATCTTTCCATCTTCTCTTCTTCGCAATTAAAAAATCAACAATAATTTCAATGAAAACGATACTTAAATTAAAGATGAAAAACAATCCTACATACTTTATAATTGACGCATTTTCAAACAGAAAAACAACTTCTTTTAATTCCATTTTTACTCTTTTTTTATAGCGTAAAAGTATTTTAAATGGAAATCTGCTGTTTGTCGATTTAGGACAATTATTTTACGGGAATATAAATCTCAGTAATTAATTTTTCTTTGGGAGTTGTTTCTTCGTCATTCAAATAAAACTCTAATGTAGGTTTATCTTCAAACTCCAATTTAACGTCTTTCATCCAATGCATGTAAATGGAATTATAGGATTCAAAACAACTTTCATGACTTCCTTTATGAATGAATTTAGCATATTTTTGAGCTTCAATTTCTTTTGTTCCGAATAAGCCTTCCGTAGTTATATCAGCATTAGAATCAATAATAATTCCAGCATTATATCTACACTTTAACGATTCTGATATTTCATCATCATCTAAAACTTCTCCAACAATAATCGTATCGTCTTTAAAGAGCTTCTTTTTTAGTGCGTAACGAACTAATTTCTCCCATGTTTGTTCAATGGCTTTAATATTATCATAATTCCCTTTGTATTGCAGATACAATATTTTAAATGCTGGTAATTCTTCAATTGTAAATTCAAGTTTATTGAATCCTTGTGAATCTTTAATCGCTTCCTCAAGTATTTCTTCTTTTAAAATTTCTGAATTTCTATAGTATGTAGGAGAGCATCCGAAACGATTTTTAAACGCTTTGCTAAAAGTGGGAAGATCCGCATAACCAACTGCAATTGCAATGTCAGATACTTCATCTGAACTGTACTTCAAATACTCTGCAGCTTTTTCAAGTTTTATTCTTTTAAGATAATGACCAATAGTTTCCTGTTGAAGTGCATAAAATATTCGATTAATATTTCGATAGGAATAAAACGAAACCTCTTCAATATCTTTTGAGGATATGGAGCTTTTAAACTGCTTGTCTAAAAACTCTAGTAGTTTCTGATATCGCTCTATTTGTGTTGGATTACTCATTCATCAAATTACAATTCTGATATACAAACCTATATATTTATTCCGCTGGCTGTTTGTTAAAATAGGACATTTTAAAGTTTTCAAGAATTGAATTCTAAAAGTGAAAGTCAATTAAAATTGTACCTTAGGCAAAAATTAATAACAATGGATCAATATTTATTTCTTGTACTAGCTGTTGGATTAGTAGTCGTGTATTTTTATAATAAAAACAGAAATAGACGCTAAGGAATCAACTAGTATTTTTCGAACCAATTAAAATGCTCATTCATTATATCAGTTTTATTTTCATTGATATAAGTAATTAGCTCCTTTGCTACGTTTGATAAGTTTTTTGAGCTTAACCAAATTAAATTCCAATTGGTAATAATCGGTAATTTTTTCACAGGAATTACCTGCAAATCACCATTATTTAATTCATTTTTTATCCCAATTAATGGCATAATGGAATAACCTAATCCAGCAATAACAGCTTGTTTTAATGCTTCATTAGACTTTAACTCCATTTTTTTATACGTTGATATTTTCTGTGAAGCAATAAATCTTTCCATTGCGTTTCTAGTAGCAGAACCTTGTTCTCTATAAATTAATGGAAGTTGTTCAAATTCTTTTATTGTTACATCTTTTCCCGTTCCTTTATATTGTTTTCCTCCAACTAAATGTAATTTATTTTCCATCAACTCAATTCTGTTGATTTTTAAATTTTTAGGAATAGTAGATACCATTGCAAAATCAACTTCATTATTTTCTAAAGATCTTACCACTTCTGATTTATTAGTAACATCCATTACTAAATCAACACCTTTATGTCGGTTTAAAAAACCAGTTAAGAAATATGGCATTGCATATTTTGCAGTAGATACAATTGCAATTTTTAATTTCCCTGCAAGTGCACCTTGAAAAGACATTGCTTTATAATTAATGGCAGAAACTTCCTCTAAAATTTTTTCTGCCGCTGTAGCAATTTCTTCACCGAATTCAGTTATGTAAATTCTTCTTCCAACAACTTCGAAAAGAGGAATTTGAAATTGATCTTGAAACTTTTTTAGTTGTATAGAAACTGCTGGTTGAGTTAAGAATAACTCTTCTGCAGCTTTAGTTACGCTTTTCAATTCGACTATTTTTCGAAAGATCTCTAATTGATGTAAGGTATAATGCATAACAATAAATTATATTTTACATTATAAATATAAATAATATTATATGAATAATACCATTCATCTTTGCGAAAATTTTAAAAAGCAAAAATGGATTTACATTTATTATTCGACAATTTGACTAACCCCGCACTTCTCTTTTTCTTTTTAGGAATTATAGCGGTTCAATTAAAAAGTGATCTTTCCATACCTGAAAATTCTTCAAAATTCATCTCTCTTTATCTGCTATTATCAATTGGTTTTAAAGGAGGACAAGAGCTTTCACATAGCGAGTTTTCGGTCGAAATTTTATGGTCGCTTTTATTTGGAATATTCTTAGCAATTATTGTTCCTATCTATACGTATTTTATCCTAAGATTAAAATTTACCGTAGAAAACTCGGGAGCTATAGCAGCAGCTTACGGATCTGTAAGCGCAGTTACATTTGTTACTACAATTTCATTTTTAGAATTAGAACAAATTCCATTTAGTGGTCATATGGTTGCCGTAATGGCACTGATGGAAGCTCCATCAATTATGGTTGGTTTGTTATTAATGTCGATATTCAACAAAAAGAAAAAACGAGATAAAAATTTCTCTGTTCAAAAAGTACTGCATCATTCACTTACAAACGGAAGTGTTTTGTTGATAATAGGAAGTCTTATTATTGGTTTTTTCGCAAGTGAAGCCCAGGCTGAAGGAATTAAACCATTTACAACGGATATCTTCAAAGGGTTTTTAGCTGTATTTCTTTTAGATATGGGAATTACCAGTGGAAAAAAGCTATCTGATTTTGGAAAAAAAGGTGGTTTTGCTTTCGCATTTTCAATCATTATCCCAATAGTTAATGGATGTTTAGTTGCTTTTGTAACTAGCTTTTTTATTGCAGGAACAGGAAATAGACTGTTGTTTGCAATATTAGCGGCGAGTGCATCTTATATTGCTGTACCGGCTGCAATGAAATTAGCTAACCCAAAAGCAAATCCGAGTTTATACATTCCAATGGCATTAGCAATAACATTTCCTTTTAATATCACTTTAGGAATTCCACTCTACCTATGTATTATAAACTCGTCATAACAATAGTTTATATTAATAATAAAAAACATAAATAAAAACTAATTAAAAAGAAGTAGGATCTTTACACCAAGAAAATAAAAGTCAAACCTATATGAAAATGGTACAAACATTAGAAACTGTAAAAACAGAGCAAGAAATCAATTTAATTGATAATGTATTTACAGCAGCGGAAGCGGCAACAATTATTAATGATGTACTAAACGCTAAAATTAACTTCCATAAAATTAAGCGTCTTTCTATCAAAGAAGGAAATGAAAATGATGCTTGCGAGTATGATAATGGAAGAATTCAAGAATTATTAAACGAACAACAGATAGCTAAAGAGTTTTTCTCTCAAGCTAGAATTCAAGGTAAAAAACTTAAAATTAAAAGTAAAGTTTACATCGAGTTAGAAGAGTAAGCTTTACAGAAAGACATTTTTTATGTTGTCAGGTTTTATGTAACCAAATCCTAATGGGGATTCTTTTGTAATGATGAGTGATTACCGCCACAGTAATCACTCATCTTTTTTAATGTCAATTATTTATACAAAATAAAGCGGTGTATTAGTATTTTATATACTTTTGCGCATTATTATGAGTACGATAAGAGTTACAAAGCAATTCACTTTTGAGACAGCACATGCGCTGTATGGTTATGACGGGAAATGTAAAAATGTTCATGGTCATAGTTACAAACTTTCAGTTACTGTAATTGGAACACCAATAAGCGATCCTACGAATGTAAAATATGGTATGGTTATCGATTTTGGTGATTTAAAAAAGATTGTAAATAAAGAAGTTGTTGATGTATTTGATCATGCTACAATATTAAATAAAAACACTCCTCACTTAGAATTAGCCAATCACTTATTAGGATTAGGTCATAATATTATATTAGTGGATTATCAACCTTCAAGTGAAATGATGATTTTAGATTTTGCTGCAAAAATTAAAGCACAATTACCTGAAGGTCTTTCACTACATTCTTTAAAATTACAAGAAACGGAAACCTGCTACGCAGAGTGGTTTGCGAGTGATAATTTGTAGTTAAAAATGAAATTCAATTTTAGTAATGTTTTTTCAAAGCCAATACCAATTGAATTTCGAGACTACGTATTAACTACTATCAAATTAATTGGTAATCTTGACAAAGAAATTGAAATAGAGGAACTTCTAGAACTCCTCATTTCTCATGATATTCCTAAAAAAGAAGCAAAGGAAATTACCATCTTTTTACCTATAGCCTTTTGTAGAAAAATGTTATATCAAGTAAAATGGTTGCCCTATTATGTTGATTTTTATTCTGAAAACAAAAAGATTAGAAAACCATTTTCAAAGAATATAAGGTATAGAATAATAGATGAGGTAACTTCAACGTATTTTGATGTAAATCCCAATAGCAAAATTATTTTGAAGATTGCATCATTGAGTGCTGAATTCAATGTTATTAATAATTTGTTGACCAAAAATCCTAATGCTAACCTAGAGGAAATAAAACTTACACCAACATATATTGTTCGTTAACTACTTACCATTAAATGTATTCATTGTATTTGCTAATCCAGCATTTACAAAAGATTCTATTGCTTTAATACTCGTTGGAACACGCTCAATTAATGCGCTTTCTTCATCATCGCTCCATTTTCCTAAAACAAAATCTACCTGACCACCTTTTCTATAATTGGCACCTACACCAAATCTGAAACGAGGATATGATCCTGTATTTAATTTGTCTTGAATATCTTTTAATCCATTATGTCCTCCTGCACTTCCTCTTCCTTTGATTCTTACTTTTCCAAAATCAATATTCAAATCGTCTGTAATAATCAGCACATTATCAATTAAAATATTCTCTTTCTTCATCCAATATAAAACGGCCTTTCCACTTAAATTCATAAATGTATTTGGCTTTAACACAAATACTGTTTTTCCTTTAATTTTCAATTTAGCTAAATCTCCTAGCTTCTCTGTAGAAAAAGATTCTTCATACTCCTTTACAAGAGCATCAACAATTTTAAAACCGATATTATGTCGTGTATTGTCGTACTTCTCACCAATATTTCCTAATCCAACTATCAAAAACTTCTTCATGATTTCTTCTTGTGTTTCTTTTTTACTTCCGAATAGCCCATTAATAAATGAAAGAATACCCATAATTTAAATTTCAGGTGCAAATCTAATCTAAAACCAATAAACATGGATAAAATAGCTTCTAAATCTGTATAAAACCTATTAACCTATGTTAATTAACTTGTGTTAATAAGGAGTCACCTTTTCTAAGTTACCATTCATCGATATAAAATTTTTAACACGAAAAAGCGTTGTAACTTTAGATTGTAACTAAAAAAAGTTTCATTTAGATTTTACGTTTATAGTTCGGGGGGACTGTGAACCAAAAAGGGAGGGCCACATTTTATGCGGCCCTTTTTATTTACCTTATATTCAAATCTTTAAACTTCATGTTTCACTAATAAAATCTTTGTAATAACTGTATTAACATTTCTTTCGTTTTAATTTTTTTCGGTTAACCTATGTTAATTTAATATCGACAACATCAATCGTCTATTCATCGATAAAAACCCAATTCATTTTAAATCTGTAGTATTTTTACAGTGTAAGCAAAAGAAATTAAATGTAAGTTTCAAAATATACCGTTTATGGTTCGGGGGGACTGTGAACAAACAAAAGAGCCACAATTTAGTGGCTCTTTTGTTTTTCTATAATATTATAATATTTCTCAACACTTCTCAATTATATCAATGTTCTAGCTTTTTTATGCTTTATAACTATCGTTAAATGGTTTTTAATAGTATTAACCTAGGTTAATTTTTGAATCGGCTTTAACAAACCGCAGTTCATCGATAAAAAATAATTTCAAACCTAATCTGTAATATCTTTACAGTGTAAATAAGAATCAATGTTAAGTTTCAATAGAATATACCGGTTGTAGTTCGGGGGAACTACCAACAAACAAAGGAGTCACAGTTTTGTGGCTCCTTTGTTTGTTTATATAATTCAATTAGCAATAATCTTACTAATTTTCTATAAAATAAAATTGTAAAATAGTTATACATAAAACGTCTAATAAGAATATATAGGTTTAGCATATGTTAATTGAAAGTCGGCAATAACAATGGTCTATTCATCGACAAAACCCTATAAATGCTAATATCTATAGTATCTTTACAGTGTAAGCAAAAGATAATATAGTTAGTAAGTTTCAAAATATATCGTTTATAGTTCGGGGGGACTGTGAACCAAAAAAGGACCACAATTGATGTGGTCCTTTTTTTTATGTGATAATTATTAATTCCTATAAATCGAATTTAATTCCTTGTGCTAAAGGTAATTCAGTTGTATAGTTAATTGTATTTGTTTGACGACGCATGTAAACCTTCCAAGCATCAGATCCTGATTCTCTACCACCACCAGTTTCTTTTTCACCTCCAAAGGCTCCACCAATTTCAGCACCAGAAGTTCCGATGTTTACATTAGCAATACCACAGTCAGATCCTGCATGAGATAAGAAACGCTCAGCTTCACGTAAGTTATTGGTCATAATAGCAGAAGATAATCCTTGAGCAACCCCATTTTGTAAAGCAATTGCATTTTCAACTTCTCCTGTATATTTTAATAAGTATAATACTGGTGCAAATGTTTCGTGTTGAACGATATCATAGTAGTTTCCAGCTTCTGCAATTGCAGGCTTCACGTAACATCCACTTTCGTATCCTTCTCCTTCTAAAACGCCACCTTCAACAATAATATTTCCTCCTTCTTCAACAACCTTTTCTAATGCATTTTTATACATATCAACAGCTTGTGTATCGATTAACGGACCAACGTGATTGTTTTCGTCTAATGGATTTCCAATACGTAATTGTTTGTAAGCATCTACTAAAGCGTTCTTCACTTTATCATACATAGATTCATGTACAATTAATCTACGTGTAGAAGTACAACGTTGACCAGCAGTTCCTACTGCTCCGAATACAGCACCGATAACAGTCATTTTAATATCAGCATCTGGAGTTACAATAATTGCATTGTTTCCTCCTAACTCTAATAAACTCTTACCTAAACGACCAGCAACTTCTTTTGCAACGATTTTACCCATACGAGTAGAACCTGTTGCAGATACTAAAGGAACTCTTGTATCTTTAGAAATATACTCACCAACTTGGTAATCTCCGTTTACTAAACAAGAAATTCCTTCTGGTAAATCATTTTCTTTTAATACCTCAGCAATAATATTTTGACAAGCTACACCACATAATGGAGTTTTTTCAGATGGCTTCCAAACACAAACATCTCCACAAATCCAAGCTAAAGCTGTATTCCAAGCCCAAACAGCAACAGGGAAATTAAATGCAGAAATAATTCCTACTACTCCTAATGGATGATATTGCTCGTACATTCTGTGACCTGGTCTTTCAGAGTGCATTGTTAAACCGTGTAATTGACGAGATAAACCAACTGCAAAATCACAGATATCAATCATTTCCTGTACCTCACCTAATCCTTCTTGGTAACTTTTACCCATTTCATAAGAAACTAATTTACCTAAAGCTTCTTTCTTCTCTCTCAACTTTTCACCAAACTGACGTACAATTTCTCCTCTTTGTGGAGCTGGTAAAACTCTCCAAGATTTAAAAGCTTCTGTAGCTGATTTCATTACACTTTCGTAATCATCTTTTGTAGACGCCTTTACTTTTCCTATTAATTTACCATCTACTGGAGAATAACTTTCGATTACTTCTCCGTTAGAAAACCACTTTGAACCTGTTGAAGTTCCTTCATTTATTTCATTTAACCCTAAGGTTTGTAATGCTTCTTGAATACCAAAATCTGCCATTTTGTATTTACGTTTTAGTTGTTTAAATTGAAAAGTCAAATTTACAAATATTTCTAAATTAATAAATTAAACAAATCATATGTTTTTTGTTTAAAATTAAACTTTTTATGAAGACTTACTTTCCTTCTCTATTTATACTAGCATTTGTACTGTTTAGTTGTGCTACTAAATCTACTACTAAACCTGTTAAAGAACAGAAAATTAATGAGTTCGCTCTGGTTATTCATGGCGGAGCTGGAACCATTTTAAAGAAAAATATGACTCCAGAAAAAGAAGCAGCTTATAAACAAAAGCTTGAAGAAGCTATTAAAGTTGGATATAACATCTTAAAAAATGGAGGAAAAAGTATTGATGCTGTCGAGCAAACCATTCATGTTTTAGAAAATTCACCACTGTTTAACGCAGGAAAAGGTGCTGTTTTTACTCATGAAGAAACTAACGAATTGGATGCTTCAATAATGACTGGAAGTGATTTAAATGCTGGATCTGTAGCAGGTGTTACTGATATTAAAAACCCGATTACTCTTGCGAGAAAAGTAATGGAAAATTCTGAACATGTAATGCTATCTGGTAAAGGAGCTTCAGTATTTGCAAAAGAACAAGGAGTAGAAATTGTTGATCCTAAATACTTTTTTACCGAAAATAGATTTAACTCATTACAACGCGTAAAGGAAAAAATGAAAGCTGAATTAGATCACGATGGAAAATCGGCTTTTTATGATCCTATAATCAAAGATTCTAAATTTGGAACTGTTGGTTGTGTTGCTTTAGATAAAGATGGAAATATTACTGCAGGAACCTCAACAGGAGGGATGACAAATAAGCGTTGGAATCGTATTGGTGATGCTCCTATAATTGGTTCTGGAACTTATGCTAATAACGCCACTTGTGGAGTTTCATCAACAGGTTGGGGAGAATATTTTATTCGAGCTCAAGTTGCTCATGATATTTCTGCTTTGATGGATTACAAAGGTTTATCTTTAAAAGAAGCTGCTAGAGAAGTGATTCAAAATAAACTTACCAAACTAGGTGGAACAGGAGGAATTATTGCCGTTGACAAAAATGGAAATATGGTATTTGAATTTAATACTGCTGGAATGTATAGAGCATCTATGAATGCTAAAGGTGAAGTTGATGTAAAAATCTATAAAGACTAAATTTTACATTTATTCTGAAGTAAATTTAAGATGAAATAAACTATTTACGTGTCATTTTCCATAGGTTCACTTTTTGTTCAAAATTTATGGATCCTGGAATAGTAACGTACTCCTTAACAAACTCAAAACCTACTTTTTCTAGCGTCTTATTTGGTGCTGGATTTAGCGCGTAAGGTTGGCAAAATAGTGTTTCAATCTGCAAGTTTTTAAAATAAAACGGCAGTGATTTTTTAACTAATTCAACACCTGATCCTTTTCTTCGATTAGTGGTATTCCAAACATGTAAATGCATAAATGCTTCTTTTCCAAAAAGTATACTATTTGCATTTGTATGACCTATTTGTATACCATTTTCTTCCCAGATTAATGCATAAGACTTTCTCTCTTGAATTGGAGTTTTTATTTGTTCTTCAAGGATCGAATGAAATTCATTTCTCTTTGGAAGTTTATGTATATCAGCGCCCATTTTCAAGAAATGTTCTTCACTTGAATTATACCAATAATCTAAAAGTAGATCGATATCTCTTAATTCTATTTCTCTTACACTTAAAGCCATAACTGTTTATTCAAATTTGTTGAAAAGTTACTCTAAAACTGAAATTGAAACAAATAGTTCGCAAATTTTATTCATTTAAAAACTATACCTCAAACCTGAATACACGCCTAAGATATATGGACGGAAATTAGTTGGGTTTTCCGAAAAGGTATTTAATTGAGACTTAAACATTGGGTTAATATTTAGTCTCATTTTTCTGGTTATATTAAACTCTACATCCAAACCTAAATTTGCGCTAAAGTTTATTGAATTTAAGTTATTTGCCTCACCTATGTTTTCACTAAATGTGGCAGACTGAGCAGAAATATTATTCTTAGTTAAAAACAATGTGCTAAATCCAGAAATAATGCTCGTTTGAATTGTTCCCGAACTAAAAACTTGATATTTCAATTCTAACGGAAACTCAATATAATTTAAATCTTGAGTTAAAGTAGCTTCTTGTAAACTGTTAGAAGATGATAAATCTAAAGATGAAACACTTTCCGCATCAGTAGCATTTATGTACAGAAAATTACTACCATTATTAAAACTAATGTTTTCTAAATTGTTTGAAATTACTGAGCTAGCAACTATCCCGACATTCTCGGTATCATAACTCATATTTTGAACTTGTAAACCAGATTTAATAGACAACTTATCGCTCAATTGATAAGCGAAATTAACTCCATAAGCAATGGTTCCAGGATTGCTAATTTCGTTTTGACTAAGTTTAGAATCTATTGCTGAAGTTTTTGTGAACGACTGAGAAGTTAAAATTCCAAAAACAGGAGAAACACTCCATTTAGAATTATTTGATTGATCTTCTTTCTTTTCGTTTTCCTTACTCACTTCAGCAATGAAATCCTTCTTTTCTAATTCTCTTTCCTTTGTTTTTAGATTCAATTCATCATATAAAACATTTTTCATAGCAATTTTTCCGTCAGCTTTGAAACCCTTCACAGTTAAGGCTGATTTTAATGGGTTTTTCTTTTGTGTAGCAATTTTGTTAGAAACCACTAATTCTTCTTTTTGTTGAACTACAACAGGTGTGTTTTTTTGTTTTATGATGTTGTCTTCCGCGGATTTTGGTGTTGTATTTAGTTCTTTTATTTGATTGTTTTGATTCGTAACTATGTTTGTGTTTTCATTCTGTTTTTTTATGGTTTCTTTAGTTTCAAAAGGAATGTTTTCATCTACATTTTCAGCTTTTGGAAAAAGTAATAATCCAATCACAATCATAGATGCAATTCCACTTGTAAACCACCAAATAGGAAGAATTCTTCTTTTCTTCTTTTTTGTTAAGTTACTTTCAATATTTTCCCAAACTAGAGGAGAAGGCTGCATCTCAAAATCCTTTAGTTTTTCTTGAAATAATCTTTCTATTTTTTTGTCTTCCATCATTATGCCTTTTCTAATTTTTCCTTTCGATTTTCTATTGACTTCTTCAGTATTTGCTTTGCTCTAGACAAATTAGATTTTGATGTTCCGATAGAAATATTCAACATTTCCGCAATTTCTTTATGCGAAAAACTATCAAGAACATATAAGTTAAACACTAATCTATATCGGTCTGGTAAACATTGAATCATCTCTAACAAATCATGAACTCCGAGACTACTTTCATCAAAATCTACATCTTCCTCTGAAATTGTCTCTTCTTTTACCAAATACAACGATGGCTCCTTTCTGTATTTCTGAAGCGCTGTATTAATTACAATTCGTTTTAACCATCCTTCAAAAGAACCTTTAAAATTGTATTGATGTATTTTGTTGAATGCTGTTAAAAAACTATCCTGCAATACATCTTCTGCATCTTGCTGATTTCTTGAATACTTTAAACTCAACGCAAAGAGTTTACCAGCAAAAAGCTGGTAAACTTGAGATTGTGCTTGTAAGTTATTCTCCTTACACTTTTGTATGAGTTCTTGTATATTAATCTTCGTCTTCTTAATACGTTAAAACTGGTAAATCATTTTCACACTTGACACCATTTGGTTGAGCTGGTAAATCACATGTTGAAATTACATCCCATTTAATATTATATTCTTTTTCCTTTTGAGTGTAAGCTGCAACTTTTTCTAAGAATAAATTTACATTAATTGAATTTGGATATGTCAAATAACCTTGAGGTCCACCACACGCTTTTGATCCGTAAGCAGTGAACGACCAATCATTAGCATCTTGGCATGATTCGCTCGTTGCCATTGCATAAATTTCGTTAAATAAATCCATCAATTCTTGAAGATCTGTTTCTTGATCTGCGCTATCATACGTAATAACTAATTCTTTATTTGTTAGTGAAATTATTCTCCAATGATAATTTCCTGGAAAACCTTCAATATTAACTTTTATCAAGGTTTTCTCTAATTGATAAGTTCCTTGAAGATCAGAAAAAACTAATGGAGGAGTACCACACCAACCCGATGTTCTTTCTATAAATTTACCATCTCTAAAAAACGATACTCCATATTTTTCATTTGGTAATGTATTAGTTCTTTTAAAAACTGTTTCTCCATTATTGGAATACTCAAACGTCCAATTTCCCGATAAAAGGTCTTTTGGATCAAAGCTTATATCTTCATCTGTAACTGAACAAGATGAGATGGTTAATACTACGGTTAAAATGGCTAAAATTCTTTTCATTTTCTGTACTTTTTAATATTGATATGTAATGTTATTATTCCAACCTTCAATTGATAAATTCAACTCGTTAATTGAAGAAACTTGTAAATTATTAATGTTAAATTCTAATATTCTATTAAACGCGGCCAAACAAGATTCTTCTTTAAAAAACTCAAGTTTTAAAAGACGTTGAGGTGGGGTAGATTCTAAAACAGACTCAGAATCTACAAGATAAATTCTATCTGAATCTGGTGAACATCCACTAAATGAAATACTAATTTTTAAAGTATCGTCATTCAGTTCAATATTTGTAATAGAATAATTATCTGTTGTTGTATTGTCATACACATCTTTGTCAATTATGGGCTGATCATGATTTTTCCAAAGTAATTTTTTATGTGTTGCTTGAGAATCAAAATCTGGACAAGTATTTAACCCGGCTATTCCTCCAAATTCACACATTATATTTCCTCCACAATTGTAAACATCAGTTTTAGAATCACTACAACCTACACATGAATTCACACTAAAAACACGTTGTTGTTTGTATGTGTATTCATAAATTTCTGCTTTCCCTGCAGCAGCAGATTGTTCAAGGCCAGTTTTAATCTGTTTCAACCAGAATAATTCCTCAAGTGGATTATCAACCAAACAGGTTTCTTTTATCTCTTCATCTTTGTTACAAGCCCCCAGAATAAGTGCGAAACAGATAAGTTTTAATACAGTTCTCATGGCTAAACTTTTTGGTGTTTATAGATAAGATGTAATTTTTATCGAAGGGTTGCGTGAAATACTATTATTTTTGTTCTTGAAAATGAAAAACTCCATTTTTAACATACAAACAGAGCAAGAATTTAAAGAAGTTGTGTTACAGGTTTTTAAACATCAGTTTGAACATAATCCTGTATATCGATCTTTTTGTGATTTACTATATGTACATCCTAGTGATGTAAAGGATATTGAAGAAATTCCGTTTTTACCAATTCAGTTTTTCAAATCTAAAAAGGTAATTTCTTCCTTGAAAGAGGTTGAAGAAGTATTCTCAAGCTCTGGAACTACAGGATCTGTAACGAGTAAACATTATGTTACTGATATTTCTCTTTATCAAGAAAGTTATATCAAGGGTTTTCAACATTTTTATGGTGATATTGATGATTATATTATCCTTGCTTTACTTCCTAATTATTTAGAAAGAAAAGGTTCTTCTTTGGTATATATGGTTGATGATTTAATTCAAAAATCAAATCATGAAGAAAGTGGGTTTTACCTTAATAATCTTGATGAACTTGCCAATAAATTATCTTTATTAGACAGCAGTGGTAAAAAGGTGCTTTTAATCGGTGTTTCTTTTGCTTTGCTTGATATGGTAGAACAACATTCTTTCAACCTTAAAAATACCATTATAATGGAAACTGGAGGAATGAAAGGAAGAAGAAAAGAATTGATTAGAACTGAGCTTCATCAATTACTTTCTGATGGTTTTGGAGTTGAAAATATTCACTCTGAATATGGTATGACTGAGTTATTGAGTCAAGGATATTCTAATGGAAACGGAATTTTTGCTTGTCCGCCCTGGATGAAGATTTTAACAAGAGATACCGAAGATCCATTATCAATTCAAACTAAAGGAAAAACTGGAGGAATAAATGTTATAGATTTAGCCAATTACAACTCTTGTTCGTTTATTGCTACTCAAGATTTAGGAAAAGTACATGCTGATAATTCTTTTGAGATTATTGGTAGGTTTGATAATTCAGATATTAGAGGTTGTAACTTAATGGTATTGTAAATTTTCATAGTATCCTTCGACTACTTTGAAAATTTATTACTTATGAATCGCATTTTTACTATCGCTATTTTATTCATTTCCCTTACCGCTTTCTCACAAAAGGAAAATTACAATACTAAAAAAGGAGCTGTTGCAAATGGATATGACGTTGTAGCATACTTTTCAAACAAAGCTGTAAAAGGAAGTAAGAAGTTATCTTATACATATGATGATGTTACTTTCCGGTTTTCAACACAAGAAAACTTAAACACTTTCAAAGCAAATCCAACAAAATATATTCCTCAATATGGCGGATATTGTGCCTATGCTATTGGAGTAAAAGGTGAAAAAGTTGGAATAAATCCTAAAACTTTTGAAATTAGAGATGGTAAATTATACCTATTCTATAATTCTTGGGGAACCAATACCTTGAAATTGTGGTTAGATGAAAACCCAGAAGAACTTAAAATGAAAGCTGATAAAAATTGGTCGAGTTTAGTTAAATAGCCGTTTATATAAAAAGAAAAGAATCCGTAATGGATTCTTTTTTATTTCTCATGATTTTCAAAATCTTCAGTCAAATCTAATTTTCGTAGTGTAGGATTTAAAATTCCAGTAGTTAAAACTGTTATTAAGGTCATTGTTCCTCCAAAAACTACAGCAGTTACAGTTCCCATAAGCTTTGCAGTAATTCCGCTTTCTAAAGCTCCTAATTCATTTGAAGATCCAACGAACATAGAGTTTACAGATGCAACTCTTCCACGCATATGATCTGGAGTTTTTAATTGTAAAATTGTTTGTCTAATAACCATAGAAACTCCATCTGTTACACCACTAAAAAACAACGCTAATAAGGATACCCAGAATATTTTAGATAATCCAAATACGATAATACATATTCCAAACCCAAAAATAGCCCCGAGTAATTTTATTCCGGCATTTTTACTAACTGGAATGTATGCTGTTATTAACATGGTTAAAAAAGCTCCAACTGCAGGGGCAGCTCTCAATACTCCAAAACCTTTTGAACCTACTTCTAATATGTCTTGCGCAAAAACAGGTAATAATGCAATAGCTCCACCAAATAGAACAGAAATCATATCCAATGTAATTGCACCTAAAATAGCTTTAGTTTTAAATACAAATGAAATTCCTTCTTTTAAACTTTTACTTACTGGTTCATTCTTTTTAGGATTCATAATTGGTTTCTTTTTAATTAGAAAAACCATTAAAAATGAAAGTATTACTAATCCAAATACGATACAAAGTGAAAGATTCACTCCAATTTTATAAATGGTAAATCCAGCAAAAGCTGGACCTAAAACTGAGGCAATTTGCCAAGTAGAACTACTCCAAGTTGCGGCATTTGGATATAATTTTTTCGGTACAATTAACGCTATTAAAGAAAAAATTGTTGGACCAAAAAACGAACGTAAAAAACCTCCGAAGAAAACCAGAGCGTAAATAGAATACAACACACTATTTTCACTCCAATTGACAACAAAATCGGGGTTGGTTAAAAAGTATAATCCAAAGCTAATTAGAGAGAATAATCCAATACAAAGTGCTAGTAAATTTCGCTTCTCTCTTTGATCTACAATATGACCCGCAAATAAAGCCATTGAAAATGCAGGAAGAAATTCAAACGCGCCGATTAACCCTAAACTCCAAGGATCTTTTGTTATAGAATATACTTGCCATTCTATGATTATAAATTGCATCGACCACGCAAATATCAATAGAAAACGGACGAGTAAGAATATATTGAATTCTTTATACCTCAGCGAAGCATAAGGATCGATTTTGTTCATAAGCTTAATTCAGCTTTAAATCCATTAAAATACCAAATGTCTCATTCACGTCAGACTCTTTTACAACAATTGTCATTTCATGTGTAGTAGAAATAACTTCCTGTACTGCAATATTAGCCCAAGCAAATTGTTTTAAAATAAAATAGTAAATACCCGATTGCTCCAAATTCTCTTTCGGTAACTTAATTGTTATCGAAGCTAAATCTGTTACATTATTAATTAAAATTTCCTTCTCAAAAATTTCTACGATAAACGGCTGTAAAATAACACTTGCAACAATATTTGTTTCAAAAATTCCTTGGGAGATAGTTAAGAATAAGTCGTTATTTTCAGAAGCTTTATCTAATATTTTTGCGATTCTTTTAAATAAAGTGGGAGTGTTTTTAAAAGTAAAATCGCATAAATCAGAACGTACAATTACGTCTCCTAGATTTAATGCTAATTTTTTAATGTTTTTTCGGATTCGAAGTTCGTTTACTGGGGACAGTCGGTTGATTGCCATCATAACGGCGCCAACTTTTACTTCTTTCTTTAATTGCTGTGCTACTTCAGGTAAAATCACCCTAGCTAATGATGAAACATTGATAAGTTTTTCGTTAAGAGCTTCTTCAATGAAAGGGGTTTTTCTGATAGTAATTTCAACAGCTTCTTGAATTGTTTTCATTTGGATGTTTAAAAATATACTATTTGTTGTAAAAATATAAAAAGTTGTTAATTTTTATTTAACTTTTAATAAAAAATTTAATAACCTTTATATGTTGTTAGTTTTTCATTTTAACTTACATTTGCCCCGAGTTTTACGAAAATTAAAACTTATAGGCGTTAGAGGTCGTTTGGGTATCAATTAAAGTATTATTTGAAGGGTTTTTATACTTTTAACTGTAAACGTATTAGTCTAATAGATTAGTCAATTTCTCGAACACATCTTTCGCCTCTTTTTTTCCGTATAATATTGCATATACTGCATCAATTATTGGCGTTTTTGCACCGTTTTCTTTATTGATGTTATAGGCACTTTTGGTTGCGTAATATCCTTCTGCTACCATATTCATTTCTAACATGGCAGATTTTACTGTGTATCCTTTACCAATCATATTTCCGAACATTCTATTTCTACTAAAAATAGAGTAACCCGTTACTAATAAATCTCCTAAATATACCGAGTTATTAATGTTACGTTTCATTCTATGAACTTTCTTAATGTAACGTTTCATCTCTCGAATAGCATTACTCATTAAAACCGATTGAAAGTTATCTCCGTAACCTAAACCGTGAGCAATTCCAGCTGCAATTGCGTATATATTTTTAAGCATTGCTGCATACTCGGTTCCAAAAATATCATCAGACACTTTTGTTTTTATATATCTACTTTTTACGTACTTACTCAATTCTTTAGCTTTCTTTTGATCTTGACAAGCTATAGTTAAATACGATAGTCTTTCCATGGCAACCTCTTCTGCATGACATGGACCTGCAATTACTCCAATATTCTCATAAGAGATATCATATTTTTGATGAAAATGTTCTCCTACGATTAAACCAGATTCAGGAACAATACCTTTAATCGCTGAAAATAGAATTTTATTGTCTAAACTTTCAGTAAGTTTTTCAAGTTCAGTATTTAAAAATGCTGAAGGAATTGCAAAGATTAAAACGTCATATTCTTTTACAATCTCATTAATATCATTTGATAAGTCTAGCTGCTCGGGATGTAATTCTGCAGAACTTAAATAATTGGGATTGTGTTTATTACGTTTAATATGTTCCGTAGCATAAACGCTGCGCATATACCATCCTATTTTATCACAATTCTCACAAAGCATTTTAACGATTGCTGTTGCCCAACTTCCACCACCAATAACAGCTATTTTCTCAAATTTACTCATACATGTTGTTTGTTTGTGTAATGCTAAATTAATAAATCTATAATCTAGTCAGTAATACTTAGTATTATTTATCTTTGATTTCGAAAAATTAACATATGAACGTTCAAATTATTAATAAATCAAAGCATCAAACTCCAGCCTACGAAACAGAAGGTTCTGCAGGAATGGATTTAAGAGCAAATATAGATGATGCTATTGTATTAAAACCTCTTGAAAGAGTAATTGTAAAAACCGGATTATTTATTGCTTTACCTAATGGATATGAAGCTCAAGTAAGGCCTAGAAGTGGTTTAGCAGCTAAAAAAGGAATTACAGTGTTAAATGCTCCAGGAACAGTTGATGCCGATTATAGAGGAGAAATAGGCGTGATTTTAGTAAATCTTTCTAACGAAGATTTTACGATAAATGATGGTGAAAGAATTGCACAATTAGTTATTGCAAAACACGAACGTGTAAACTGGAAAGAAGTTTCTGAATTAGATGAAACTGAAAGAGGTGCTGGTGGATTTGGAAGTACCGGAGTTTAACCTAACTTCTTATACAGCTGACTCATCTTTCTGTACTTATCATGTAATAAGTCAAAAGGTAAAAAACAATGTGAATGGTATTGGTAGCCTAACTTTTTATAAAAGTTAAACGCTTGTGGTTTTTCATCCATAGCATCTAACCAAATCAATTCACATTGCTTTTTTATAGCTTCGTTTTCCAACCAAGTTAATAACGATTTTCCTATACCATTTCCTTGGGTATTAGCATGTAAATACACTCTGTGAAGTTTCACTGACTTTAAATTCTCTTTTGTATCTGGTAAAGGTTCATTCCAAAGAATTCTAAAATTACCAATACGCTCCCCATTAAAAACCACAAAGTAATACTCGGCATTTTCTTGAGCTAACTCCTCCTTAATATTTTCTTTAGAATATTGAGAATTTACATACCAATTTCCACCATCTTCCCAGAAATAATCATAAGCCAAAGGATATACTTCTTTCATTAATTGGAAAAGCTCATTACTTGTTGAATTTGTAATGGGTTCTAAACTGATATTTTCGTTGATTTGAATCGTCATAAGATGTTATAAAAATAACAAACGGTTATAGTTTATACTACAACCGTTTTCATTTTATACAAGATGTTTTGAATTGTTTATTTTTTATAGATTTCTTCACCATTAAAAATAGTTCGAACTACTTTTGTTTGGCTAATCTGACTTTTAGGAATAGAAAAAATATCCTTATCCAAAACTATAAAATCTGCCAGTTTTCCTTTTTCTAAAGATCCAACTTCCGTTTCTTGTCTCATTGTGTATGCACCATTAATAGTATAGGCTTTTATAGCTTCTTCTAAAGAGATATTTTGTGGATTTCGAGTTACGGCATTCTGTATTCCCACAAATGGATTTAAAGTACTTACATTCCAATCGCTACTTAATGTTAATCGCACACCAGCATTTGAAAATGATTTTATGGGAATTAAATTATTTGCCAATGATGATCCTACCAATTCGGCATTTTCTTGCCAATGATGTGGTTGAGTAAAATCTCCAGCAACTTGAGCATCTGCAGTAACATTTAATTGTTTAAACCTATTAATGTCATTTGCATCTACCATTTCAACATGAGTTAATCTGTGTCTATTTTGAAGTAAACTTCCTTTTTCAATAGCGTTTAATGCTTCATGTATTCCTCGATTACCAATAGCATGAATGTGAAAATCAAATCCTACTGTTTCTAACTCTTGAACATATTTTTTAATCCTATCTTCACTAAAATAATTCAATCCGTTATTAGAAGATTGATTGAAAAAATCAACATGATAATCAGAATGTAAAGCAGCTGTTGTATTGTGGGTAATTCCATCTGAATACAACTTAATTTGATTGATTTTAAGTAAACTATTCTTGTCATTACTAAACAATGACTTTAAACTAGCTATTTGTTCGTTATCATTAGCTTCAGGATAAGCCCAGAGCCCAAGATTAAAGCGTGCAGTTAATCTTCCATCTTCTGCTAATTGTTGCCAAACTTTGTGTTGATCTCTCTTCCAATACGTTCTTGCATCTGATACAGACGTTATTCCATTTTTAGCAAGTTCTGGTAATACATAACTTACCATTCCGTCGTACTCATTATCTGAATTCGCTAAAGACTTTTGAGCTATTTGAAAGACAATATCACCAGCATTATCAATTAAAATTCCATTTAATTTCCCATTATCCTTCATAAGAATTCCACCTGTAGGATTTTCACTTGCATCTTTAAATCCGGCTAGTTCCAAAGCTTTAGAATTTACCCACATAGAATGAGAAGTATGTTCCATAATGATAACTGGTCTGTTAGAAACAGTTTCATCTAAAAGTTTTAACGGACTTTCCTGAGCCCCTAATAACGTATTAATAGAATGACCAAAACCAATTAACCAATCGTTTCCTGGATTTGATTGAGAAGCTTGTTTAATTACAGGTAAGTAATTGTTAATGTCAACTTCGTTTTCATTTAACGTAAACGTTGTGCTTGTAGAGCCAACTTCCATAGGATGCATATGAACATCATGAAAACCTGGCAACACTAATTTTCCTTCTAAATCTATTTCTTCAGAACCATTTTCAAGGATATTTCTAGCTTCTGAATTTGATCCAACAAAAACAATTGAATTACCCTCAATAATCATAGCTTCTGCCCAAGGTTGATTCGTATCAACAGTATAAATTTTTCCATTAAAATATAACTTCTGACTACTGCTTGTAATATTAATAGATTCTCTTTTTGAGCATGCTTGAGAACTCAGTACAAAACTTAATATAAGTGCTATAATTTTCATTTTATTCATCTTTAAAACTGATTTTACAATCAGCCTTCTATGGGGATAAAAATTTCTGTTTTATAATCATCTTCATTAGAAGTATTTCCATCATGAAGAATATAAAATTCCAAAAATGGCTTTTCAATGATTTCATGATTTGTTGTAAACAACCATTTCGAAAATATCTTATCGTAAGTATCAGCAATGGTTTTATATGAACCTAAATGTTCAAAAACTGCATAGGTTTGTGAAGCTATTGTTTTTACATTAAATTTTGAATTAGCTAACTCCAAATCATCAATAACCAAACATGCATCATAATGATAGCTTAACTTTTCAGATATAATAGGTTCATCCCATATAATTCCAAATGATTCAGCAGCATCAACATCAATCCCAATTCTTTCTGATTTCTCAATAAAATCATCCCAAACAGCATCTAAGTCTGTACTATAATAATCTCCTTTAAAAGTGGTGTACACAACTCTTTTCTTTGGTAAAACAGTAATTCTTTCCTCAAAAAAAGGCATAATCTCTTCTGTTATTTCTTCGCTTTTCTTAAATAATTCTTCCTTTTTATCTCTATACTTTGAAGGCGAAATACCAAAGTGTTTTTTAAATGCTTTACTAAAAGCAAAGACATCTGAATATCCTACTTCCTCAGCAATAAGTTTTATTTCCTTTTGTGAATAAACTAACATTTTTGCCGCGTTTTCTACCTTCAATCTTGTTACATAAGCTCCAATAGTTTCACTATACAAAGCTTTAAACACTCTCTGTAGATTTCTATATGAGAAACTAGATAGATGCTCTAATTCATCAATCGAAATCTTTTGATTGTATTTCGTTCTTACGTAGGAAACTACTTGTTGCAACCGTTGTTTATAGAATTCTTTTGTTTCCATGAGGCAAATGTAGTATTGAAAATAGCCAGCGTTTTTATCCTAAATTGACAATTGACATTTTAAGATACAAAAAAAGCAATTGAGTAATTCAATTGCTTTTTATTTATGAGTATTTGAAAATCTTACTATTCTTGATTCTCAATAGCGTCTTTAATTTTAGTTTCTAGTTCTTCCATTAACTCAGGATTATCTTTAATTAGACCTTTAACTGCATCTCTACCTTGACCTAATTTAGTGTCTCCATAGCTAAACCAAGATCCACTTTTCTTAACAATACCTAACTCAACTCCGATATCTAAAATCTCTCCAACTTTAGAAACTCCAGCTCCATACATAATATCAAACTCAGCAGTTTGGAAAGGTGGAGCAACTTTGTTTTTAACTACTTTTACTTTCGTACTGTTACCAATAACACGATCGCCGTCTTTAATTTGAGTTCTTCTACGAATATCTAAACGAACAGAAGCGTAGAATTTTAAAGCGTTACCACCAGTAGTTGTTTCAGGATTTCCGAACATTACACCAATCTTTTCACGTAACTGGTTAATGAAAATTACTGTACAATTTGTTTTACTAATTGTAGCTGTTAATTTACGTAATGCTTGAGACATTAAACGTGCATGTAATCCCATTTTAGAATCTCCCATTTCTCCTTCAATCTCAGATTTTGGAGTTAATGCCGCAACAGAATCGACAACTACGATATCAATTGCACCCGAACGAATTAGGTTATCTGCAATTTCTAAAGCTTGCTCTCCATGATCTGGTTGAGAGATAATTAAGTTATCTACATCAATTCCTAAGCTTTCTGCATAAAAACGATCAAAAGCGTGTTCTGCATCAATAAAAGCAGCAATTCCACCTGCTTTTTGAGCTTCTGCAATTGCATGTAAAGTTAATGTTGTTTTACCAGAAGATTCTGGTCCGTATATTTCAATGATTCTTCCCCTTGGATATCCTCCAACTCCTAAGGCTAAATCTAATCCTAAAGATCCTGAAGAAATAGCATCTACATCATCAATCACTTTATCACCCAACTTCATTACTGTTCCTTTTCCGTAAGACTTATCTAATTTATCTAGAGTAAGTTGAAGCGCTTTTAATTTCGCTTCTTTTTCTTTATCTGCTGCCATAAGTTATGCTAAAAATTTATCAAAATAAGAACTGCTAAGTTATGAAAAATGTGTATGATTTTTTGTACAAATATTTCAAAATGAAAAGAAGTAATTAACAATTTTAATTCTCTCTGAATACAAATTTTACCTCTAAAATGTAATTTCTCACCATAATTAGAGACTAAGCTTTTAATAAGCAATTTTTAAATGCTTATCTTAGATAACTTATTCTTTTTGAGGTGAAGAAAATAACGGGTATCATATCTTTCTTTTTTATTTCAATAGTTTATTCTCAAAGTATGACTTTCGTTCCGGACGATAATTTTGAGCAGGTTCTTATTGACCAAGGATTTGATACACCTCCTTTAGATGATTTTGTTCCCACAGATAACATTAAAGATGTTGATGAATTATTTATTCTCAATTTTAATATTTCCGACTTAACAGGTATTGAAGATTTTAGAGCATTAGAACATTTACAAGTAAACAATAACAACTTAACAGAACTTGATGTTTCTTCTTTAACAAAATTAGTAACCTTAGCTTGTGAAAATAATAAACTTACCAAACTAGATGTTACTTGGAATACTAGACTTGAAAACCTTTTTATTGATAATAATGAAATAGAAGTATTAGATACAACTAACAATCCTTTACTCGAATTTATTACTATTAATAATAATAAAATTCAAAGTTTAGATCTAAGTGGAAGTGAGTTTTTAAAATTAGTTGAGTTGGATAATAACAACTTAAATTTTGTAGACTTAAGAAATGAAAACAATACTAATATAGAGACTATTACAATTCGAAATAATCCTAATCTTACTTGTATTTTTGTAGATGATGCTTCTTATAGCAATACCAATTGGACGAATAAAGATGCCACTTCATTTTATGTTGAAACTGAGAGAGAATGTTATAACTTGACTTGTGGAACGGAAATAGATACTTTAGAAGATGTTGAAATTTGTGAACCCTATGAACTTCCAAGTTTAACTCATGGAAATTATTATACTTTGTCTGGTGGTTTAGGAGATCAATTATTCCCAGGTGATATAATAAATGAAACGCAAATAATATTTATTTATAATATTGATCCTGATGATGAAAACTGCTTTAGAGAAACAAGCTTTAAAGTAACTATATGTACGGTTACTATTAATCAAACTTTTCCCTCATTTTTTACACCTAACCAAGATGGTATAAATGATTTCTGGAGAGTAAGTTCAGACCTACCTATACAATCTATTCACATATTCGATCGCTTTGGATCTTTATTGGTTACTATTCCGAAAGATGAAGGTTGGGATGGTTTGTCTAATGGACGAAAAATGCCATCGAATACATATTGGTATAAAGTAATTTTTGAAGACAACACTTCTAAGGTTGGTAGTTTTTCATTATTGAGAAAGTAGTTTTATACTTGCACAATATTTTATGACCACAATATTACTTTTTAATGACGAAACATCGACATTTCATAATTCATAAGCCTTTCGGTTTTCTTTCTCAATTTATTAATAATCAAACTAAAAGGAAGAAAAAAATGTTAGGAGAGTTACACGACTTTCCTGAAGGAACAATGGCTATTGGAAGATTAGATGTAAAATCTGAAGGCTTATTATTATTAACTACAGATGGAAAAGTAAGTGACTTTATAACCACTAGAGGTAAAGTTGAAAAAGAATATTACGTTCAATTGGATGGAGCTATTACAATGAACGAAATAGAACAATTACGAAATGGCGTAAAAATTGGAATAAAAGGTGAAAAGTACTTAACTAAACCTTGTAAAGTAACTATAATTGATACACCAAATTTTCCTGATCGAATAATGAAAATTAGAGATGATAGACATGGACCAACATCATGGATATCTATCACATTACAAGAAGGAAAATACCGTCAAGTTAGAAAAATGACTTCAGCAGTTGGTTTCCCAACATTACGATTAGTGCGTGTAAGAATTGGAAATGTATTATTAAATAATTTAGAATCTGGTGGAGTAATGGAAGTTGAAGATTTAATGGAGAGCGTTAAATAAAATACTCTCTAATCATATATATATGAGGAATTCCGTCCTCAATATAATCTTCACCAACTTTTTGAAAACCATGTGATTCGTAGAACTTTCTTAAATAGGTTTGTGCACCAATCTTAATCATTTTTGTTGAAAACTCTTTTTGAACCGTATTAATTGAAAAACGGATCAAATCATGACCGTAACCATATTTTCGTTCTCCTTGTTTTACGATTACTCTACCAATACTAGCATATTCATAATAATCAGCAGGTTTAAATAAACGTGTATACGCAATTAACTGATTGTTTTTATAACCTAAAACATGAATTGCCTTTTGATCATTACCATCAATATCTTGATATACACAATCTTGCTCAACAACAAACACTTCAGAACGTAATTGCAAAACTGCATACAATTCTGAAGTAGTTAGTTGATCAAAAGATTTAACTATAAATTCCATGTGTTATGAACAAGCAATTTTAGAAACTCTATTTTGGTGACGACCTCCTTCAAATTCAGTCGAAAGGAAAATCTTTACAAAACCTAATGCTTGTTGTACAGAAACAAAACGAGCAGGAATCGTTAATATATTAGCGTTATTATGTTGTCTTGATAAAGCAACCAACTCATTATTCCAACATAAAGCAGCTCTAATACCTTGATGTTTATTAGCAGTCATTTGAGCACCATTACCACTTCCACATAAAATAATTCCTAAAGAAGCTTTTCCTGATTCTACTGCATCAGCTGTTGGGTGAATGGTATCAGGATAATCCATACTATTAGAATCATCCGTTCCAAAATTTAGAACTTCATGACCTAATTCCTCTAAAAGTTTAATGATTTCGAACTTGTATTCTGTTCCAGCGTGGTCATTTCCTATCGCTATTGTCATAATGTGTTGATTTGTGTTGTGTTATTAGCCACAAAAATACAGTTATTAACGGTTATCAACAGTAATTAACAATCGTTTTTTTGAAAAGTAGGATAAACTACTACATACTAATCTATTAACCTATATTTCCAAATTGTTAAGAACTAATCAAAAGAATAGAAAAAGAATTTTTGACTTTCTCAGTTTTTTTTACAATACAGCGGACCACATGAATTATGCAACTTTTTTTTTAAGTTTTTAATGAACATTTATCAACATAAAATTTACAATTTATTTACAGTGAACATAAAATTAACTTTCCATAAAATTACGTGAACTCTTGTTAATAAAAATTGTTAATAACCTTACTTATCTTTTGATTTTCAGTAAGTATTTATATGAATAAGTTGTTCATTATATTTAATAAATCAGAAATCAAAATTTTAAAAGTAAAATCAATTCCACAAATTAACACACTATAATAACAATCATTTCTTTTTTTAAATTTTAAAGAAGAAAATATATAATAATATAAAGTGTTGATAACTGTGAAAAACGAGAAGAAAGAATTTAAGTTTTGATATTTTTCAGAAAGGTAAGATTCCTTCTTCGTTCCTCATCGGAATGACGTATTTAAATTGATATACTATGAAAAGCTAAAATGAATTTTTAATGTAGAACAGAAACTAAAGTCTTATATCTTATTTCTAATAGTGTAGCCGTCTATTCTCTTATGGTTAGGCTAACTTCTTATTCTTTTTGATCAAGTAAACGGTATCTTGTTTGGTTTTTAAGTTTTTTGAAGGTTCCTTTTTGTTCAGTGTAGTGTTAATACTCAACGCGGTAACCACTATTCCTGCTAGGAATATGAATAAAAAAAGGATGATTATTTTGCGTAAGTTTTTCAAATTAAAGGACTTTCTTTATAGTAAAGACGAGAAATTTTAAGAGATGTTACATTTTTCTTAAGTTTTTTTTAACTTTCGTTGGAAAAACAGACTATTTTTTTACCACAAAAGTTATAGCATTCTTAAATATTTTCACTTTTACAGTACCTGTTCCTATTAATTCTCCATCTGCTTGTACGTATACTTTTTGATCTGTAGTTTCTGGTGTTACTATTATTTCGTCAGATACAAGAGCTTCAACTTTTTTATGATTAATAAGAGTACCGTCATACAATTTTTTGATATTTAAAATTAAATCTTTAAAATTTAGGTTTTTAGCTATAGTAATGTCTAATAAACCATTTGTAGAATCTTTGTAATTGGTTAATCTCATTCCACCACCTGAATATTTACAAATACCAAATAGTGTCATTAAACATTTTGTTTTTATAGTTTGGTTGTTAATTTTTATTAGAAAAGAAGTTTTTCTATAAAATAGTATACCATACAAACCGCTTAATAAATATGAAACACTACCCAATCGTTTTAACTTATTTAGTTTATTAACAACATAACCATCGTAACCAATTCCAGCTACATTATTGAAAAAGGTTGAATTATTTTCTAACTCTAAATAACCAATATCTTGACTAATAGTTTTTTGTTGTTTAATAATTAAAATCGCTTCTGAAATATTTTTAGGTATATTATAAGTTTTAACCCAATCATTACCAGTACCATAAGGAATAACACCAACTTTAATTTTACTTGTTGAAACAAAATTTTGTGTCATTATTCCATTAACAATATTATGAAGTGTTCCATCACCACCAACAGAAATAAAATTTGTAATTCCATTTTTAATAGAATCATGAACTAATTCTATTTCATGTTTCTCATGTGTTGTTACGGCATAAGAGTATGTTATGTTATTATTTTTTAAATGATGTTGAATTTGTTTTAAAACAGTAGGTGAATAATTTCCAGCGGTAGGGTTTATAATAACAAACCAAGTTAAATCCATAAAAAATAAATAAGTAGTACAGTTGTAAAGTACAAAAATGTATTGATAAGAATTATTTAATGGTTATAAAGTTAAATTTCTTTGTACTTTGCTTTCTGTAAAACAAACACGGTTTTTTATGCCTAAAAAAAAGAAAATATATAAGAAAAAGGGAAAAGTAATTAAAGATCTTACGCGTAAGATTTTTAAAGTACTAAATGAAGATGCATCTAAAGGCTTTACCTATAAACAAATAGCAGATCGTTACGGAATAAATAATACTGAAGGTAAAAATCAGATTATAAGAAAGTTAGGAGAATTAGCTGCTAATGCAAAAATTATACAAATAGAAAAAGGAAAGTATAAGATTAATGAAGTTCGAAAATATCACATTGGAACCATGGATTTAACCAGTAATGGAAATGGTTATTTTATATGTGAGGATTTTGAGGAAGATATTTTTGTACCATCAGTAAACTTGAATAAGTCATTACAAAATGATTTGGTACGAGTTTATGTCTACAACAAAAGAAAGTCAAACAAACTTGAGGCTGACGTAGTTGAAGTTATTGAAAGAGCTAAACAGGAGTTTGTAGGAACATTACAAATGAGTAAGAACTTCGGTTTTGTTATTCCTGATAATGCGAAAATGTATGCTGATATTTTTATTTCACGTGGAAAAATTAATGGAGCGAAAGATGGTGATAAAGTGTTAGCAAAGATTACAGATTGGCCAGATAATTCTAAAAATCCATTTGGAAAAATAGTTGAAAGCCTTGGAAAGCCTGGAGATCATGATACAGAAATTCATTCTATTTTATTAGAATATGGTTTACCATATGAATTTCCAAGTGAAGTAGAGCAAGAAGCAGAGAAGTTACCAATAGAAATTACAGCTAAAGAGATTAGTAAACGACGTGATATGAGAACGGATTTGACGTTTACAATTGATCCAATAACAGCAAAGGATTTTGATGATGCATTGTCTTTCAAAGTATTAGAAAACGGTAATTATGAAATAGGAATTCATATTGCAGATGTATCGCATTATGTTCAACCGAAAACAATCTTAGATGATGAAGCTTATGATAGAGCTACATCTGTGTATTTAGTGGATAGAGTGGTTCCTATGTTACCAGAAATGTTATCTAATGGAGTTTGTTCTTTACGTCCGAATGAAGAGAAATTAACATTCTCTGCGGTTTTCGAAATTAATGAAAATGCTAACATTGTTGATCAATGGTTTGGTAGAACTGTGACGTATTCAGACAAAAGATTCGCATATGAGGAAGCTCAAGTTATCATTGAAACTAAAAAGAATGTAATTCCAAGTGCTGTATCATTATCAGGTGAGGAATATGAAGTTTCTGATGATATTGTTCAAGCTGTTTTAAAGTTAGATGAATTAGCCAAAAAGATGCGTTCGCGTAGAATGAAATCTGGTGCTATTTCATTTGATAAAGTGGAAGTGAGATTCAATTTAGATGAACAAGCGAATCCTATTGGAGTTTATTTTAAAGAATCCAAAGATGCTAACAAACTGATTGAAGAATTCATGTTATTAGCTAATAAGAGGGTTGCTCAATTTATTGGAAAAGGTAAAGCTGGAAAGCCAACTAATAAAACATTTATCTATCGTGTACACGACGAACCTGATGTTGAAAAGTTAGCAGCTTTACAAAATATTGTAAGCAAGTTCGGATATAAAATAGACACGCAAACAAGAGAATCAACTTCTGAATCTTTAAACAAGTTGTTGAAAGATGTACATGGTAAAGGTGAGGCGAATATGGTAGAAACACTTGCTATACGTTCTATGAGTAAAGCAGAGTACACTACACAAAATATTGGTCATTACGGTTTAGCTTTTGATTACTATAGTCATTTTACATCACCAATTCGTCGTTATCCAGATGTGATGACGCATCGTTTGTTACAGCATTATTTAGATGGAGGCGCTTCACCAAAGGTTGATCCATATGAAGAACGTTGTAAACATTCATCTAAAATGGAAGAGTTAGCTTCGAAAGCAGAGAGAGATTCTATAAAATATATGCAAGTTAAGTTCATGCAAGATCATCAAAATGAAGAATTTGAAGGTGTTGTTTCCGGAGTTACTGAATGGGGAATTTATGTAGAAATTCTATCCAATAAGTGTGAAGGAATGGTAAGAATTCGTGATATTAAAGATGACTATTATATATTTGACGAAAAGCAATACGCTGTAGTTGGTCAAGCAACAAATGCTATGATTCAGTTAGGAGATTTAGTTACAGTGAAAGTGAAAAGTACTGATTTAGAGCGTAAACATTTAGATTTTGAACTAATTAATCATTAACCATAAAAAAAGTAAGACTATGAAAAAATGGATAATCTTCCAGACGGAAGAAGTAAAGAACTATTTAATTCCTAAAGAAAATTCCATTTTATTGGCTGAGATATCTCAAGATGAAGATATTGATCAGTTATTAGAGGAAAAAAAATTAACTAAGGTTAGAACAATTCGTTATGAAGACGTTAAAGAATTTATATTTATAGATTCAGACAGTTCATTTAAAATAGTATTCAAAGATGACGATGTTGATGAATTTGAACTACAACTAGAGGAGAATATTTTTAATAAAATGAAAGAACATTTCATTAGCAGTATGAAAGGTGTAGCGATAAAAGATTATTCTCTATTAAAACAAATTCAACCACCTGGAATAGCTGCGTTGGTAGCTGCTGGAATTACGGCATTATTGTTTTCTACAGCAAAAAGTTTAGAAAGAGGAGAGCATGTAAGTACATCCGGTAGAAGAGGATTAATAAAGAAGCTATTTGTTGGAATAGCAGATTTTCTGGGCTCTACAGGAAGTTTACTTATTGGTGGATTGGTAGTTGTATTTTTTGTGTATTTAGTTATACAAATTGTACGTAATCCAAAACAAGGTAAACTTATCAAAATCAAGGACTTTGTAGAAATGAAATTTTAACGTAATGGATATACTTTTTAAGATATAATCTAGTTATGATAGTATTAATATAATCACCCAATGAAACATTTTTTATACATACCAATACTTTTATGTACACTGATATGTAATGCACAAACTACTATTACAAAGAGTCTAAAAGACTTTGAAGTTTTAAAGGTTTATAACGGCATAGACATAGAATTAGTACAATCTGAAAAACAAGAACTTATAATTACTGGAGAAAAAGCGGAAAAGGTTAAAGTGAAAGAGAGTGGTAAAACACTAAAAATTATGATGCGTTTTCCTGAGACCACTGCAGATGGTAAAGTTAAGGCTGTACTTTATTTTAATAAAGACATTTCAACAATTGATGCTAATGAAGGTGTAACACTAACCTGTAAGAACTTGGATCAAGGTCATGTTGAAGTAAAAGCCCAAGAAGGAGCATTTGTTAACATGGTTGTAAACACAAAACATTTAACAGTAAAAGGTTCTTCAGGTGGAGTAATAAAGCTTACTGGAAAAACAAAGAATGAAACTGTTAAACTTGATTTAGGTGCTACATATCACGGTTATAAACTAGAAACAGAGAATCAAACTAATGTAAAAGCAGGCTCAGGTTCAAAAGCTGAGATTCTAGCTGGAGAAAGCTTAGAAGCTAAGGTAACATTTGGCGGAACAATTCTATATAAAGGAGAGCCAGAATTTTTTAGTGAAAAAAAGGTAATTGGTGGTACAGTTGAACAACGAAACTAAAGTTTTGTTATCTTTGTAGCTCAAAATATTGAAACATGAATGCATTAACTATATTATTAGGAATACCAGGAGGATATCAGATCGTAATTGTATTGGTTGTAGTACTTTTATTATTTGGTGGAAAGAAGATTCCTGAGCTAATGAAAGGATTAGGATCAGGTATCAAAGAATTTAAAGATGCAACAAAAGAAGAATCATCTGAAAATAAAGAATAAATAAAAATCCCGAGTAATTTACTCGGGATTTTTTGTTTATTTAGTAAACGGTGAATTATGCTTCACCATCATTTTTCTTCTTGTCTTTTGCCTTTTTCATTGCTTCTCCAATTTGATTACTTGCCGCGAAACTAGCAACCATATCGTTTAACATATTACTTCCGGCTTGTGGTGAATTAGGTAATAATATTAAATTACTATTTGTTTCTTCACCGATGGACTGTAAAGTATCGTAATGCTGCGTTACAACGATTAATGCAGATGCTTCTTGACTGTTGATACCAACTTTATTTAAAACTTCTACAGACTCTTCTAAACCTCTTGCAATCTCTCTTCTTTGATCAGCGATACCTTGTCCTTGTAAACGTTTACTTTCAGCTTCAGCTTTTGCTTTTTCTACAATCAAGATACGTTGAGCGTCTCCTTCGTATTGAGCAGCGATTTTCTCACGTTCTGCAGCGTTAATTCTGTTCATGGCTTCCTTTACCTGAGAATCCGGATCAATGTCTGTTACAAGCGTTTTAATGATGTCATAACCATATTCAATCATGGCGTCGTTTAATTCAGATTTCACAGCAATAGCGATGTCATCTTTTTTAACGAATACATCATCTAACTTCATTTTAGGTACTTCGGCACGAACTACATCAAATACATAACTTGTAATCTGATCATGTGGATAATCTAATTTATAAAAAGCGTCATATACTTTATCTTTGATTACTTTATATTGAACAGAAACTTTTAAACGAACAAATACATCATCTAAAGTTTTTGTTTCAACAAGTACATCTAACTGTTGAATTTTTAAGCTTAATTTTCCCGCAATTCTATCAACTAATGGAATCTTAAATTGTAGTCCAGAATGACGAATACTTTGAAAGCGACCAAATCGTTCTATAATTGCTGCAGTTTGCTGTTTTACAATGAAAACGGCAGAGATTAAAATTATAATCGATAGGAAAATAATTAATGGTAGAAAATACATAGTTTAATTTTTTTAATGTTGATTTGTATATAAATATACTATTAATAGTTACTTATATGACGCAATTTTTTTGAATTGTTACAAATAGTGCTAATTTTACTAAAACTAAATCGACTATATGGAACTTATACAAAAGAATGCAACTGAAATTTTATTATTACTTTTTTTGATTGTAACATTTTTACAATCGGGTGTTGATAAGGTTACAGATTGGAAAGGTAACTTAGCCTTCATAAAAGATCATTTTAAGAATTCACCATTAAAAAATATGGTATCACCATTATTGGCTGTTATTCTAATTTTAGAATTAATGGCTGGTGCTTTAATGTTTGTTGGAGTATTTCAATTAGCTACAACCGGAGAAACTAATTTAGCTTTATTAGGAGTTGAGTTGTCAGCTTTATGTCTGGTATTTTTATTAGTGGGTCAACGTTTGGCAAAAGATTATGCAGGAGCGATGACGTTAGCAGTTTACTTTATGATTTCTATTTTTGGAGTATATTTATTAAATAGATAAAATATATAATAATATTTAAAAGTATTAATTATATTTATTAATAAACCCTTTAAATTTTACGTTTTAAAGGGTTTTTATTTTTTAGTAAGTAGATATTATAGAAATAGTTTATTAATTGATTAAATACTATTAAATAGCTTTTTTTAGTAAATATATGTGAGATGAGTACTCTTTAGTTTTACGAGCTTTTAAATTTGATTTTAAACCAATATAAAAGGCTGTAATTGGATTCATTTTTCCTGTTTTATATTTTTCAGAAAGAAGTGAAACATAAAACGAATCAAATTTCATTGGTAAAGTTTCTACAAGATTAATGTCAAATGCAAAAAATAATTTTTGAATACTAGTTTTAGAAAAATGCCAAAGGTGACGTGGAACATCATAAGCTGCCCAATTCGTGTGATAATGTTGTGCGTCGAAACTTTTGTAATTTGGAACTGCAATAATGAGAGTACCATTATCTTTTAGTAGACGTGTCAATTGGTCAATATATTCTATTAAGTTAGGTACATGTTCAAGCACATGCCACAAGGTTATGATATCATATTGTTCTCCAATTTCAATTATCTCTTCTAATTTTTCTTTTACAACTAAGTTTTTAGTTATTGATATATCACGAGCTTTTTGATTTGGTTCTACTCCAATGGTCTTCCATTTATTTTTTGAACAGGTTGATAAAAAGTCCCCAGTACCACATCCGATGTCTAGGATATTTTTGGTATCGGTATTTTGAGAATTGATTAATTTAAGTTTCTTTTTTAATGTGTAATTTCTGACTAATTGATATACTTTATCAATTAGAGATTTGTTATTATCTGTGTGAGAAATGTACTCGTCAAATTCATAATATTTTTCTAAACGTTCTGGTAAAGGTTGTGTAATTAAAAGATCGAATTCCTTATTAAGGATAAGAGAGAATTCTTCTTTAGTTAGAGAATGGTCTTTTGTTTGGAGATATAATTCGGTTGAATTTTTAAGTAATTCTGGATGTGTCAATATAATTTTATTTATGTTCCACATGGAACAATTTAAGGTTTTAGATTGATTTGTTCCATGTGGAACATAGTTTATTTTGGAGTGAAAATAAAAAAAACGTTCCACATGGAACGTTTTTTTTGGTGTCTTTTTTATCTCCCCATGTATACGAGAAGAACGGAAACATCACTGGGTGAAACTCCGCTGATTCGACTTGCTTGCGAAATGCTAGTCGGTTTTATTTTAGTGAGTTTTTCCCTCGCTTCGTATGAAAGTGATTTTACTTTGGTGTAATCAAAGTTCGAAGGAATTGGAACGTTTTCTAATCTATTTAATTTATCAGCGTTGCTCTTCTCCTTTTCTATGTATCCAGAATATTTTAGATGAATTTCAACCTGCTCTATTATTTCTTGATCGATGTTATTAGTATAAATAAAGTCGTTTAGTTTTTCTATAGATAAGAAATCATTAAAAGCTAATTGAGGTCTTGCTGCAATCTTGTATAACTTCATCGATTGATTAATCGGTGAAAGATTTTTATTAATTAAGATTGGATTTATGTCCTCTTTAGTAACGCTAAGATTCTTTAAATAATTAATTAATAATTCTGTTTTTTCTTTTTTAGCTTCTACCCTGTCCATGCGTTCTTTTGAAGCTAAACCTAATTTATATGACTTTGGAGTTAATCTTAAGTCAGCGTTATCCTGTCTTAATAAAGTTCTATATTCGGCTCTTGAAGTAAACATACGATATGGTTCTTCAGTCCCTTTTGTGATTAAGTCGTCAATTAAAACTCCGATATAAGCTTCACTTCTTTTTAGGATAAACGGTTCTTTATTTTGAGTTTTTAAAGCTGCATTTACACCGGCCATTAAACCTTGTGCAGCTGCTTCTTCATAACCTGTTGTTCCATTAATTTGTCCAGCGAAGAATAAATTATTAATTAACTTGGTTTCTAAGGAATGTTTTAACTGTGTTGGTGGAAAATAATCATACTCGATAGCATATCCATATCTGAAGAATTTCACGTTTTCGAATCCAGGTATCGAACGAATTGCTTTGTCTTGAATATCTTCAGGTAATGATGTTGAAAATCCATTTACGTAAATTTCAACTGTGTTCCATCCTTCAGGTTCAACAAAGATTTGATGTCTATCTTTTTCTGCGAAACGATTAATCTTATCTTCTACAGATGGACAATATCTTGGTCCTGTTGATTTGATTCTTCCGTTGAACATTGGAGATCTATCAAACCCTTCTCTTAGTAAATCATGTGTTGTTTGATTTGTATAAGTTAAGTAGCAAGAACGTTGTTCTGTAAGAGATTTGGTTGTTGGTAAGTAAGAGAATTTTTCTGGATTTTCATCACCAGGTTGCTCGGTCATTTTAGAATAATCTAGTGATCTTCCATCAACTCTTGGAGGTGTTCCTGTTTTCATTCTACCAGATTCAAAACCTTTTTCTACTAAGTCTTCTGTAATTCCAGTTGATGCTCCTTCTCCTGCTCTTCCTCCACCAAAAGTTTTTTCACCAATATGAATTAAACCATTTAAAAATGTTCCTGCTGTAACAATTACTGTCTTAGCTTTTATTTCTAAACCTAGATTGGTTTTAACACCTGTGATAGTATCGCCTTCAAAAATTAATCCATTAACAGAGTCTTGATAGAAATCAAGATTATCTGTTTGTTCTAATAATGTTCTCCAACATTCTGCGAACTGCATGCGATCAGATTGTGCTCTTGGACTCCACATTGCAGGTCCTTTTGATTTATTGAGCATCTTAAATTGGATAGCAGTCTTGTCTGTAACTATTGCACTATATCCTCCTAATGCATCAATTTCTCTAACAATTTGACCTTTAGCAATTCCTCCCATAGCAGGGTTACAACTCATTTGTGCAATATTCTGCAAGTTCATTGTTATTAATAATGTTCGTGCTCCCATGTTTGCACTCGCAGCTGCGGCTTCACTTCCAGCATGTCCTCCTCCTACTACGATAACATCATACGTTGTTGTGAATAAACTCATTCTTAATATATACTAGATTTTATAAAATAAAAAAGTCTGTTCCACGTGGAACAGACTACAAATTTAAGGTTTTTAAACAACTATTTTCTTTGTCTCTCATTAATTGTTTTTCATCATCGGTTTTATCTTTATAACCCATATAGTGCAAAACTCCATGAATTATTACGCGATGTAATTCTTCTTTAAAGGAGACGTTAAATTTATCCGCGTTTTCTTTTACTCTAGGAACAGAGATGAAAATATCTCCGCTTATTAGTTTTCCCATTGTATAATCGAAACTGATAATATCAGTTAATGTATTGTGCTGTAAAAACTCTACATTGATTTTGTGTAAATAATCATCATCACAAAATATATAGTTAAGTTCCCCTACTTCAAATCCACCATCCTCAGTACAATCAATAATCCATTTTGATGTACCTTCTTCATTATCTAAGTTGAATTCTGTTTCGTAATTAAAAGCTATCATTAAATTTTATTTGTTTGAAATATGAATGACTTTAGTTTTTTAGAATATCCAATGTAGCGAAAAGAATCTTTTAAAAAGCAACTAGATTCATGTTTTATACTTTTTATCTTTTCTAAAGTATCTACGAATTGTTTTTTGTCTACTTCATTATACATTGTTCTAGGTAATTCTTCGTTTAATAGTTTACCATTTAAATCAATTAGAAGTTCAAAGTAATGCTTCTCATCTTTCGTTATAGATGGAAAAAAGTATTCTGGTTGACTTGGTCCAAAACCAGAAGGCATATTCATTTGCATTTGTTGCATATAGAATTGTTGTTGCCACATAAAGAATTGTTGATGATGCCACCACCAATTGTATTTATATCCATAATTCACATCAACATAATCCATACGGATAACTAGTTTATCGGATGTAGTTTTGTTTACTGTTACTGTAGGATTGTATTTGTTTTTCCCAGCGTTCTTTAAAAATTTTTCTATTCCGTCAAATGCTGTACTTGTTTTAAGCTGCGAAACCAAGTTTTGATCAAAAGCAATCGAATTTAATTCTTGGTTCTTTGCGATATCAAATATTTTAAGTCCACCCATTTTTTTACTAAGTGAGACTAAAAATAGTTTACCATTACTATAATAAGATACTGTTTTCTTGAATTTCTTATTAGGACTTGTATTTGTAAAATTTAAAATCGGCTGTGGAATAATCGTCTCTTCGGAAAGTGATAAAGCTAAAACAGAGCATTTGTTTTGCTTCTCATCTTCTTTCGTAAAGATGATTTTATCATTTTCTAAATATGCTTTTAGTTCAGAAGTTGATCCGTTTGCAACAAACTCATCAGTTTTAATCGTAGAAATGTGATTGTCTTCAAAAAAGATTTTGATAGGATCTTTATCATCTTTAAAAGTATATGAACTTTCTTTAGCTTTTTTATCTTCTGTAAAAGATTTAAAAAATAGTTTATCATCATTCTTAAATATTAAGACAGATTTATTTTTAGTTCTAAAGGAAGCTTCCATGTCTTCATTTGATGAAGATTCGTTTTCGGTAATTTTCTTAGTAGATAAATCATACACTACTCTTTTAAGAAATTCATTTTTCTTTTCTTTATATGAGAATAGAACTGTTAAGTGTGAAGTAGTACTGTGAAATGATATAATTGATAATTCTTTTTTACTAGAAATGTTTTCTAGTTTTTCTACCTGGGCCCCGTTATATAGATACCCGAGGATTTCTTTTTCTTTAGTTTTTTTGTTTTTAGCGAAGATAAAGTGGAAAGATGTATTTTCGTATAAGTCGCCCGAAAAGGTGTTTTCTACTTTGTAGTGTTTCTCCAGTTTAATTGTTTCAGTTAGGTTTTCATTAGCAATGAGTGCTGTGCTTAAAAAAGTAAGCACAAGCACAAAAAAATTCTTGATCATTGATTAATTTAAATTACTTGTTGTTATTAAAATATTGTTGGACTTTCTTTTTGTAATCCTGGCGCAAAGGTAGCGATTGTCTATTCAATATTTCAGTTTGGTTGTAGTAAAGCTTTTTGAATTGAAGTTCTTTAGCTCTGTTTTTATTATAATCAATGATATTAGTGTTCGATTTTCTTTTCTTTTCCTTTCCTTGTTCAAATGTGGCTTTATCTAACTTCAGTAATTCGTAGTTTAATTTTTGCATTCTTTGCAGCGTATTTTGATCAAATCCTCTTTCTAAAATTTGATTCTCTAATTGCTCCATTTCTTTCAATGCTTTCTTAGCATTTCCATCTTTTATTCCTCCTTCTTTAATAGCGTTTTCTAACTGTTGTCTTAATTTGGCTTGCTCCTTGTAAATTTGATATAAGTCTCCATCTAAATCCTCATTAGGATTTCCTTGTCCTTGTTTACCTTGTTGTCCTTCTTGCTTTCCTTTTTTACCATCTTTCTCTTTATCTGGTTTACCTTGCTGACCTTTTTTCTGCATTCCTTGCTTCATTTGTTTAGAAAGTCCTTTTTGTTGTTGAATGATATCTGGTAAACTAAATGATTCTCCTTTTTTACCTTTTCCAGATCCACTTCCTGGTTGAGGGTTTTGCATCGCATCTAAAGTATTACTTAACATATTTACCAATTCGTTGGTAGCTGTCATAACATAACGCTGATTAGATGTTCCTCTTCTGAATCTACTTTCAGAGAAATTTTCTAAACTTAAATCTAAGTTATAATGTGCCGTTGCTAAATGTTCTTGAATCTTGGAACTAATTTCTGGAACACGCATAGACAAAACATATAAACTATCATCTATATGCTCGAAATATGTTTTAAGTTGATTTTGCTTTCGAATTTTCTCTCCAAACTCTGGATGAGAAGAGCTTGATTTACTATACCAATCCATTAATGTTTCTTGATCAAAAGAGAACGTAATTAAATTTTCGACAACACTTCTCAAATCTTCCATGTTCTCTTCTTGCATAGCACTACTCATCATTTGCATATTCTGTTGCATTTTCTGACTCATTTTTTGCATGTTTTGAGAAGCTTTCTTCTGATTTTGTTTTGCCTTTTTACTGTCTTGTTTTTGTAAATTCTCTTCAGCTTTATTTAATTCTTCTTCAGTTTCTTTTTCTAAATCATCCATTTTAGGAATATCCATAGGTTGTTTTAGTTTTTCATTCTCTTTTTTTAAGCCATCAAGATCTTTTTTAATTTTTTCAAACTCTTTTTTTATTTCGTCCTGAGCTTTCTTTTGTTCTTCTAAACTATCTTTATCTTTTGCATCTTTTTTAGCTTCTTCTCCATTTTCCTTATCACTTTCCTTTTTATCATCTTTATTTTCTTGATTTTTGTTTTCGTCGGATTTCTTTTGTTCTGCAAGATCGTCTTGCTTTTTTGAAAGTTCATTTAATTTCTCAGAAATCTGATTCATTTTTTGTTCAACATAATAGCGTTTAGCTAATTCAAGTACACGTTCTAAACTCTTTTCTTGCTGCTTATTTTGTTGAGCTAATTCTTTACTTTTTTTCAAAAGATCTTCTTTATTCAGCTTTTCAGCCATTTTCTTGATTTCATCAAGAAGTTTCTTTTGTTTCTCTAATTTTTTTAATTCTTCTATTCTTTTCTGTAGTTGTTCCTTTTTCTGCTGTAAACTTTCATTTTCTTCCTTTTTCTCAGAAAAATTCTCTTGTAATTTATCCGTTTGTCGTTCCATCATCTTCTTGTACTGCTCTTGACGCTTGATTAAATTCTCAACTTTTTTCTGATCATTCCAATTCATGTTCTTCTTATTTTGAAGATCGAACTGTAATTTTTCTAATTCTTGTTTGTTTTTTTGTTGATTGTCTATAGAGTTCTGAATGTTCTCTAAATAGTTTTGTTGTTCTTGTAGTAATTCATTTTCTACTTCTTCTTCTGTTTTCTTACGATAAGAGAATTTTCTACTTAATGCTTTTTTACTACCATTGATACCATCATTATCAAAAATTCTGAAGAAAATTTCATAATCAATTCCTTCTTGTAGATTTAAATCATCTGGAAAAGAAGAAAAGAAACTTTGAACTGGTTCTTTTGTAATAGAAATCCTTTTGGAATATTGCTTATTTGGGTTTTGAATATCGTAATACACCATTTCTAACTTAGAAAACCCATAATCGTCGGAAATCTGACCTGCAAAATAGGCTGGTCCTCTAGAAATGCTATCGATATTTGATTTTACTGATATTGTCGGAGATTCATCACGAATCGTATTGATTGAAAATTCAAGCTTTTCGTAATCTTTGAGTTTTTTATTTGAAGTACTGATAGCATAGTTGGTATTCTTCAATATTCTTTTCTGAAAACTAAAACGATTATCTTCTTCTTTATTAAACTTTTTTGTTGTGTAATTATCTTTATCTGAGTAACTTACGGAATCAGTTTGAAGTGTTGAGACTATCCATTTTAAAGATGTTCCTTGTGGAACAGTCATATTTGTAGCATTTGGAAGAATTTCATTTTTCTTACGCAAATAACTCGGATAATTCACTTGGATACTGATATTTTGAATACTTGGAGTTTCTATAATATCAATTTGATAATTGAGTGATTTTACTTCATTTGCTTGTACGTAAAATGAAATTGGGTCATTAATTTCTTCAAAGGTGTATGAAAAAAGTCCGCCTCCGTTGTTATCTAGAAAATATTCTTCGTTGTTGTAGTAAATTTTTGCTTCATCTGGTAAAACTTCACCTTTCGTTTCTATGTAAATTGTTAATGGTTTACCTTGAATTACTTCTAATTGCGGTGTTGTTAAGTTAAAACTAAAAGGAGCTGGAGGTTGATAAGCTAAATTATGGTTAACAACTCTATTAAAACTCTGATTTAATTTATTGGAATTTCCGGTTGCTAAAGTGGCAACCCAAATAAGTATTGGAATGGCTAAATATTTTAAATATTTTACGTTAACAGAGAAGTTTATGGCTTTAGAAAAAGGTATAGGTTCTAGTTGATCTGCTTTCTGTTGGATACTAGCTAATAGTAGTTCTGATTTACTATTATTTTCTTTTAACTGTATGATATTCAGTAATTTATCTTTAACTTCAGGAAAGTGTTCTCCAATAATTTTAGAAGCTTCTTCTTTAGAAATTCCCGTTCTTAAACCAAGTATTTTGAATAACGGGAATAGAATAAATCGTACTAAAAGAGTGATTTCTACAAGAATGAATAACCAGAATAGTAAAGTTCTTGCTTTCGGTTCTAACCAAAGAAAATATTCAACAAGAAGAATGATGAATAAATAGAGTAAACCTAAAGAAGCAAATAAAATGCTACCTCTTATGAGTTCATTAGTGTAAAACTTTTTACTAAACTGTTGAAGTTTCTGTTCTATCAAAGAAAAATTAGCCATAAAAAATACCTTATTACTGTAAAATTAAGTAATTAAAAGAACTTCAGTTTATGTGGTAACAGTTAAAAAGACTAGAGATTTGTTAAAAAATCCCTAAAAAACAAATACTTATAACATTTTACCCGACAATTCGTTAGTATTGTAACAACCCCGAATATCATATTAATCGTAAAAATCTAAAGATTATGAAAACCAAATTATCAAACATTACAAACACTAAAATTTTATCAAAAGAAGATCAAAAAAGCATCAATGGAGGAATCTGGGGAAGCAATAATTGCTTAATTACCGGGTGTCATTCATATTATCCTGGTGATATTGGTGGCGGATTTGTTGGAAGAGAAGGTGGTCCATGTGCAATCGCCACACCTACTGGTCAAGATTGTATTGGTACTGTGCGCAACGGTCAATGTTGTATAGGATCTTTTAACTAAGATTTCATGTGTTAATGTAGAGAAAACATTAAGCTGTCCAATTAAGGACAGCTTTTTTTATAAAAAATTGTATCTTTTTTGTAAGGTTTGATGTTCAAAACAAACTAAGCACTAAAATATTTAAAACATGAAGAAACTAGCCTATTTATTACTTCTAACAATTACGCTAAACGTTTATGCGCAAAGTCCTTGGACTCAAAAGAAAGGAGAAGCATATTTACAATTAAGTTTTACTACTATTCCTTCGTATTCAACACTTTTTGGAAATCCTGAATACAATACAGAAAGAAAAATAAATGATAATACATTACAATTTTATGCAGAGTATGGATTGTCTGACAAAACAACTTTAATTGCTAACTTACCTTTTAAAATGGTGGCTAGTAACGAAGTTACTAGTCCTTCTATCACTCCTTTTACAACGGAAGATTCACAATCATCTTTAGGAAATGTTCAATTAGGAGTTAAGCATAATTTTTACAATAAAAAATGGTTAATCTCTGGTCAACTTTTAGTTGAAGCGAATACAGGTTCGTATGAAGATGCTTCAGGTTTAAGAACAGGTTATGATGCTTGGACATTAACTCCAACAATTATTGTTGGACGTGGATTCAATAACTGGTATATCCAAGGATTTACAGGAGTTGATATTAGAACAAATGAGTATAGTTCTGCCTTTAAATTAGGAGGAGAAGCTGGTTATAAAGCATTGGATTGGTTATGGGTTGCTGGATTTTTAGATGGAGTTGCATCTTTCCAAAACGGAGATTTTGTTGATCCTAGAAACAATAGATTAACAGGTTTATACGTTAATAATCAGAGTTATGCCGCTTTCGGGTTTAAACTTATTGGTGAATTTGATAAAAACTTTGGAGCAAACGTTGGTTTAGGTGGTGCATTTGACGGAAGAAACGTTGCTAAATCTCCTGCAATTTCATTAGGGTTATATTACAAACTCTAACTATTAATTGTCCTAAATAAATCTAAAAAGGTTTCATATGAAACCTTTTTTTTATGCTTTGTTTTTACTGTTTTTTTCTTGATGTTTTAAAACTATCTTTGCGCTTTAAAAAAAATAGAAATGTCTGAAAATGTTAGAGTGCGTTTTGCACCAAGTCCAACAGGACCATTACATATGGGAGGCGTTAGAACCGCTTTATATAATTACTTATTTGCTAAAAAACACAACGGAACTTTTGTTTTACGTATAGAAGATACGGACCAAACTCGTTACGTTGCAAATGCAGAACAGTACATTATTGATTCTTTAGAATGGTGTAATATTCCTTTTGATGAAGGACCAGGAAAGAATGAAAAGTATGGACCATACAGACAATCAGAACGAAAGCATTTATACAAGCAATATGCTGATGAATTACTTGAAAAAGGATGGGCATATTATGCTTTTGATACTGCTGAAGAGTTAGATGCACATAGAAAAGATCATGAAGCGAATGGTAAAACATTTATTTACAATTGGCACAATCGTGAAAAAGGAAGATTGGTAAACTCTCTAGTATTGAGTTCAGAAGAAGTGGAGCAAAGAATTGCAAACGGCGATAAATATGTTGTTCGTTTTAAAACACCACAGGATGAAACTTTAATTTTAGAAGATGAAGTTCGTGGAACGATAAAAATTGATACTAACACATTAGACGATAAGGTTTTATTTAAATCTGATGGAATGCCAACGTATCACTTAGCGAACATTGTTGATGATCATTTAATGAAAATCTCACATGTAATTCGTGGTGAAGAATGGTTACCTTCTCTTCCACTACACACTTTACTATACAAAGCTTTTGAATGGGAAGCGCCAAAATTTGCGCATTTATCTTTAATTCTTAAGCCAGTTGGAAAAGGAAAATTAAGTAAGAGAGACGGTGATAAACTAGGATTTCCAGTATTTCCAATGGAATATACAAATGAGAAATCAGGAGATGTTTCACGTGGATACAAGGAAGATGGATATTTTGCAGAAGCTTTTGTAAACTTATTGGCGTTATTAGGATGGAATCCTGGAACTGAACAAGAATTATTCTCTTTAGAGGAATTAACTGAAGCATTCGATTTGGCCAGAGTGAGTAAATCGGGAGCGAAGTTTAGTCCGGATAAAGCAAAATGGTTCAACCAACAATATTTACAACAAAAGTCAGCTGAAGAATTAACAGAATTATTCTTACCAATCTTGAATTCACAAGGTGTTGAAGCTGATAAAAACTATGTTCAAAATGTAGTTGGATTAGTAAAAGAAAGAGCAAATTTTGTAAATGATTTATCAGAATTATCTAATTTCTTCTTTGCAGATCCAACAGAATATGATCCAAAAGCTGCGAAAAAACAGTGGAAAGAAACCACAGGTGAATTAATGACTGAGCTAGTTTCTATAATTGAGGGAATTGAAGACTTCTCAATTGAAAATGCTCAAACAGAAATTAAGGTATGGATTACTTCTAAAGAAATAGGATTTGGTAAAGTAATGCAACCGTTACGCTTAAGTTTAGTAGGAAAATTAGCGGGTCCAGATTTATTTGAAATCATGACAATGGTAGGTAAAGAAACTACGATCAAAAGAATACAAAACGCAATTGCTGCTTTAGGCTAAGCTCAAATTTCGATAAAATACAAGCGCTACTAGGATTTTCTTAGTAGCGCTTTCTTTTTTGTTGGTTATTACTTTTTTGTTTCTTTGTACGGAAACCAAGGAAAAGAAAACATGTTTACTGCTACTGTTAAAAGTGCCCAAGACGAGGATATTTCTATTTTAATTCAAAAAGACAACCATTCGTGGAATTATTTATGCGATTGCGGTGAAGCTAGTGGTTTGACAGTTAAAGAAATACAAAATATAAAAGTTGTTTTTATAAGTCATACTCACATTGATCATTTCATAAATTTTGATAGTATTATTCGGCATCAAATAGGAATTGAAAGACGAGTTGTTATTGTAGGTCCACCTGGAATTGCTTCACAAGTCCAAGCTAAACTGTTAGGCTACACGTGGAACTTAATTGATGAAAATGCTATTATTTATGAAGTTCGCGAATTACAATCGAAGGATAAGTATACTTCATTTGAGCTTCAACCTCCTTTATGGAATTTGAAAAAAGTAGAAGAAAGCGAAGTGGATTATGTTTATCAGAACGATGATTTTAATGTTTCCGTTGTGTTTTTAGATCATAAAATCCCAACAGTTGCCTACAAATTTGAGGAAAAAGAGAAAATCAAAATTGATATAAGCAAAGCAGATTTTAAACCAGGAAAATGGGTAAAGCAATTAAAAGATGCTTTTGAACATCAAAAATTGGATACTGAAATTATAATTGATGATGTTTCTTACGAGGCAAAAGACTTATTTTATTTACTTGATATTCAAAAGGGAGATAGTCTTGGAATTATTATGGATCATGCACCGAGTATTGAAAACCATGAAAAGATCAAGACACATTTCAAGTCTTGTGAAACAGTTCTTATAGAGTCGTTTTACTTGAACGAAGACAAAGACTTTGCAGTGAAAAATTTTCATAGTTATGCTGAGCAGTCAGGTAAAATAGCTAGACTTTCGGGAATCAAAAACCCAATACCAGTTCACTTTTCTAGGAAATATAGTGAAGACCAAATAACACAACTAAAGAAAGAATTTTATGCTTCTTTCAAACAACAATAGTTTAACCATACAGAATGAAAAAGTTTGTTTTTATTGCATTTCTATTTTTACCATTTATCACAAATGCTCAAGTGATTAACGTTGAAAATTTACGTCGAGTTACTGATACTACTGGTTGGTCTGGCTTTACGAGATTAGATTTACATCTTATCAAAAACAAGAACACCATATTCGGAATTTCAAATAGAACACGTGTTCAATACAAAACCAAAAACCATTTATGGTTGTTCATAAACGATTTAGATTTTCGTGAGGCGAATTCTAACAAGTTTGTAAGCCGAAATGCACAACATTTGAGGTACAACTACCGATTTAATGATAAAATCGCTCTAGAGGCGTTTTTACAGTCTCAGACGGACGAAATAGCAGCAATTCGATTCAGAGGATTAGTGGGAACCGGATTACGCTTTAAATTGTCTAAAAACGAGAAATACAAGTTTTATTTAGGGAGTTTGGTAATGTACGAACATGAAAATGTAAATTCTGACGTAGAAGAAGCAAATAGAGATTGGAGAAGTAGCTCTTATTTTTCCATGAGTTTATTTCCTAAAAAAAATATCTCGATTGTTAGTACTACCTACTATCAACCTAGATTTGATATGTTTTCAGATTTTAGAATTTCTAGTCAGTCTACCATTGCTCTGGGAATTTTTAAAAATTTATCGTTTACCACGAATTTCACGTATCAATACGATCAATTTCCTGTGTTAGGAATTCCAAAAGAACAATATCGATTAACAAACGGAATACTTTACATGTTCTAATCGTTTGGATTATGGTAACACGCTCCACCAGTTAATGAGTTTCTTCTACTCATTCCACCACCACCGAATAATCCGTTGAAACTAAATACAATTCCACCAGTTATTTGAATGTGAGAACGCATACTTTCATAAATTTCTAATGAATGTTTGTAATACAACTGCGTGTTTAAACCTATGGTGTTCGTTACCCAATATGTTGCTCCGAAACCAATATTCATAGTTGGCGTCATCTTCAATTCAGAGTCAACCAAACTTCCACCTACAAATACATACGGTTTGAAATCTTTAATTAGATCTTTGAAGTTGTAACGCAAAGAAGCGTCCATAGAGAAATACTTTACAGAGTTACTTATAAATCCAACATCGAAAGTATTGAAAGACATTGCGCCATCAACAGATAAATTGCTTGAAATAGGAATTGTAAGATTTAATCTAGGAATTTGAAAGAGATTTTTATCTCCAATAAAAGCAGCATTTTCATCAGAAAATTTAACTACTCCAGCACCGATACCAATTTGCCATAAATCTCCTCGTTCTTGTACTTGAGCTAATACATTAGCAGAAAAAAAAAGTAGACACAAGGCCAAAAAAGTTCTTTTTAAAACCATAATTAGGGGAATTTGTTACAGTACTAAACTAGTAAAATTTTATTTTAGTATAATTTATACTGCATTTACTTTTTTTATGGCTGCTGAAAAATCTTCTAAGTCATTGTCGTTCATTACCAGATGAATAGCTTCATCACAAACCTTTTCCACATTGTCTAAAGGAAAGCTTAAAGCAGTGGTAATCTTGCGCATAAGTGCAACTTCATCTTTATCAACATTACCATCGGCAAAAATCATTTTTGTTAATAAATACAATCGTTCAATACTTTCATCATATCCAACAGGAGGATTGACTGGATAGTTTTCAGGATTTTTTAAAATTTTCTGATATTCTTCGTCTTTGATATTTAATTTTCGAGCGGCTCTATCCAGTAACTTTTGTTCTCCTTTCGAAATTGTATTATCTACTAATGCAATTTTTACAATACTTGCAAAATATCCAATTTCTTGATTGTGTTTTCCCCATGAGTATAACTCGTATATCGGCATAATTTTAGTTTTTGAATTAGGTCTTCTATACTTTTTAGATGAAAAAAACCTTCAAAAGTCACATATTCAGCCATAAATAATTCATTATCTTTAAGCTAATTTGTTCCACGTTAAACCTTTATGGTTTTTTGGAGTCTCAGTATTAAATCCCTATTCATGAGAAAATTAATTTACACTTTTGCTTTAACGACTATTTTATACGCTTGTAGTTCTTCTGATACCAATGATGTTCCAGATACAAATAATCAAGCACCAACAGTTTCTGAAAACTCTACTTATCAAGTAACAGTAACTAAAGATATTACCTATGCCGAAGGCTTAAGTCATCAAACTATAAATAGCAGTTCTTCAACGGTTAAAGAATTGAAACTTGATGCTTATGTTCCAAATAATTCATCTACAAACCGACCTGCAGTTTTACTAATTCATGGCGGAGGTTTTGTAGGTGGTTCAAAAGAAGTATCGCAAATGACGTATTTGGCAAATTATTTTGCTGAAAGAGGTTGGGTTGCTTTTTCAATTAACTACCGTTTACAAGCTGATTTAGGAACTGTTCCGCAGGAATGGGCAACTTATATTGAAAATAATAGTGCAATTATTGCAGATAAAGATCAAGCTTATGCTTTGTATCCAGCAAGTAGAGATGCTAAAGCTGCATTGCGTTGGGTATTTGCAAATGCTGGTACTTACAACATTAATCTAGATTATGTTTCTGTTGGTGGAGGTTCAGCTGGTGCTGTTTCTGCAACAATGCTTGGAGTTACCGAAGCTGAAGATTATTACAGTGAAATTTCTTCATCTACCGATCCTACTTTAGCAAGTACAAATGGTGGCGAAACCACTAGGGTTAGAACTATTTTAGATTTTTGGGGAAGTGGAGTTACAGCTCGATTGATTAATGATTTATATGGAAAACAACGTTTTGGAGCTAATGACGCGCCAATTATTATCATTCATGGAACAGAAGATCCTACAGTTTTATTTTCAGAGGCAGAAACCTTGAGAGATCATTATATAAATTCTGGTGTTCCTTATGAGTTTTATCCTTTAGAAGGAAAAGGACATGGACCTTGGAATGCAACTTTTGATGGAAAACGTTTAGAAGTGTTATGTTTTGACTTTATGGTGAAACAAATGAATTTGAACTTACAGTAAAAACTGAATAAGTTAGTTTTTGAAACGATAAAACGGATTAAGAATTTTCGAAAAAATCTTTATCAACTTGTTAAGTTAACTTTAAGAATATTATACAATTATCACCATTTTAAAGTACCGTTTTTTGGATGTTGATTATCGGTAAATTCGCCATCGAATTAACCTTTAACCATCATTAAAATGAAAACTTTTAAATTAATTATTGCTGTTGTAGCTTTAGTTGCATTCAACAGCTGTCAGAACGACGAAAATGTAGTTACGGAAATAGTTCCAACTAGTACACAAAACCAACAATTTGTTAAGGTAATTGATGTTTCTAATACTCCAGAAATTCAGCAATTAGCTAAAGAATTAAAGTCTGGAAAAAAACTACAAAATGCTGCAATTTCTCAAAGAATTGTGAACTGTACTTTAGATAGCGATATTCAATGTGGAAGTGAATCTGCTCAAGAAATTGAGGCTTATGTGAATACTTCTAACTGTATTAGTTATACTCAAGGAACTTTAATTTTTCCACCTCAAGCACAGCAATTTACTTTTGATTATTCTTATTATATCGATGGCGATTCTGATATTAATATGGATAGATATCAGTTCCAATTTGATGCTCACATTGCAGAAATTCAGCGTCAAATTAACCCATTGAAAATTGCTTTTATTCAAGCTGATGCACAAAACGGATGTTTCAACGAAAGAGGTTGGAATGTTGATCAAGTGGTATATACAGTAATTTTAGGAAACTAATTATTGAAAATTAGAAACTAATAGTTGTTACAAAGTACCGATAGATAAAGTTATCGGTACTTTTTTTAAATTAGAATTAAACCAAAAGCTGTATTTTTAGTTGAAAATCTAAGAACTTGAGTACTACAAAAGAATATTGGTCGCAACGCTATAATGAGAATAATACAGGATGGGATTTAGGAGCGCCTTCTCCTCCATTGCAGAATTATATAGATCAATTGTCAAACAAGAAGCTTACTATTTTAATTCCAGGTGCTGGTAATTCTTATGAGGCAGAATATTTATTCAATAATGGATTTACAAATGTTCACGTACTAGATATTGCTAATGAACCACTAAAAGCTTTTGCTGAAAGAAACCCAAATTTTCCCGTGGAACAATTACATGAAAACGACTTTTTTGAGTTTGAAGGTCAGTTTGATTTGATATTAGAACAAACTTTTTTCTGTTCTTTTCCTCCACTTCCAGAAACCAGAAAATCCTATGCAGAAAAGATGAATGAACTTCTAAAACCAAATGGAAAATTAGTAGGATTGTGGTTTGATATTCCATTAACTGGAGATCTAGAAAAACGACCATTTGGAGGCGACATGGAAGAATATTTGAGTTACCTCTCACCCTATTTTGAAGTTCAACGTTTTGAAGCTTGTTACAACTCCATTCCACCTAGACAAGGAAATGAATTATTCGGTATTTTTAAGGGGAAAAAATAACCGCCTTTTGAACAAAGACGGTTGTATTATTTTCAAATTTAAATTTTAGATAGAATAAGTTCCTGCGTTTCTCAGCGTTAGGATTAAGATATCGTTGAGTTCTTGAGCATAATCAAAAGTGCTTGGAATAAAGAATTTATCTGTATCAGACATTTTTAACCCGTCATCATATAATCCAGTGTCCATGTCCCATAAATTGATAATATATTGTTTATGATTCAGGTATTGATTAAAGTTAAAATAGCTAAATAATATGTGCTTGTTCGGTACATGTATATCCCAATCGTAATCGTTATGAATCGAAAGATAATAGGTGTAATATCCCATATGCAACACATCATAAGCTCTTTCCAAAGGATCTGGAATTGCAGAAGATATTGGTGGTGTTGGTTCTCCTTTAGGGTCTGTATACCAATTGTACAACATGTAACGCCCACTAAAAGCTGTTTCAAAAGGATTGTTCGTTCCGTTTAATAAAGTTCTTAAGCTAATTTTTTGCTGTTTTCCGGTTAATTCTTGATAAAAATAATCTCTCGCTGCTTGATCTTGTAATAATGTCAAGCCGATGAGATATGAAGTCATATACATCATATTTTCTTCTTCAATAAGAGAATATGGAGTACCTATGGGTGGTACTTTATTTCCTCCTTTAGATCGATTTGTGATGACTTTTTCTTTTTCAAATGTTTCTAACATTTGCACACTTTCTTCTTCTTTTGAACATGACAAAAAAATCATAGTCATGCTTAAAATTACTAATCGTACATACTTCATGTTATTATAATTTTTAGTTTGGCAATAAAAGTACTATTGAGTTGTATACAAGATGAAACCAGTTCAAATTCGCTCGAATTGACTTCAAATCTGTTTAAAATTTTAAAATAACAAACCCAAAACTTCATCTTTCCTTCGGGTTGCAACAGGAATCTGATCTCCATATTTAGTTACTAAGAAACCTTCGTTTAGGTATTTAGTAACATATGAAGTATTTACAAGATAAGATTGATGACATTTTAAGAAGATAGTATCATCTAAAAGTGGCTGTAATTTTTTCATGGATTTAGACACCAATACTTGCTCATTTTCAAGATGAAAAGTGGTATAGTTTCCTTCAGATTTACAAAAAACAATATCTTCAAAATTTAAAATATGTTGCGCCTCTAAAGTCTTTACAACGATTTTATTATGTACTTTGTTTTTGTAGAAATTACTCGCAACATCTACTAAAACTTCATTACTTTTTGCTTTACTTTTTTGTTGAATTGCCTTTAAAATTGCTTCGGTAAGTTCGTCTTCATCAATTGGTTTTAAAAGATAATCTAAGGCTCCTAGTTTTATAGCTTTAATAGCATGCGAATCATAACCTGTCACAAAAATAATTTCAAAATTAATTTCCGGAAGCATAGACAGGATTTCAAAACTAGAACCATCACCTAAATCTACATCCAAAAACACCAAATCTGGTTGATGAGTTAAAATTGCCTTTACTCCTTCTTTTACGGAAGTTGCTTCACCTACAATTGATACTTCATTAGCAAAATTTTTGCCTATTAATTGTTGCAATTCTTCTCTTACATGTTGTTCATCTTCAATAAGTAACCCTCGTAGCATAATTTATAGTTCTGAATATGGTATTTTGATTTCAATTTTAGTTCCTTTTCCTGTTTCATCGTTTGAAATTTCCAGTTTTTTTCCTGTCATTTTAAACAAAAACTGATCAATTAAATACATAGACGAATTCTTTTTGAGATCGGATTTTTGCATTCCGACACCATTATCTTCAATACAACAAGTTATGAACTCCTTTTGCTGTGAAATTTCAATGTATAAATCGCCTTTAGTTTCTAGTTTTCCAAACCCATGAATAATAGCATTTTCTACAAAAGGTTGCAATAACATCGGCGGAATGAAGAGTTCATTTTCTGTAGTAATTTTATTTTCAATTTCATAGTCAAAACGATCAGGGAATCGGAATTTTTGTAACTCAATATAATCTTCTAACGATTGCAATTCATCCTCTAAAAGCACATAATCTTGAGTAGAATTATCAAAAACAGTTCGTAATAATCGAGAGAGTTTCACAATGTATTTTGAATACTGATTCGGATTACTTTCCACATTTTGTTTGATCATACTCAGGCTATTGAATATAAAATGAGGATTCATTTGTGAGCGCAGTAATCGCTGTTGCAATAAGAAGTTTTGTTTTTCTATTTTGAATCTTCGTTGACGATAAAAATTCAGAACTAAAACAGTAATTACAATTAAAATAAGAAGTAGTGCAATCAGAATATACTGGTTTCGTTCAAACTTCAAACTTTTGATTTCTACTTGATTTTTCTCTTCCTGTAAATTTCTCCCATTTTCGTAGGACTCTCGTAATACCTGTAACTCGTTATTAATTCTCGTATCACTACTCTTTTGTAAGAATGAGAATAACGAATCCAATCGAGAAGAGGTGTATTTAAAATCTTCTTTTAGCTTATAGGAAATTTCAAGTTTTGTTCGCAAGGCTTCTTGTTGATCTGTAAAATTTAGACGATCCATTCCTAAGCTAAAAACCGAATCTAAATAAACTTTTGACTGTTGATAATTATTTAATTTAGAATACATTACGCCAACATTTAAATAACAATTGGCAACCTCTTGAAGGCCAACTCTAGGATCAAGTTGCTTAGAATATGCGAGCGCTTTTTTATAAGCATTTAGGGCGTTAACAAACTTTTTTGTGCTGTTGTATGAATAGCCTTGTGCACTGTATAATTGATATTTTCTCTGTGTATCTAAGAAATGTTCATAAGGTAAAACGCTACGAAGTTCTTCCTGAGCTTCATCATTTTTAGATAAACTATTTAGAATCGGCACTCTATCTAAGCTTAACACTAAATAATTTGGAGTGTCTTTTGCTTTTAAAAAGAATTCTTTTGCTTTGGCATTAGCCAAAAGAGCTTCATTAGGTTTTCCTAAACCTCTTTGAATTAATTGGTTATAATAAAATATTTGAGCTCTTTTCTTATAGTCAGAAGAATCTAACAATTTTGCCATTTTCTCGTTTACTCCAGCTGCATTTAAATAGTCATTTTTTCGTCTATAGTACATTGCTCTTAATGCCTTGAAGTACAACATTTCTCTGCTATTTCTAATTTTCTCTTTGGTGAACGATGTAGCGAATATTAATTTTCCAATGGCAGCATCATAATCTAATAATCGATCATGAAAACGGGAAGTCATGTAAGCATACTCAGCTTGTAAAGAGTCAGAAAGTTTTTCGGTTGGAATGTTCTCTAAAATATTGAGGTAGAACTCAAGAGAATCCTTTGATAAACCTTGTCTTGTTTTTTTGAAGAAAAAATCGGGCGATTGGAAATCAAATGATTGGTGTTCTTTTTCACATGAAACAACAGCAATAAGCAGTAAAAACAACCCAAGAATCTTTTTCATAAAAATTTAAAAATAACCCTAAAGTTACTAATTTTTAAAAATAGAAATGTTAAAAAACAATCAAATACCTAGCGTATATGAAGTGATTTCTTACAAATCTGAATTCCCAATTTACCGCTAAAGCTTTCGGTTTAAATTGTTTTCAAAACTGCAGTGAACTGAATCACTGACAAAAATTTTTACTTATGAAAGAAACAATTTTAAACTTAGGAAAAGTGTTGGATAGAACCACACAAAGAAGTGTACATGGAGGAGGAAAATCACTACGTTGCCAATCAGATAGCGACTGTTGTAATTACAAACATAATAGTTCTTATGGCTATTTATGCTACAACGGTACTTGCGCCCCTGGAATTTTCGGAGATGTACATCCTTGTGGATTGTAACATCTGATCTAAGGAGTTACTCTTTAGCTCCTTTTTTTGCGCTTTTGAATTGATATAAAGCAAATATGAACTAGGAGAAAAACACGCTTGTTTTACTTCTAATTTCGGAGAAGAGAATTAATAATAACATAAACACTTTTAATTATGAATAACTTAAAAAACTTAGGAAAAATGCTTGATAAAAAAGCATTAAAATCGATTAACGGAAGCGGAAGAACTTGCGATGGAATAAGATATTGTTTTACTGGTAACCACAATCCAATGGGAAACCCTATATGTGTTCCATGTGGAGAAGAAGAACCACCAAAAAAGTAATAACTTAAAAATTAATAATATGAAAGTGAGAAACTTAATTAAAATAATTGCGATAGTAACTGTACTTTTTCATGTGTCGTGTTCTAATGACGAGTTGAATGAAACTCAAACAGAACAAGTAGCAGAAAAAGGACTAAGCCTTGAGCAAATTAATGCAAAAGTAGAAACCTTCTTGGCAGATAATTCAGATCAACCGTTTGATAAAAAAATGGATGAAAAACTGAATAATTTCATCCGTCAAGAATTGGAAAAAGAAAATGCTACAGAAAGTACTTCAAAAGCAAGACCTGCTTTTGGTTTAGATCCTAACAGTGTTGTTCCAATTTATAGATTTTATAAAGATGGAGATCATTTTTACACAAAGAGTTTTTCTGAAGGACAAAATGCTGGTTTTGCCTACGAAGGAGTACTTGGTTTAGCAAGTACTTCTTTTAACGAGAGTAATTTTATTAGCAGATGGTATAGCCATAGAAACTATGATAGAGTTATTGCAGTAGGTCAAATATCAAATGAAAACCACCATGCTATTGCGAATGATTGCTTCTATTTATATAACGGACACCAACTGTTTTTTGGAATTGATATTGGAAATAATATTCAAGTTCTTGCGGATGGTTTTAGTACTTCACATCGTCATTATTGGCAGTACGAAGGAATTATTGGAGGAGCTGGAGGAAACAGAGCCATTCATGGGTATTACAATCACGATTTAAAAGATCATTTATATACTAACAACTACAATGAATTAGGAGCTGGAGCTCACGGTTATGTGTATGAAGGAGTACTCTTCTATTTAAACTAAATTTTATACAACTTAAACAATACAAAAAGATGAAAAAATCAATTTTAAACTTAGGAAAATCATTAAGTAAACAAGAACAACAAACAGTATCTGGAGGATTCGGAGTATTCTTTAATACTTGTCCTGGAAAAACAGAACAAGAATGTCTTTCTAGTCCACAATGTGCTTGGAATGGTAGAGGTTGTATTACCGATACTCCGCATATTGTATAATATTATCAACCAAAGAGAAAGCTGTCTGAATAGATGGCTTTTTTTATTTGATTTTAAACTAGTTCTTCAATTTTATTGTCATTCCCGCGTTTTATGCTGAGCTAGTCTCAGTAAGGCGGGAATCTTATTACGTTTATAAATTAACAGTTTTACTTACCCTCTGTCAGTTCGAGTGAATTTCACGAATGCAGATGAGAGAAATCCCGACGCTTTGGGAGTACCGAGAACTAATTCTGTGTACTCAACCACATCTCGATACGATTCATCAACTTTGGTAAGTTTCTGAATCACTCGATGTGACAATTCCGTCATTGCGAAGGTTTGAATAAACCTGAAGCAATCTCCCTCTTGATTTAAAGATTACTTCGTCATTCTTCCTCGTAATGACGAGCAAAACAAAAACTTGTCATTGCGAGCGAAATCCAATGAAGTGAAGCAATCTGTTCATCGTGGAACAACTTCTATATATTTTTTTTGTGAATAGTGAAAAGACCTACATTTGTGAAAATTATAAACATGAAAAAGATAGTCCTATTAGTCTTCTTATTAAATACAGGTATCGTATTGAGTCAAATTCAACAGTATTTTTTTGTTGATGATATAAATACTGTTGAACATGTTTGGTTGAAAATATGTATTGGAAGTAAAGGAGAAACATTATCGGTATCTAATATTCCTGAAAAAACTACATATAAAAACGAAAAGGTAATTCAAGAAATAATCGATTATAGAAAACAATTCGATTTTTACCCAGAAACTCGTCATAAGAATAAATGCTTTGATTACATGTTTCAAGTTGTAAATAAGAAGTATGAATCACTGAATTTAGCAAAGCAAAAGTGTCAACCTCAATTAAAGACGGGAAAATTTAGATATTTAGATCCTAATTTAAAGAATACTAAAATTGTTCGATTAAGTGATGTGCAAATTGAAACGAGTAAGGATACAAAAATGGCGTTTAGTGTAGAATGGCCTTCTCCATGCAACTATGTTTTGACATACTTAAATATATCTAATGAGAAGAGTAAATATTTAATAGGTCAAAAGATAGATGTAAGAATTCTTGATGTTTTTGAGGATGGTTCTTATTTTTATTACTCGAATTTATCAGATAGAACTTATCATTTTGGTTTGATACGAAAGAAATTATAATTCTCAGGGTAAATAAATTTATGTAAAATATAATCCCCGTATCTTTGCAAAAATTTATTACCGTTGAGTAAGCAAACCATTGTAAACTATTACCAAAATGCTACAAAGGTAGCTTTGGTACAACAGGCGCTACAACAAGATAAACACCATTTTCAACTTTCGAATTTGGTCGGCTCTTCGTTGTCTTTTGTCATATCCGAAACTTTTAAAACTGCCGATAAACCTTACTTGTTTATTTGTAACGACAAAGAAGAGGCGGCTTATTATTTAAACGACCTTGAGCAATTACTTGGAGAGAAAAACGTACTCTTTTATCCGGGTTCGTACCGTCGTCCATATCAAATAGAAGAAACCGACAATGCCAATGTATTGTTGCGTTCGGAAGTACTCAACCGAATCAATTCTCGTAAAAAACCTGCGATAATTGTTACCTACCCAACTGCACTTTTTGAAAAAGTAGTGACAAAAAAAGAGCTGGAAAAAAACACACTGAAAGTTACCCAAGGAGAAAATCTATCACTTGATTTTATTAACGAAGTGTTGTTTGAGTACAATTTTAATCGTGTAGATTTTGTAACTGAACCCGGAGAGTTTTCGGTACGTGGAGGAATTGTAGATGTATTTTCATTTTCAAACGATGAACCCTACAGAATTGAATTTTTTGGTGATGAGGTAGACAGCATCCGAACATTCGATGTAGAAACACAATTGTCAAAAGAGAAATTCTCGAAAGTGAGCATTATGCCAAATGTTGAAAACAAGGCATTGCAAGAATCACGCGAAAGTTTCTTGAAATACATTTCTGCAAAAACAGTTCTGTTTGTAAAAAACAAAGATTTACTCACTGGAAATCTTGATAAATTTTTCCGCAAAGCGGAAGTAGAATTTGAAAAGCTGTCGAAGGAAGTTCAGCATTCAAAACCATCAGAATTGTTTTGTAACGGAACTACTATTGCAAATCAACTTAAAAACTTTACAGTTGCCTATTTAGGAATTGGACGTCATGCTGAACTTGATTCAGCATCTCATCAAGAGAAGAGTTCTGTTTCGCAGTCGAGTGAGACCCTGAAACAAGTTCAGGGTGACATTTCGTTCGCGGTTCGCTCCCAGCCTTCTTTTAACAAACAATTCGATTTGTTAATTGAAGATTTAAATGTGCATCACAGCAAAGGATACACCAACTATATTTTCTGTGCGAATGAAAAACAAGCACAACGTTTCCATGATATTTTTGATGACGCCGATGAAGAGGTTCATTATGAAACGGTGGTTTTCCCAATTTATCAAGGATTTATAGATGAAGATCAGAATATTGTGTGTTATACCGATCATCAAATCTTTGAACGTTATCACAAATTCCGATTAAAAAATGGCTACGCTAAAAAGCAATCCATCACGCTAAAGGAACTAACCAATCTTGAAAAGGGTGATTATGTAACCCACATCGATCACGGAGTTGGACGCTTTGCAGGATTGCAAAAAATTGATGTTGACGGAAAGAAACAAGAAGCGATTAAGTTAATCTATGGCGATCGCGATATTTTGTATGTGAGTATTCACTCGTTACACAAAATTTCCAAGTTCAATGGAAAAGATGGAAAGGCTCCAAAAATATTTAAGTTAGGTTCAAATGCTTGGAAGAAAATCAAGCAGAAAACCAAAACTCGAGTTAAAGAAATTGCCTTTAACCTAATTCAGTTATACGCAAAACGTAAGTTAGAAAAAGGATTTGCTTTCGGTCCAGATACGCATATGCAACATGAGTTGGAAGCAAGTTTCTTATTTGAAGATACACCAGATCAATTTTCCGCAACGCAAGATGTCAAAGCTGATATGGAAAAAGATCAACCGATGGATCGCTTGGTTTGTGGAGATGTTGGTTTTGGAAAAACAGAAGTTGCCATTCGTGCCGCATTTAAAGCCGTTGACAACGGAAAACAAGTTGCTGTTTTGGTACCAACAACGATATTAGCCTTTCAGCATTTTAAGACGTTTTCAGAGCGTTTAAAACATTTTCCTGTACAAATCGATTATCTGAACCGTTTCAGAACTGCAAAACAAAAGAGAGGTGTTTTAGAAGGGATTTCAGACGGATCTGTAGATATTGTAATCGGAACGCATCAGTTAACCAACAAAAATGTTCAGTTTAAAGATTTAGGTTTACTGATTATTGATGAAGAACAGAAGTTTGGAGTTGCCGCAAAAGATAAGTTGAAAACCATCAAGGAAAATGTAGACACATTAACCTTAACGGCTACGCCAATTCCAAGAACATTACAGTTCAGTTTAATGGCTGCGCGTGATTTATCTGTAATTAAAACGCCACCACCAAACCGTCATCCGGTAGAAACAAATGTGGTGCGTTTGTCTGAAGAAATTATGCGCGACGCAATTTCCTATGAAATTTCACGTGGAGGTCAGGTTTTCTTTATTCACAACCGAATTGAAAATATCAAAGAAGTAGCCGGAATGTTGCAACGTTTGGTTCCTGCTGCAAAAATCGGAATCGGACACGGACAAATGGAAGGGAAAAAGTTAGAAGAATTAATGCTAGCTTTCATGAACGGTGAGTTTGATGTGTTGGTTTCTACTACGATTATCGAAAGTGGATTGGACGTACCAAATGCAAATACAATTTTCATTAACAATGCCAATAACTTCGGATTATCAGATTTACACCAAATGCGTGGACGTGTTGGTCGATCGAATAAAAAAGCATTTTGTTACTTCATTACGCCTCCGTATCATATGATGACGGAAGAAGCGCGTAAACGTATTCAAGCTTTAGAAATGTTCTCTGAATTAGGAAGCGGATTAAACATTGCCATGAAAGATTTAGAAATTCGTGGTGCTGGAGATTTATTAGGAGGAGAACAAAGTGGATTTATCAATGATATTGGTTTTGACACCTATCAGAAAATCTTAAAAGAAGCAATTGAAGAACTGAAGGAAAACGAGTTCAAAGATTTATATCCAGCTGATGAAAATACGGGTCCGAAGGAATATGTAAAAGAAGTTCAAATTGATACTGATTTTGAAATTCTATTCCCTGATGATTATGTAAATAACATCTCAGAACGTTTGAATTTATATAAGCAATTGAGTGATTTAAACGAGGAAGAAGAACTACAAACCTTCGAGAAGAACATTATTGATCGTTTTGGAGAATTCCCAACACAGGTTCAAGATTTACTAGATTCTGTCCGAATCAAATGGTTAGCAAAATCATTAGGATTAGAGAAAGTAATTTTAAAGCAAAAACGTTTGGTAGGATATTTTGTGTCAGATCAACAATCGGATTTTTATCAAACTGAAGCATTTACTAGAATGTTGAAGTATGTACAGCGAAATTCGAAAAGCTGTGTAATGAAGGAAAAACAAACCAAAAACGGATTACGATTATTAATCACATTCATAAAAATTGATTCCGTTAAAAAGGCATTGGAGACTTTGGAAAAAGTTTAAAAATGTAAAAAGATTTCCGAGTTGGCAGGAATGACAGAAGTGGATGATATTGTCATTCCCATGAAAATGGGAATCTAAATAAAAACTCTGTTTTAAAAATAGTATCTTTTGGTACTGTTTATGATGTAAGAGAGCTGATTTTAAAAAGTTAGGTAAATGAAACGAATAATTATTCTTCTTTTTTTGTGTTTAGTAAACTTCGTTTACGGGCAACGATTGTCGTTTAACATTACGAACGATTCTATCGATAGTGAGTTTTACCTAACTAAAATCAACAATGAAATTCTAGAAACCATTACTATTGAAGCTTTGAATTTTAATGTTGACATCAACTTTGAAGATGGATATTATTTTCTTCAAAAGGAAGATGAAAAAGTACTCTTGTATTTAAAGAAAAACGATGAGTTTTCTATTTCTTTTGATGCCGATAATTTTCAAAAATCACTAAGTTTTACAGGAAAACGAGGTGCAGGAAGAAATACCTATATGCATAGTAAAAATGCTGAGCTTTTAGATAAAGACGGAAATGCAAAACCGTTTCATCCAAAAGAGTTTTATGAAGGAAATGAAAACCAATATTTAAGTCGACTTGATCAGTATTACAAAGGTTTTTATGGAACTTTGTTTGGAAGCGGATTCGATGAAAGTTTTGTGAATGAAGAATCTAAGAATTTGCAATATGGATATTATCTAGACATTTTGAAATTCGAGATAGCGAAAAAGCATTATGAGTATACAGATAGTATTCAAGTTTCAGAAGCATTTTTAGCACCGTTAAATAGCATACATTTCGATAATCAATTGTTTTCTGATACATACGAATCGTATAACAAATTGGCCGTTTTAAAATGGCAAAAAGATATTGAAGCAACTAATGATTATCCTGTAATGGAAGGAATCGTTGCTTCTATTAGAACTGAAGCTATTCAAAAAGGATTGTTGGAGCGATTGTATGAAACTATGTCTAAAGACGAACCGAGCAGAATGCGTGCTTATTTAGATTTCATTAAAGCCTACTCTAAAGACAATCGATTGATTGCAAAAGCAAAAACGAGATTGGCCGAAATTCGTCAAGAAGAATCGGTTAAAAACCTGTCTCGATTTAGTTATTTAAACACAAACGGAGAAGAGATAAAATTAGCCGATTTTAAAGGAAATTATATTTTCTTATACATTTGGGCGTCTTTTTGTAAAGATTGCGTAAATGAGTTTAAAAACATCGAAAAATTAAGAGATAACTTTGAGGACAAGAACATTATTTTCGTTGGCGTATCTGTAGATAAAAAAGAAGACTTTGAAAAATGGTCTGGAATTGTGAAAGATTCAGAACTCAAAAAAACAGCATTACAGTTATTCTTTGATGGAACACGATCTAAGATTGTAAAAGCTTATGATATTTCTTCTATTCCTGCATTAATAGTTTTATCTCTAAAAGGAGAAAGAATGGAAATCGATATCAAAGAAGTAGATTCAAAGAAAACCCAACGTCAATTACGAAAGCTTTTTGATGATTAGGTTAATTGACTTAAAGAACTACAATCGTCATTAAGACGAGGTAAAACGACCTTTATATTTTATTGTCATTCCCGCGGAGGCGGGAATCTTAATCTAGCATTTAAAAAGAAAGAGAATTATATGAACTAAGTTGTAAATATTACTATCTTTCGCCCTTAATTCATTAAAAAATAATTCCTTGCAAAACAATTATTTAGATAAACTTCTAGGGTTAATAGTTGCTACATTTTTTATCAGTACTTCAGGTGTTTTAGGAAGATATATAAGCATGCCTTCCGAGGTTATTATTTTCTTTAGAGCCACTTTTGCGATGATTATTTTGTTTGTCTTTTTAAAATACAAACGAGTTAATTTCAAACTCAAATCGAGTAAACATCGGTTACCGTTTTTAATTGCAGGTGTATTTATGGGCGTACATTGGGTAACTTACTTTTACGCATTGAAACTCTCTAATGTTGCAATCGGAATGTTGTCTTTATACACATTTCCAGTAATGACAGCTTTTTTAGAACCTCTGTTTTTGAAAGTAAAATTCAATCCAATTTACATTGTTTTAGGTATTTTAGTTTTACTTGGTCTTTACATTTTATCACCTGATTTGACATTTGAAAGCTCCACAATTCAAGGAATATTATTCGGATTAGTTTCAGCATTGTGTTATTCAATTCGAATATTAATATTAAAGCAATACGTACATCAATACAACGGCGTATTGTTGATGTTCTATCAAACTATAATCATCAGTATTTGTTTACTACCAACGTTGTTTTTTATGGACATTTCTGGATTCCAAAGTCAATTACCATATTTACTGCTTTTGGCCTTTTTAACTACAGCGATTGGTCATAGTTTAATGGTGTATTCTTTACAGTTTTTTACGGCGTCAACCACAAGTATTATTAGCAGTATTCAACCGATTTTTGGAATTATTTTGGCGTATATATTTCTTAGTGAAATTCCAACCTTAAATACTTTTTTAGGTGGAGGATTAATTTTAGCAACTGTAGTTATTGAAAGTATACGCAGTAAGAAAGGATAGTGAACTTTAACTTCTGATTAACAACAAGAATTCTGTTTTTTGTGTTCCTTTATAAAGAACTAATCGACATGTTATGAGATACTTTTTTTTCCTTTTGACTATTGTTTTTTTAGGTTGTCAGGCGAAAGAACAACTTCCTACTTCAAGTGAAATATTAGCAAAAAGTATTGGTATTCACGACCCAAATGGTAATTGGGAAAAAGCTAGTTTTTCAATTTACATTCAAGAGCCACGAGTTGGAAATGCAAAACGATTTTCAGAAGTGAAAATGAATAATCGTGAAAATTCTTTTGAGTTGAAAAGAAATAGAGACGAGCATATTTCTACTCACATTGTTCAAAAAGATGGAAGGCTACTTACCTATCTGAATGATCAAGTGGAAACCGATTCACTTTTAGTTAAAAAATACCGATTACAACCTGAAAGAAATACTGGATATCAAAGGTTTTATAATGTTTTATTAGGATTACCAATGTCGTTGCAATCGGACGGAGTTATAGTTTCCAAAGATGTGGTAGAAACTACCTTCAATAAAGAAGAATCATACAAGTTGAATGTTATTTTTAATAAACCACTATTCTCTAAACATTGGAATGTTTTTATTGCTAAAAAAAGCGATAAAATTATAGGACTAGAAATGGTTTTTCCAGATGATCCAACCAAAGGTGAACGATTAGTTTTTGAAGGAGAATTTCAAATATCAGATGATATTAAAATTCCAAGGATAAGACATTGGAGAGAGTTAGATGACACGTATGCTGGAAGTGATATTATTCTAAAAAGTTTATAGTCGAATAAGTGCATTAAATAAGTGAACTATCGTGTAGAAACATCTTCATAATTTCTACGAACAAAATCTAGGGCACTTTCTAAAACTTCACCCATATTTTTACTCTTTTTAAAAGAAATATCACGGGTAAATTCGTAGACCTGCATTTTTAACTTTTCGATGTTGTCATTTGTTGAAATCTCATCGTTTTTCATACAGAAAACTAATTCGTCAATACGATCTTCAGATGACAAAATACGTTTAGCAACAATAGATCTTTCCTCCATTTTATATTGCTCTATGGAATTTTCTAAAAGCTTCTCTCCTACTAATTTCACCATTGGAAAATTTTCCTTGAAGAATTGCGGATAATACACTTTAAATTTTCCTTCAAAACATTGTTGGTCAAAATCTATTGCTCTGATTTTATAAACAACACTATCAAAATCATGCGTAGGAACAATTACATAATTGTAAGAACGCATATCTCCTAGCAAACGAATCATACAACGTTCGTTAAACTTTACAAACTCTTTTGCAATTTGTGATTTTTCAGGTTCCGAGCAATTGGGTAAAATCTCTTTAATAAATGTATCTCCAGGAATTCCAGCAATGTGCTCTTCAATAAGTGTGTCTTTATATACTAAGAAGTTCAAGTTATAAGGAGATAAAATATGTTCGAGTTCTAAGCCATAAACACGAGAAGCATCGGTTTTCTTTACGTAAAAATAGGTGTAGTTGTCATTTAAAACATTACGAACTTTTACACGAAATGGTTTAGAATTTCCGAAGGTACAATAGTCAACAGCATCAATGTTTAAATACTGAATATTGTCTTCATTTCCGTTGGAGTGTAAAATATTGTAGACCTTTTTTAAACTCAAATCTATTTCTTCTCGATCGAAGTCTGAATAATATACACGAACCCAAAGTGTATCTTCGTCATTTTTATCGTACACTACTACAGATCCTTGAAATCGTAGTAAGTCTTCATAAAAAATTGGGATTTTAATGTTCCTGCTGTGTTCAATCAAATATTCATTTAAAAAATGATTGATTGGAAACGCAGGTTTCTTCTTCGACATTAACTTTTCTTCGGAATGCATGAGTGGGTCTTTTTTCAAATGTAAGCATTTAAACGAAGATTTTTGGAATAGAATTTGTTTCCTGTAAAGGAAAACTACACTACTATGAAAAACTATAAAATTAGCATTCCAGAACCTTGTCATGAGAATTGGAAAGAAATGACTTCTGTTGAGAAAGGACGTTTTTGTAAATCCTGTGCTAAAACAGTTATTGATTTCACTAAAAAATCACCTGAACAAATTCAGGAATACTTGCAACAAAATCAGGGCAAACGAGTATGCGGTCATTTTTATAAAAAGCAATTGGATAGTATAGTTGTTGAATTACCTAATACCATTTTTGAAAGAGAATTATCCTTTCAAAAGATGTTTATTTTAATAGTTTTAGTGGTAATGGGAACCAGTTTGCTGAGTTGTAAAACTGAAGGTAAAACTCAGAAAATTGAGAAAATAATTGTGAAAGATTCTATGGAAACAACTGATAAAACCATAGACGGTTTGTTCTCAATTATACAAATGGATTCAACTATAAAGAAGAATGAAAAGAATATCAAAATACCAGAAAATGATAACACTATAACAGTTTTAGGAGCACTACCTCCACCACCTAAAACTACGGGAATTATAGTTGAAGTCACAGGTGAACCAGTTCTTGAAGAATATGACGAACCTCATTATTTTTCACTTATTGATAAAGTTCCAAGATTTAAAGGAGTTGTTAAAAGAGCTAATGAATCTTGGGAGGATAATTTTGAAAGAAAAATTAAGGAATTTCTAGTTAAAAAACTTCATGCCGAGTCATATCAAAATCTTGGATTATCTCCTGGAAAAAGGAAAATCTTCACCCAAATTGTAATAGATAGTTTTGGTAATGTTGAAAAAATAAGAGTAAGAGCTCCTCATCCAAAATTAAAAGAAGAAGTGCGATCAATATTGATGAAACTTCCTCAATTCATTCCTGGAGAAAATGATAATCGACGAGTAAAAGTCAAGTATAATTTACCTATAAATTTGATGATTGAGTAGGTTAAACTTCAAACATTTTTCCTGGTAGAGATTTTACAGCTCCTTTTAGTTCCATTTGAATTAATACAGATGACAATTTGTATACAGGAATCTCGCAGTCCATTGCAATAACATCCAATAACTGCTTGCCGTTGTTTTGCAAATAATCGTAGATTTTTTGCTCTTCAAGGTTTAAATCAATAAATAGTTTGGGTTGAATAATTTCTTGTTGTTGTGGAACATCCCAGTTCAACATTTTTACAATATCATCAGGAGAATTCAGTAAATGTGCTTGATTGTTCTTGATTAAATTGTTGCAGCCTTTACTGTAGGCATCATCAAATCTTCCTGGTAAAGCAAAAACATCTCTATTGTATGAATTGGCAATATCGGCAGTTACCAAAGAACCTCCTTTTTCAGCCGATTCGATTATAATTGTTGCTTGTGAAATTCCAGCTACAATCCGATTTCGCTTCAAGAAGTTTTCACGAAACGGTTTTTCTTTATGCCAAAACTCTGTTAGAAATCCACCATTTTCCATTACACTCCGCATATATTTCTTATGGACTTTAGGATACAAATCATCTAGCCCGTGAGCCAAAACAGCAAAAGTTTGTAGGTTGTTTTCAATTGCGGCTTTATGAGCACAAATATCAGTTCCATAAGCAAAACCACTTACAATTATTGGATTATATGCAGCCAAGTGTTCGACTAAATCATTACAAAAAGACCTTCCATAATTAGTTAAGTTTCTAGTTCCTACAATAGAAATTATCTTTTCTTGATTCCAGTTTACGTTTCCATCATAAAACAATAACAAAGGCCCATCAACACAATGTTTTAATCTACTGGGATAATTTTCATCAAGAAAATAAGTGTATTTAATAGCTCCTTTTTGAATGTAATTCATTTCATGTTCTGCCTGTTCTATAATCTCAATGTTTTGAAGTTGTTTCACAACAAACTCCCCGATTCCATCAATTTTTAAAAGAGACGATTTTTTCTCTTTAAAAATCTGTTCAGCAGAGCCAATAACACGAATTAATTTTTTAGCAATAATGTCACCCACATTAGGTGTAGCTTGCAGTTTGAGTACTGCAAATAATTCTTCTTCTAGCATGTTCTTTTTTAATAGCATAGCGAAAGTACAACTTTTTTGTTTGATAAATTGGACTTTGGTTTTTTGAAATGACAAACAAAAAAACTAACTTTGTAGTTATGACATTGAAAAGCTATATACAAGATTTATTATATCGTTATGATTGTGTGATAGTTCCGGGATTTGGTGGTTTTATTGCCAATAAGATTGGAGCAACTATTGAAGGAGAGGTAATTTATCCTCCTGCAAAAAGAGTATCATTTAACGCACAGCTAAATCATAATGATGGATTATTCGTAAATCATGTAGCTTCAATTGAAAAGATTTCATTTAATGAAGCCAATGATAAAGTGGCTAAAGTTGTTGCTGAGTGGAAAAACCAATTAGAGTCTAATGCTCTTGTAATTGATGGTTTAGGTACATTAACAACAAATGATGAAAATCAATTAAATTTTGAGCCAAGTGGAAAAGTGAATTTTGACTTGAATTCATTTGGTTTGGCTGAGGTTTCTGATCTTACAAAGATTCCACAGGAAGAGGTTGTAGTAGACCCAAAAGTGAAAGTGTTAACTCCTTCGAACGAAGAAGATAAAAAAGTTGCAGGAGCAGGAAATTTCTTAAAGTATGCTGCTGGTGCTGCGATTTTAATTGCTGGAGTTTTGGGTGCAAATCAGTACAATCAAAACAACAAACTTCAAGAGTTTGCTAAAGAGCAAGATGCTATTGAGCAAAAAATTCAAAAGGCAACATTTGTAATTGACGATCAACTTCCAACGGTTAGTCTTAATGTTGCAAAAGAAAATAACTTAGTCCACATTATTGCTGGAGCTTTTCAGTTAGAGAAAAATGCTGAGAAGAAAATTAAGCAATTAAAGGCGAAAGGTTATGAAGATGCTAAAATCTTAGGTAGAAACCAATGGGGACTTACTCAAGTATCTGTGGGAAGTTACGCAAGTAAAGAAGCTGCAGATGAAGCAATTGAAACAGTAAGAAATGAGGTTTCTGCTGATGCTTGGATTCTAGTAAACGAAGAATAAGAAGAATAAACTTTTCTCTATTTTTAATACGACTTCTTGTTAGCTCTTTAAAAGAGCATTGTCTATCTTTGCCCAAAGTAATTATTGAAATTATTATTGATGAGAGCAAAGCATCCTAAAGAGTCATTAACTGTACTTACCGATTTAGTTTTACCAGGAGAAACAAACTACTTAGATAATCTTTTTGGTGGAGAGTTATTAGCAAGAATGGATAGAGCTTGTAGTATTGCTGCAAGAAGACATTCAAGAAGAATTGTTGTAACGGCTTCTGTAAACCATGTGGCTTTTACAAAATCTGTTCCAGTAGGAAGTGTAGTTACTCTTGAAGCAAAAGTTTCTAGAGCTTTCCGATCATCAATGGAAGTTTTCGTTGACGTTTGGATTGAAGATCGTCAGTCTGGAGAAAAAACAAAAGTAAACGAAGGGATTTACACTTTCGTGGCCGTAGACGAAACAGGAAAGCCTGTACCTATCGCGCAAATTGAACCAGAAACGGATTTAGAAAAAGAACGATACGAAGGAGCACTGCGCAGAAAGCAATTAAGCTTGGTTTTAGCAGGTAAAATGACTCCAAATGAAGCTACAGAGCTTAAAGCTTTGTTTGTTGGTTAGAACGGCTTATTTTATCGATTTCACCATTTTCAGATAACATTATTGCAATAGCTCGTGTTTTTTCGAATTGAGAGAACACGATAATCATTATTACCGTAATTGGTACAGAAAGGACCATTCCTGTAATTCCCCATATTTTTCCCCAAACAGCTAAGGAAAGAATGGTAACTAGTGGACTTAAGTTTAGTGATTTACCGAATAATCGTGGTTCGATAATATTACCAACTACAACCTGAATTGCACCAACGGCAATAGCAATAATTAAAAACGGAGTAAACTCACCGAATTGTAATAAGCTAAAAATTGCTGGAAATAATGTTCCTACTAAAGATCCTACAGTTGGAATGTAATTCAATAAAAAGATAAGAAATGCCCAAAATGGCGCACTGTCAATTCCAACAAAGAGAAGTACGAAGTAACTCAATATTCCCGTCAATAAACTAACGTATGTTTTTAAACGAATGTAGTTTGAAATAGAATCTTCAATCTTATCAATCATTGATTTTACACTATCATAATTATTCCCATTCGTTAGAATCATGTATAGCTTTTTGGTGAAGCTTTTCTCTTCTAAAAACAAGAAAAGAGCGTAGATGATAATCATAAATGTATCTCCTAATAAACCACTTACACCATTAGCAATATCGCCTAAAACAGATCCGTAATTAAAGTCTCCAACAACGGATTTTATGGAAGTCATAATATCTACATTCAAATAATTACCTAAATCGGTAATAATCTTTTCTACGTTAGGCTCGTATTTATCATAAGAATTAGTAACGTCAGTTACACTATTGGTAATAATTTCAGAAACGAAACCAAAAGCCAGGATGATTAAAGTAAATACAATAACGTTACTTAACCATTTAGGAATAAATCGTTTGGCAAATGGAATTTTATAAATACTTTTTCGAATTTCACGAGTAAAAAACCAAAAAATTAATGCAAAAATAAACGGAATTAAAATTCCTTTTCCAATAACAAGCACAGCAATAACTGCGATTGTTACAATTATAAAATTTGACGCTTTATTCATTTAGTTAGCTCTTATCCAGTCAGATGGGTTTAAACGATTTGTGTTTTTGAAAAGTACAAAAACTAGATCTGTTTTACCTGTGATTCGATCGGTAAATATTTTTCCTACAGAAGTTCCAGTAGTTATGGTTTGTCCTTTTTTAACAAAGACTTCTCTCAGGTTAGAATAAGTTGTGATATAATCTCCATGCTGAATCATAACACTTCTAGTTCCTTTATCTGACTTCGTTATACTTAACACTTTACCATTAAAGATACTTTTAGCAACATCTCCTTGTTTCCCACGAATATGAAGTCCTGTACTGTTAATGGTAATCGATTTAAAAGTTGGATGAGGTTGCACACCAAATTTTCGTGTTACAACACCGTCTAATGGCCATGGTAAGTTTCCTTTATTTTGCTCGAAGTTGGCTTTTAAAGCTTTTTCTGCTTTACTTAATAATAACTCTCCTTTTTTGGCTTTTCCTTTTTTACCTTTATTGGCTTTCGCAATGGCTGCTCTAATGGCTTTATCTATCTTTTTAGCAACGGCTTTTTCTTCACGTATTTTCTTCTGAAGTTGCTTTTTATACTTTCCTTCTTGTGTTTTTATTTTAGTTACAAGAGTTTCTTGCTCTTCTTTTTCGTTTTCAATTTTTTTCTTCTGAGTCTTCTCTGTATTTATTAAAATCTTTTTCTGATTCTTTCTTTTGGTTAAAGAATCATTCAGTTTTTTAATTTCTGCGGTTTTGGCAATAACACGCTGTCCTTGTTTTTTTCTAAAACTCTTGTATTGCTCAATATATTTTATTCGCTTGTAGGCTTGTAAAAAGTTTTCAGAAGACAGTAAAAACATGGTCTTACTTTGTTGCGATTTACTTTTGTATGATTTAAAAACCATTGCACCGTAATCGGCTTTTAAATTGGCAAGCTCAAGATTATTTTGCTCAATTTTCTTTTCATTTAGAGCTATTTCCTTAGATAGTGTTTCATTTTCTAACTCAATAGTTTCTATTAAGCGCTCACGAACAGTAATTTTTTGACTTAAATCTTTTAAATCGTCTAAAGCGTTTGTTTTCTCCTTGTTGGTTTCAAAAAGTAAGTTATTAATCTTTTTGATTTCCTTATTCAGCTTTTTACGGCGCTTTTCTAGCTCTTTTCTAGATTGTCCATGTACTGACACTCCTAAAAAGAGAAAACTCAAAAAAGATATGTAAAAAAGACGTTTCACTATAGTTCAATTTCTTTATAACCTGACGGTATTTTAAATGGCATTACTAGCTTTTTATTAAACTCAACTGAACGTAAGTTTAAATCAATATTAGTAAATTTATTTTTTTCTTTGGCTTTGATTTGAATTTTTTCCGGATACAAGTAGTCGTTCTTTTCTATATAACTAGGATAAAAAACATCTAATCGTTGATTTTTTAAAGAGTTTACTACATACTGTTTGTCCACTTTAAAATGAGCAGGGTTTATGTGGTAAAAAATATCAAAAAGAGACAATTGATTTTTTGGAAATAACTTGTAAGCATTGTCTGCTATTTCTACTTCTTGCTTAGTTTTTTTCAAATTATAAATTGCCTGACCAAGAAGCAAGTTTTGTAACTGTGTAAAATTGATATCTACTCCAAGTAATTTCTTGAGCATTGCAAAATCTCCTTCGAAATAATTCTTTTTATAAGGAGAATAGAAGCTTACTTTTTCAGGAGTAATTTTAGCTTTAAAAATTGTGATGATTTTAGTTCCCTTTAACCAAATAACTTCGTCTTTAACCATTTTCATTTTTACAGAGAAACCAAGACTTTCTTTGGCGTCTTTGTAATTTACTTTAAGCTTAGCATCTATAGTTTTTGGAAACTTATTATTGTTGTGCTTTCTAATGATTTTTTTAGAAGACATTTCTTCAACTACACCAGTGCCTTCTGTAGCTGTTTTAGAGGATTTACATGATGCAAAAGCAAGTAATCCAACTAAAAGATAGCGATATAACTTCATGTGTTATTTACGTTTTTTTTGATATTTATTTACGTTTTTAGTGTCTCCTAAAGCTTTATATGCTTTAATTAGTTCAGTATAAAAACGCTTTTCTAATGATTTATCATCAATCACAAAATCAATACCATTTTGTAAACTTTCAATAGCTTTTTTAAATTGTTTGTTTTTATTTAACGCTTTTCCATTCATTAAATACACTATAGGTTGAGCAGGAAAGAGAGACATTCCTCGCTCACTATAATTTAATAAAAGCTCATTGTCTTCCTTGTCAAGTTCAGCAAGTAAATCGGTAAGCACGGAAAAAGACTTTTCTTTTTCAAAAAGCATTTTTAAATCTTTTTTACCGTTACTATTTGTCTTTACAGCAGTAGAATTCGATGCTTTTTTAGCTATGTTTTGCATACGTTTTCGAAGCGAACGTAATCTTGAATCTAACATTTTTGCTTCTGCAAGTTGATTCATCACTTCCATTGCAGCACTTCTATTGTTGTTTTGTAAATACAAGAAAACTAAGGCGCGCTTTTTCTTCGGGTGTTTTTCGGCTATTTTTTGCTGAACAATAATAGCATCATCAAAATTTCTGTTCTTCTTATGAATATTTACGATATGCTCAAGAATCCAAACGTTATCTTGTTCTAATTTCAAGGCTTTATCGCCATATATTAAAGCTTCGGGAAATTTATTGAGGTAATAATAGTTTTTAGACAACTCGAATAAAACAGCTTTGTTATTCGGAAGAATTTCGTTGCATTCTTCTAAATTATCAATAGCATTTTCGTAATTATCTATTGCTTTTTGAGTAATGGCTTCAAAGAAATGTTCTTCAAATTTGATCATTTTCTTCTCGCTGATACTCGACTCTAAAACAATACTATCTTGACCAAATGAAAAGTGAGCAATAAAAAACAGCAACAAACACCAATAATAAACATTGGTGTTTAAGTTGAATTTGTTTTTTATGTTATATAAGCTCTGTATAATCACCGATACTGATAGAGGTAAATTTTCCGTTATATTTTGCATAATTACCAATCATGGCATTGTCAAAACTAGCATTACTAATTTGAACATTAGTTTGGATTAATGAGTTGGTAATTGTAGCATTTTCTACTACACTATTCTCTCCAATTGATACATAAGGACCAATTTTTGAGTTCTTTATAACTACATTTTTTCCAATGTAACAAGGTTGGATAATTTCAGAGTTTTCTAAAACTACATCCGAAGACACTAAGTTATTTCCATCTGCTTTTTCAAACCCAAGTACTTGTTTATTTGTATCTACTGTTGGATCTTTTTTACCACAATCCATCCAAGCATTTACTTTTCCAGGTATAAATTTAGCACCTTGTTGCTTTAAAGATTCTAAAACATTTGTTAATTGATACTCGTTGTTTTCTTTTAAGTCGTTATCAATTAAATATTGAATTTCTTCTTTAAGTTTATTTCCGTCTTTAAAATAATAAATTCCGATGATAGCTAAATCAGAAACAAAATCTTTTGGCTTTTCTATAAAGTCAGTAATAAAACCTTCTTCTAATTTAACAACACCAAAAGCACTAGGATCTTCAACTTGTTTAACCCAAATAGCACCATCAGCATTTGTATCTAATGTAAAATCTGCTTTAAATAAAGTATCAGCATAAGCCACTACACAAGGCCCGCTTAATGATTCTTTAGCACAATAAATAGCATGCGCTGTTCCTAAAGCTTCTTCTTGAACGTAAACTGATCCTTTTGCTCCTAATCCTTTTGCAATTTCAATTAATTTGTCTTTTGTGTCAGACGGAAATCCTTTTTTTGCAGGCCCAATAACAAAAGCAATTTCATCAATTTTCTGATCAATTACTTTACTAATATCTTCAACTAATCGCTGAACGATAGTCTTTCCAGCAATAACAGTTAAAGGTTTAGGAGTTGTTAAAGTGTGTGGTCTTAATCTAGAACCAACACCGGCCATAGGAACAATAATTTTCATTAATTCTTTCTTTTGTTTTTCAGTGATGCAATATACTATATAATTAGGCGTAATGAAAAAGTTATATATCTTTTGGTACAGCCTCTATTAAAGTTCTAGTATACAGTGTTTTTGGGTTTTTGTAAAGTTCGTCCGCTTCACCTATTTCTTCTATTTTTCCTTGGTTCATCACTACTACATTGTCAGACATGTACTTAACTACAGATAAATCATGTGAAATAAACAGGTAGGTAAAACCATAGTCTTTTTTAAGAGTATTCAATAAATTTATGACTTGAGCTTGTACTGAAACGTCCAAAGCCGAAACGGATTCATCACAAATGATAAATTTTGGTTGCAAGGCTATAGTTCGAGCAATACCGATTCGTTGTCTTTGTCCGCCTGAGAACTCATGAGGAAAACGATAAAAATGTTGAGCTTCCAAACCAACTTTTTCAAGTATTTCTAAAACATATTCTTTTCGTTCTTTGTAAGATGAAAGAATATTATGAACCTTCATCGGTTCAATTATAGCTTCACCAACAGGTATTCTAGGGTTTAAGGATGAAAATGGATCTTGAAATATAATTTGAATCTCTTTTCGTAATGATTTCAGATCGCTTTTATTTAATGAAGTAATGTCTTTGCCTTTGTAGATTATTTGTCCCGAAGTTGCTTTCTCTAGTTGTAAAATGGTTCTTCCTAACGTTGTTTTTCCACAACCAGATTCACCAACTAGTCCTAATGTTTCTCCTTCATAAATAGAAAAAGTAACATCATTAACTGCTTTTACAGAAGATGAATTCCCAAATAAATAACGTTTTGTAATAAACTCTTTTTTTAAGTTTTTGATTTTTAATAATGGAGGCTTATTGTAAATCTCTTGATGATATTTTTCTCGTTCTTCTGATGCTTCAATACTGAAATCAACAGAGTCATTTATAAAATCTTCAACAGTGGGTAGTTTATTAAATCGTTTATTAGGATTTGGTCTAGAGTTAATTAAGGCACGTGTGTAATCCTGTTTCGGACTGTTAAAGATATTTTTTGCATTTGCGTATTCTATTACTTTCCCTTTTTTCATCACTACGACATCGTCAGCAATTTCGCTAACCAAATTCAGATCATGAGAAATAAAAAGAACACTCATTTTTGTTTCTTGTTGCAGTGTCTTTAACAGATGAATTATTTCTTTTTGAACAGTTACATCAAGGGCAGTTGTGGGTTCGTCAGCTATTAAAAGCTTTGGTTTTAATGCAATTGCCATAGCGATCATAACGCGCTGTTTCTGACCGCCACTTATTTGATGCGGATACGATTTATAAATTGCTTCTGGCCTAGGAAGTTTTACCTTCTCAAAAAGACTTATGATTTCATCCTTGATTTCAGTTTTCGATAGTTTTGTGTGATTTTTAAATACTTCGTATAACTGATAACCACAAGTTAAACTTGGGTTCAAAGAGGTCATTGGTTCTTGAAAAATCATAGAAATTTCATTTCCTCTAACTCTCAGAAAATCTTTATCACTAAAATTTAAAATATTTTTTTCTTCGAATTTTATGGATCCATCAGTCGAAATTTCTGCTTTGGGAAGTAATCCCATAATACTCAAAGAAGTAATTGATTTTCCACTTCCGCTTTCTCCCACCAGCCCAAGAATACTATTGGGTTGAACGGTAAAAGACACGTTTTTAAGGATGGGTTTATTTTTAATAGAAACGGAAAAATCTTTAAGGATTAGCATTAATTAACTTTAAGATTACATATAATTCAACTAATATATAAGATGTTCTAAAAATCTGTATGAAATCAAACAATTATTTTGCTGTAAGTAAAAAAAAATTATATTTGGCACACTATTAACAAAATTTTAAGGTTTGTTTTAACATTTTTTAATGTGAAACGGCTTTAAGTTTTATTTAACTCAAAATAACCCTTCACAATGAGAAACAAGTACACTGCAAAGTTACTGCTTTCTGCTGGTTTGCTATTTCTAGGTAGCAACACCTTTGCACAAAGCGAGGAGCAGATCCAAAAAATTCGTAGTGAATACGATTTGGTAAAGCTTCAATCAATTCAAAAGAATTTAAAAACAAAGGAAAATCTTCAAAAGAAAGAAGCAATTAGAATTGCTCAACAAAAAGGTTGGAAAACAACTATCAAAAGAGAAGATGGAACTTTTATGGAACTTCAAAGAGTAGTTAATGGAAAGCCAATCTATTACACTACTTTTAATGTTGATGCTGCAAAATCAACAAGAACAGATCACTTACATTCAGGAGGATCTTTAGGATTAAATTTAATGGGACAAGGATTAACTGCCAACGTATGGGATGGTGGTGGAACACGTAACACTCACCAAGAATTTGATGGTGCTGGTGGAAATAATCGTGTTACTACAATTGACGGTTCTACATTAAACGGAAACAGTTTCCATGCTCAGCACGTTACAGGAACAATTGTTGCTTCTGGAGTTGTTGCGAATGCAAAAGGTATGGCACCTCATGCAAAAGCAAGAACGGCTGACTGGAATAATGATAAGTCTGAGGCAACTACAGAGACTGGTAACGGAATGATTATTTCTAACCACTCTTACGGTTTTGCTTTCAGAAATCAATTTGGACAAGTACAATTACCACAAAACTATTTTGGAGGATATATCGATGAATCTCGTGATTGGGATGAAATCTTATTTAATGCTCCAAACTATTTAATGGTTGTTGCTGCTGGTAACGATGGAAATGATAATACAGCTAACCAAAACCCAACTGGTGGATCTGGATGGGATAAGTTAACTGGACACTCAACTTCTAAGAATAACTTAGTAGTTGCAAATGCTCAAGATGCTAACATTGATGCAAATGGAAATTTAGTTTCTGTTTCTATCAATAGTTCAAGTAGTGAAGGACCAACTGATGATATGCGTATTAAACCGGATATTACTGGTAATGGTACTGGAGTTTATTCAACTTATGATAATAGTGATAGTGCTTATAATTCTATCACAGGTACTTCTATGGCATCTCCAAACGTTGCTGGATCGTTATTATTATTACAACAACACTACGGAAACTTAAATAGTGGTGGTTTAATGAGAGCTGCTACATTAAAAGGTTTAGCTCTTCATACTGCTGATGACGCTGGTGCTTCTGGACCAGATGCTGTTTTCGGATGGGGATTATTAAACACTAAGAGAGCTGCTGAAACTATTACAGCTAATGGAAATGGTTCTAAGATTGAAGAATTAACTTTAAATAGTGGTCAATCTTACACAATTACTGTTGATTCTGATGGAACAAGTCCATTATTAGCTTCTATTTCTTGGACAGATAGACCAGGTACTGCTAATAGTACTGTAAACTCTACTACTCCAGTTTTAGTAAATGATTTAGATATTAGAGTAACTAAAGGAGGAACAACTTATTTCCCATATAAGTTAACAGGTCCTACTACAAGTGCTCAACAAGATAATAATGTTGATCCTTATGAAAGAGTTGATATTAACGGAGCTTCTGGTTCTTATACAATTACTGTAACTAACAAAGGTTCTTTAGTAGGAGGAAGCCAAGCATTCTCTTTAATTGTAACTGGTGTAACTGGTACACCTGCAGTTTGTAACGCAACTACTCCAACAGGAGTTGGTGTAACTGGAGTTTCTCAAACAGGAGCTACTGTAAACTGGTCAGCTGTTGCTGGAACTACTTATGATGTTAGACATCGTCCAGTTGGAGGTTCATGGACTGTAAATGCAGTAACTGGAACTTCTTCAACTTTATCTGGGTTAACTGCCGGTACTCAATATGAAGTACAAGTACGTAGTAAGTGTCCAAACGGAACAAACTCGTCTTATAGTTCTACAACTTCATTCACTACTGCTGCACCTGCTGCATGTGAATCTTTACCATATGCTGAAAGCTTTGAAAATAATGACGGATGGACTCAAGTTTCTGGAGATGACGGAGATTGGGTAAGAGATAGTGGAGGAACACCTTCTTCAACTACTGGACCAAGTTCAGGAGCAGATGGGTCTTTCTATATGTTCTTAGAAGCTTCAACTAATAATAGTCCAGGACAAATTGGAAACAACGCTACAGCAATTTTAGAAAGTGGATGTTTCGATTTATCTGGAAAGTCTGAGGCTACATTTGCATTCAAAAACCACATGTATGGAACTAACATGGGATCTTTAACAGCTCAAGTTTCTACTAATGATGGATCAACTTGGACAAATGTTTGGACTCAATCAGGAAACCAAGGAAACCAATGGAATTCAGTTTCTGTTAATTTAAATAGTTACGTAGGATCAACAATCAAGTTAAGATTAGTTGGTACAACAGGAAATGGATGGAGAAGTGATGTTGCAATTGATGATATCGAAGTTACTGCTGTTGATGCAGGATCTGATACTCAAGCACCTTCAGCACCATCTAATGTTCAAGCTTCAAGTATTACGCAAACTACAGCTACAGTAAGCTGGAATGCTTCTACTGATAATGTAGGTGTTACTGGATATGAAGTATTCCAAGGATCTTCTAGTTTAGGAACCGTTACAGGAACTTCTGCTAACCTTACAGGTTTAACTGCAGGTACTTCTTATACAATTAACGTAAGAGCTCAAGATGCTGCTGGAAACGTTTCTAACGCAGGATCGGTTACATTCACTACTTCTAGTGATAACCCAGCTCCAACATATTGTACTTCTAGCGGAAGCAGAACTACTTATGAGTGGATTGATAACGTTGAGTTAGGTGGAATATCTAATGCTACTGGTGCAGGAAGCGGATATTCTGACTTTACTGCTCAAGTAGGAAACTTAGCGCAAGGAAGTACTAATACTATGATTGTAAGTGCTGGATTTAGTGGTTCTTCTTATACAGAGCACTGGGCAGTATGGATTGACTTTAACCAAGATGGTACTTTCGCAGATAGTGAAAAAGTAGTTTCTGGATCTTCTTCTAGTGCAAATAACTTATCAGCTACTGTAAACGTTCCTTCTAATGCTACTTTAGGTCAAACTAGAATGCGTGTATCTATGAAGTATAACGCTGCTCAAACGGCTTGTGAGAACTTTGGAGACGGTGAAGTAGAAGACTATACAATTAATATTACTTCTTCTACGTCTAGCTTATTTACTACGTTTAATAATACAAATGCTGACGTGTTAGGAAATGAAGCTGCGACTAGCTTTGTAGCATATCCAAACCCAGCTAAAGATGTAATTCAAGTAAGATCTAGTAATAGAAATGTTGGATTAACTTCTTATAGAATTATAAATACAATTGGTCAAACTGTTCAATCTGGAGAGTTAACTAATAATAGAATTAATGTTTCGCAACTTGGTCTAGGTATGTATATCTTAGAAGTTAATGACGGACAAAAATTATTCAACACTAAATTGGTTAAAAGATAGAAACCCTTCAATTTTTACTTAAACCAAAGAAAAACCCGAGCAATTGCTCGGGTTTTTGCTTTTTTTATTGTGCTGATATTTGCAATTTGTAATACTTTTTTAACATAAAATTTAACAAAAACCTGCAATTCATACAAAAATTTAACAAAAGTGTTAAATTATGTTAACATTGGGGTATATTTGGAATCCTTGATTACCCCTTCTAATAATTCTTCAATAAGAGCCCTATTTTGTTGTGGGAAATCAAATAGTTTAACGAAAACCATTAAAAACCCTTACAAAATGAAAAAAATTACTTTATTATTTTTTTTACTTACTGGTGTTGTCTTTTCTCAACAGAAAAGGAACTGTCACTCGATGGATAATCTTGAGTATAGACAACAAAAAAACCCTGCTATTAAAGAAAGAATGATGGAAATTGAGAAGTTTACTCAAAACAAACTTCTTCAAATGCAAAATGGACAACGAAAGATTGAAGGAGAAATCATCAAAATTCCTGTAGTAGTTCATGTAATTTATAGTAATGCTCAAGAGAATATTAGTGAAGCTCAAATCCAATCTCAAATTGATGTATTGAATGAAGATTTCAGAAGAACTAACTCTGATGCTAATAACAAATGGTCTCAAGCAGCAGATACTCAAATAGAGTTTGCTTTGGCTGCAATTGATCCAAATGGTAATCCAACTTCAGGAATTACTAGAAAATCATCTACAAGAACATCTTGGGGAACTAATGATGCAATGAAAAGTTCTTCAAATGGTGGTGTTAGTCCATGGGATACTTCTGAATATTTAAACATGTGGGTATGTAATATCGGAGGAGGAATTTTAGGATATGCTCAATTCCCAGGAGGTAGCGCTGCTACGGATGGAGTTGTAATGAGTCCACAATACTTCGGAAGTTCTGATAAAGGATCAGGTTTTTACTTATCTGCTCCATTTGATAAAGGAAGAACTACAACTCACGAAGTAGGTCACTTTTTAAACTTACGCCATATTTGGGGAGATGGTGGATGTTCAGTTGATGATTTCGTATCTGATACACCTACATCAGACGCTGCAAACTATGGATGTGCAACAGGACATACATCTTGTGGAACTGAGGATATGGTAGAGAACTTTATGGATTACTCTGATGATTCATGTATGAACTTATATACAGTTGGACAAAAGAATAGAATGAGAGCTGTTTTAGAGGCTGGAGGAGTTAGAAGAAGTTTAGCTTTATCTGATAAATTTTCACCTGCAGTTTGTAACGCAACTACGCCAACTGGAGTTTCAGTTTCAGGAGTTTCTTCTTCTGAAGCTACAATTTCTTGGAATGCAGTTTCAGGAGCGACTTATGATGTAAGATTCCGTCCAGCAGGAACAACTTCTTGGACTGTAAATGCAGTTTCAGGAACTTCAACTACATTATCTGGTTTATCAGCTACAACACAATATCAAGTTCAAGTAAGAAGCAAGTGTTCTTCAGGAAATTCTTCTTATAGTTCAACGGTTAGTTTTACAACAACAGAGGTTCAATTAAACTACTGTGATTCTAAAGGAAATAATGTAAACGACGAATATATCGGTAGAGTTGCTATCGGATCAATTAATAATGCTTCTGGAAACGGAAATGGATATTCAGACTTTACTTCACAGTCTACTTCTTTAGCGAAGTCTGCTTCTGCAAGTATTACAATTACACCAACTTGGACAGGAACTGTTTACAGCGAAGGATATGCAGTATTTATCGATTATAACCAAGATGGAGATTTTGCAGATAGTGGAGAAACTGTTTGGACACAGTCTGCTACTCAAAACACACCAGTTTCTGGATCATTCACAGTACCAGCAAGTGCTGCTGAAGGAGCTACAAGAATGCGTGTTTCTATGAAATATAATGGAGTTCCAACTTCATGTGAAACATTCTCATATGGAGAAGTAGAAGATTATACTGTTGTAATTGGAGCTTCTGCACCAGATACACAAGCACCATCTACTCCATCAAATGTACAGGCTTCTGCTGTAACACAAACTACAGCTACAGTTAGTTGGAACGCTTCTTCTGATAACGTAGGAGTTACAGGATATGAAGTGTTCAGAGGATCTACAAGTTTAGGAACTGTAACAGGAACTTCAGCAAACTTAACAGGTTTATCGGCTAATACTTCTTATACAGTTTCGGTAAGAGCGCAAGATGCTGCTGGAAACGAATCAAGTGCTGGTTCGGTTACATTTACAACATTAAGTAATCAAGTTTCTTATTGTACTTCAAGCGGAAGTAGAGTTACTTACGAATGGATTGATAATGTAGAATTAGGAGGAATTGCTAATGCTACTGGACGTAATGGAGGATATGGAGACTTTACAGATCAAGTAGGTACATTAGCGCAAGGAAGTTCAAATACTATGATTGTAAGTGCAGGATTTAGAAGCACTGCATATACTGAATATTGGGCAGTTTGGATTGACTTCAATCAAGATGGAACATTCTCTGATAGTGAAAAGGTAGTTTCTGGATCTTCTTCTAGTGCAAATAACTTATCAGCTACTGTAAATGTACCTTCGAATGCGACATTAGGAAATACTAGAATGCGTGTTTCTATGAAGTATAATGCGGCTCAAACGGCATGTGAAAACTTTGGAGACGGTGAAGTAGAAGATTACACTATTAACATTACAAGTTCTGCTCGTATAGATACTGTATCTACAGATGCAGATGCTTTAGGAAATGAATCTGCTATTAATCTTTTAGCATTCCCTAACCCAACAACAAATTTTGTGCAAGTACGATTAAATAATAGAGATGCAGGATTAACTTCTTACAGCATTGTAAATACAATCGGACAAACGGTACAAAGAGGAGAAGTAACAAATGGAGTAATTAACGTTTCTGATTTAACTTTAGGAATGTATATTTTAGAAGTAAATGATGGTCAAAAATCATTTAGAACAAAACTAGTTAAGAGATAATAGAGACCCTTACCCTATTATTAACTGAGAAAACCCGAGTAATTTACTCGGGTTTTTGAATTTTTAAGGCTTTTTGTTTTGCAATCTATAATGTAAAAATAACCTTTTATTGTGTTTTATGTGTCAGTTTATACAATATGTTAACATATTTCTAACATAAAACTAACATTACTGTATATTTGGCAACCCTATAAATCCCCATTCATAAATTCTTCAATAAAGAACCGAATTGGTTATAGGATATGTAACAGTTTCGAAAATTCATTAAAAAGCCCTAAAAAAATGAAGAAAATTACTTTAGCATTGCTACTCCTTTCTGGTGTGGTATTTTCTCAGCAAAAACGTACTTGTCACGCTGACGAAATGATCAAAGAAAAATTTAAAAACAATCCTGCTGCAGAAGAGTATATGCAACAAATGGAGAAGTATACTCAAAAGAAGATTCTTGAATTAAAAAATACACAAAGAAAAATAGTAGGAGATGTATATCAAATTCCAGTAGTGGTGCATGTTTTATACACAAACTCTTCTAACAATATTAGTAATGCTCAGATTCAATCTCAATTAGATGTTTTAAACGCTGATTTCCGTAGAACAAATTCTGATGCGAACAATAAATGGTCTCAGGCGGCTGATACTAAAATCGAGTTTTACTTAGCAGAGGTTGATCCTAATGGAAATGCAACTACAGGTATTACTAGAAAACAAGTAAGTAAATCAACTTGGAATACTTCATTAGGTGAAGGAGACGATCTTAAAAAATCTTCTCAAGGTGGTGTTGATCCATGGGATACTTCAGAATATTTAAACATGTGGGTTGTTGATAATATTATTAGAAACACTCCAACTGGCACAGCAACAATTTTAGGATTTGCTCAGTTCCCTTGGGATACAGATGCATCAACTGATGGTGTTGTAATGGCAGATCAATATTTTGGTACAACAGGTACTGCTCAAGCTCCTTTTGATGGAGGTAGAACAACAACGCACGAAGTAGGACACTATTTTGGTTTACGTCACATTTGGGGTGACGGAGGTTGTGGTGTAGATGATTTTGTATCTGATACTCCAGAATCTGATGCACCAAACTATGGTTGTGCTTCTGGACATACTTCTTGTGGTTCTGAAGATATGATTCAAAACTATATGGATTACTCCGATGATTCTTGTATGAATTTATTCACAGCAGGACAAAGAGATAGAATGCATACCTATTTAGAAGCTGGTGGTGCAAGACGTGCTTTAGCTTTATCTGATAAAACTAATGGAGGAGGATCTAATCCACCTGCAAGTTCTTGTTCTTCAACAATTTCATCTTTCCCTTACAGTCAAGGATTTGAATCTGGAACAGGATGGACTCAAGCTTCTGGAGATGATGGAGATTGGGTAAGAGATAGTGGAGGAACTCCATCTAGCAACACAGGACCAAGTACTGGAGCAGAAGGATCTTTCTACATGTTCTTAGAAGCATCTTCAAACAGTAGTACAGGTCAAATTGGATCAAATGCAACTGCAATTTTAGAAAGCCCATGTTTTGACTTATCAGGAAAGTCTTCAGCAACATTTGCTTTCGAAAACCATATGTATGGAACTAATGTAGGATCGTTAGCGGTTCAAGCATTAAAAGATGGAGAATCAACTTGGACATCTATTTGGTCTGATTCAGGAAATAAAGGAAACCAATGGAATGCGGTTTCAGTAAACTTAAGCGCATACTTAGGTGGAAAAGTAAAATTAAGAATCGTTGGAACAACAGGAAACGGTTGGTCAAGTGATATCGCTGTTGATGCATTATCTGTAACAACAGGTGGAGGTTCAACTGCAGATACACAAGCACCTACAACTCCTTCAAATGTACAAGCTTCTAGCATTGCACAAACTAGTGCTACAGTAAGCTGGTCAGCTTCTTCGGATAACGTTGGTGTTACAGGATATGAAATTTTCCAAGGATCTTCTAGTTTAGGAACAGTTACAGGAACTTCTGCTAACATTACAGGATTAGTTGCTGGAACTTCATATACAATTTCAGTAAGAGCTAACGATGCTGCAGGAAACCAATCTGCTGCTGGTTCAGTTTCATTTACTACAGAAAGTAATACTCCAGCTCCAGTAAATTACTGTGCATCTAGCAGTAACAGAACTCAGTTTGAGTGGATTGATAATGTAGAATTAGGAGGAATTGCAAATGCAACAGGAGCAGGAAGCGGATATTCTGACTTTACAGCTCAAGTAGGAACATTAGCTCAAGGAAGTACAAACAGCATGGTTGTAAGTGCAGGTTTTAGCGGAACAGCTTATACAGAGCACTGGGCAGTTTGGATTGACTTTAACCAAGATGGAACATTTGCGGATAGTGAAAAAGTAGTTTCTGGATCTTCTTCTAGCGCAAACAACTTATCAGCTACTGTAAACGTACCAGCTAATGCAACTTTAGGTCAAACTAGAATGCGTGTTTCTATGAAGTATAACGCAGCTCAAACAGCTTGTGAAACTTTTGCTGATGGAGAAGTTGAAGACTATACAATTAACATCGTAAGCTCTGCTCGTGTAGAAGGTGTAACAGCTACTACAGATAGATTAGGAAACGAAGCTTCTATTGATTTATTAGCTTATCCTAACCCAACAACTGACTTTGTACAAGTGAAGTTGAACTCTAAGGCAGAATTAACATCATACAGAATTGTAAATACAATCGGGCAAACGGTTCAAAGAGGAAACCTAAGCAACGGAACAGTTAATGTTTCTAGCTTAACGCAAGGAATGTATTTGATTGAAGTGACTGATGGTCAGAAATCATTTAGAACAAAACTGATTAAGAAGTAATAAATCCCCAATTTATTATTAAGACAAGAACCCGAGCCATGTGCTTGGGTTTTTGTTTTTATAGTTGTTGATGCTTCGGGAGATGCGGAATCTAATTTCTAAATACGTAGTTGTAACAAAATATTTCACTCTGAAACACTACCTTTGCTTGCCTTAATACGCTATTAATACATTATGAATTACCTTACTGTAGAAAACATATCAAAAGCTTACGGAGAACGCGTTTTATTTGATGACTTGTCTTTTGGAATTAATAAAGATCAAAAGATAGCTTTTGTAGCTAAAAACGGAAGTGGTAAAACATCAATATTAAATATTGTTGCCGGAAAAGACACTCCTGATTCTGGTCAGGTGATTAGCAGAAAAGGAATTCATATTGCATATTTATCTCAAGAGCATGATTTTGACGCAAACAAATCTATAGAGGAAACTATTTTTGCAACAGAGAATAAGATTCTTCCAATTATTCAAAAGTACGAACAAGCTTTGCAGAATCCAGATGACGCAGAAGCGTATCAAGCAGCGTTTGATTTAATGGATCAACACAATGCCTGGGATTTTGAAACGCAGTACAAACAAATTCTATCGAAATTAAAGCTTGATAAATTACAGCAAAAAGTAGGAACACTTTCTGGTGGACAGAAAAAGCGTTTGGCATTAGCGATTATCTTAATTAACAAACCTGATTTATTAATTCTTGATGAGCCAACCAACCACTTAGATTTAGAAATGATTGAGTGGTTAGAATCCTTTTTTGCTCGTGAAAAAATTACCTTGTTTATGGTAACGCACGACCGTTACTTTTTAGAGCGTGTGTGTAATGAAATTATTGAGTTAGATAACGGACAGTTATATAAATACAAAGGAAACTATTCGTATTACTTACAAAACAAAGAAGAACGAAAAGCTTTAGAGGCTACGAATCTTAGTAAAGCGAAGAGTTTATATAAAAAAGAATTGGATTGGATGCGTCGTCAACCAAAGGCACGAACGACCAAATCAAAATCTAGAATTGATGATTTCTTCGAAATCAAAGCCAAAGCACACCAACGCCGACAAGAACATGAAGTTCAGTTAGAAATTAACATGGAGCGTTTGGGTAGTAAGATTGTAGAATTACACAAACTGAAAAAATCCTTTGACGATAAAGTAATTTTAGATGGTTTTGAATATGTGTTTAAAAAAGGAGAACGCATTGGAATTATTGGTAAAAACGGAACCGGAAAATCATCATTCTTAAATTTACTAACTGGACAAATTCCTGTTGATGGCGGAAAAATTGTAGTAGGTGAAACGGTGAAGTTTGGGTATTACACCCAAAAAGGAATAAAGATCAAAGAAGGGCAGAAGGTAATTGAAGTGATTAAAGAATTTGGGGAAGAAATTCCATTAACCAAAGGAAGAAGGATTTCTGCTGCGCAATTACTAGAGCGTTTCTTGTTTGATCGTAAAAAACAATACGATTTTGTAGAGAAGTTAAGTGGAGGTGAGCAAAAGCGTTTGTATTTGTGTGCGGTGTTGATACAAAATCCGAACTTCTTGATTTTAGATGAGCCAACCAACGATTTAGATGTGGTAACGCTAAACGTATTAGAAAACTTCTTGTTGGATTATCCTGGGAATTTAATGGTGGTTTCTCACGACCGTTATTTTATGGATAAAATTGTGGATTCGTTGTTTGTATTTAGAGGAAATGGAGTAGTGGAGAACTTTCCTGGAAATTACTCTGATTTTAGAGCTTATGAAGATTCTAAAACTCCAGAACCTAAGATTGAGAAGAAAGAAGCTGTAAAACGCGAAAAAACACCTCAAAAAGGAAAGTTAAGCTATAACGAGAAGCGAGAGTTTGGAATTTTAGAAATTGACATTGAAAAACTCCAAAAAAAGAAAACCGATATAGAAGGACAATTTGCTAATGGTAGCATTGCTCCTGAAGAAATTAACGACAAATCTATAGAGCTCCAACAAATTATTGAAGACCTAGAAACTAAAGAAGAACGTTGGTTTGAGCTATCGATGAAAATGGAGGGGTGATCTTTATATGCTTAATTTTTAGAGTTTATGATTTTAAGTTTAAACTTTTGAGAAATCTCTTGATCTATATCTGCTAAAAAGTTAAATAAGATTAAATTCACTTTAGACACATAATCAAATTTAAAATTTAGATGTTTACCAATTTGATTTTCAAAACCTGGAAATTGTTTAGCAAACTCTTTTGATACTTTTCGCCTATTATGTACCGTTAAATTTCTTTGTTTAATGTAGAAATTGGTGTTTTCTTTTTGTTCTTTATTTTTAAAAATATCTATGTTTAATCTAGTTTTAAAGAATTTTTCGATGTCTTCTATTCCTTTATAAAAAAGCTCTTCAATTTTTTTACTTGCTATCGAGTTAATTAAATCATCCATTGACTCATGGCTTAAAATGAAGTCAAGCTTTTCGGATTCTTGTGATTTTAAAATTTGAGGTTTTGCAAGTACAACCTCTGAAAGAATATCTTTAAAGTAAGTAGTAAAGTTATCGATTGTATTCACGTAAATCATTGAGCTTAGATGGATTTCATAAAATTCTACATTTAGAAAGTTTTCCAAATTATTATTTAAGCTTTTTTTTACAATTTTAGGGTTATATACATGGTCGTAAATACTTGTAAAATATTGTTTAGCATCATTTTTATTCTCTGAAATAAGAATATTTCCAACATCTAAATAGCTTATTAGCATTTCTGACCTTAGAATTTCTTGCTGAAAGTTGGCAAAAGATTGAGTCGATTCGGTTCTTATTTTTGCTGAATATTTTAAATTTTTTTTATTCATTTAATATTACTTTTAAATTTTTCAGAAGTAGAAGAGAAAAAGTAATTACTTATACCCATTGTTGTGCGTTCGTTTTTATTCTTCATTTAATAATTCTTGAAAGCTCTCAATTTTTGCTTTTAATTCATCAAAGGTTATAATTTCAACATCCTTACTATTGCTTCTAGAAAGTTCAAAAGAATATCTTTGGTCTTCATTCAAATCTGCCAAGTTTCCAATTAATACAATGCATTTAGAATTAAAGGTTTCAAAATTTCCGTTTTTCCTGCTTTTTGCCTTTAATGCATAAAATTCCTTTTGAAAATTATCCCTTTGATTTAGAACTTGAGCAGTCGAACCAGAAAGGTCTTTTGAAACACTATAAACATCTTCTCCTCTGTAAGAACTATTCTCAACAAGTTTAGTTTTATGAGTCTTTATTTCCAAGAAAGAAACATTATCACTTAGACTATTTTTAATTAGAAAATCATTCATTTTTCCATTTGTATTGTCAAGACTTTTTCCTCCAACATAAGCTTCTCTTTGATATAGAATAATTGGCTGTGCGAATATTGAAGAAAAAACCCAGTTGTTTTCTTGTAGAAATACTTGCCAATGTTTTTCAAGACTTTCTCCATCAGTTGATAATGCAAAAAGTTCATTAAATCGTTCAATTGTCTTTTGAATGAATTTACTATCAACAATTTCCTTTGTTTTAGCCAAAGATTCTTTGCTTAAAAAGTCTGTTCCTATAGATAGTTTGTCAAATAAATCTTGGATAGCTTTTTTATCTCCATCTGAAAATTCATTAATAGAATTTCCCCAACTTGCCAAGGAAGAAGCAAGAGCATTTTCTATATATGTCTTTTCAGGTTTGTCAATTACTTTTGGGAAAATACTATTTAAAGTTAACTGTAATACAAAATCTATTTCAGCACGATTTTTTTTATAAATATCACTAAATGAATTTTGTAATTTTTGTAAGCTAGTTTCATTTAAATAAAGTAATTTATTATCAACGTCTAATTCAGTTTTTCCTTTCTTTTCAATTATTACTTCTTTAATTTCATATGTTTCATCAATAAAGTATGAAAATGGATTTAAAGTTTTAGTAAAACCATAACCATATGAAGTAGCTTTGACAACTCCAACAGGTAGTTTCTTCCCAAATCCTAAGTAGGTAAATTTTTTAATAAACTTATATTTTTCTCTACCTTCAAAGCCTCTTGGGTAATGAATAAGTTTGTCAACTTTTTTGAATACTTCTTTGGAAATTTGTTTTATGCCAGCTTCTGTGTCGTGGTAGAACCAAACTTGTTTTGTAGTTAAATCTCTTTCTATTTTTTCACCTTTAAATTCTTCTGACATAGTTCTTTGTTTATTTTTTGTCAAATGAAGCACAACGGTCTCGTATAAGAATAGTAGCGGATTTTATGTGCTTACTTTTCCGATTATAACTGTTGTTTGATTTATAAAACTCATTTTCGTTTTAGCGACTAAGCCGCTATTATTTTTATACAATGTTAGCCACTGTTGTCTTTTCTTTTGGTTTTCTCAAACTTTTCCAAATTTCTACTATAATATGTGTCCCAAAGTGGACCTAAGAGAAAGTCCAACATTCCACCTATTAAAGGAATGTTGCCTAAAACTCCTCTTCCAACATAGTCAATGTATTTAGTTTTAAGAATGTAATTTCTAATCTGCTTTCTTACTTTAGGGTCAAATTCTGTGTCAAGATTTTCCGAAAGAACTCTTTCCATTTCTGTAATTTGCTCCCAGTGGTTTATCAATTGCTTTCTGTGATTAACCAGCATATCTCTCGCAAATTGTCGTTTAGTTTCATCTTTAATTAGTTCCTCCAACTTTTCATATCGTTCCTGTGCAGAGTCAGCTTTTGCAATCATTTCATTGATTTCAGGAACTTTCATCAATCTTTTTAGTTGAGTACTTGAATCAGTTGCCTTAGTTGCAAAAACACCTGCAACAACAGCCAAAATCACCTGCAATAGATTTGCATCTTCAAAATTGTAGAAAGACAAATTTGTGTTTAGGTAAGTGTTAATTTGAGATGAGAAGTATATTCCAATTAAAGAAGCTATTGTAAGTGCCCAAAGTATAATTCTTGTCATTCTGTTGGTTCGTTTTAATTGTGGCTAACTGTGTATATACAAACCTTTATGTTGGATATACTGCTAATTCAGCAGTATAAACCACAGTTATTTATTAAATCATAAAATTTCTAAGAAAAAGGAAAGGAACAGGGGGACTGGTCTATTTCTTTATCATTTTCGGTTTTAAATGTAGGGAGAAAATAAATAGTGTGCAAACCATAATTATATAAATTCGGTAAGCACACAAGTATGAGTTGTTTTAAATAGTGTATAAATGGTGGTTTATATATGAGGTAATACAAGCATAAACCGTTCTTATTTGTTATAGAATTACATCTTAAAATTGATAGCCAAGCTTTAAAATTGCATAACGAGGAAGTAAACGATATGTAGTACTCGAACTTCCAATATCGTTTATAGAAAAGGTGTTAAACTCTTTTGTGTTCAATAAATTCTTAGCAGATAAACCAAGGGTAATTTTTTGCTCGCTTAGTTTGTATTGCATATCAAAATCAAGAAAGTAATAGGCTTTGTTATTATCTACATTTCCGAAATCGTAACGCTCTGATTGCAGTTGAAAATTGAATTTAGAGTTTATAACAAAAGAGGCATCTAAAAAACTCACATTGTTGGTAAATACATTGTTGATGTTGGTTTGAATTTCAGAAGTGGTCCATTTGGTACCAAAATGATAGTTGAAAATACCTTTAAAACCAGAGCGAAGCTCTAAACCATAGTTGTAATTGTTAGAACGTACTGTTCTTAAACTTCCATTGTTAATACTGTTTTTAAATTCACTTTTAGAATAGCTAATATTCGCTTTTAAATTCGTAGCAAGCTTTTTTAAATAGAAATCTAATGTCGAGTTAATGCTTAAAAACTCTCGATCTTGAATCAGAATTTTTTCAGTTTGTACAAAGTTTTGATCTATAGTTGTATTGGTAGAGAAGAAATCATGATTTTTATTATAAATAAAGAAAGTATTGGCAAAAAAACGATCGCTCCAATCTCCAAGTTGATAATTCACAACCAAATTTGAAGAACTTAATTGATTAAAACTTCCTGTTCCTTTTGTAAATGAACGAAACCCTGTGAGTACAAAGTTGCTATACACATCTTGTGTTTTGGCATTACTTGTATTCCTTGAGAAAGAAGAGGTGATTTTATTGTTATCATTTATTTCCCAATCTAAAGATATACTTGGGTTTATGAAAAACGGACTTTGATTTTGACGAACATTATCGGTTTGTAAGCTGTTAAAGAGCTGATGAACGTTTAAGTTTCCTGTTATACTAACATCATTCAGTTTTAAGCGATATTTACCTTTTACGTACAAGTTGTTTACGTTGTAATTGGTTTGGTTTTGATATCCTACTGGCTGATCAATAAGTAAGTCGTTATTAAATAAAGAAAATTGAGAGGTTAATTCTTCTTTGGTAAATTCGTTTCCAACTTGTAGTTCCAATAAATCTCCGTTACTTTTTCGATCTAATACATGCGCATTTATTCCAGTGAATTGCATTTTAACATCACTTCGTTGTTGGCTATTGTTCGCATTTGTGGTTGATGGAAATAAATCTTGATAAAAAAACTGATTAATTTTATATAATTGAGGTGTTTTTTCATCTATAAATCTACCTGTAACTAGCAGAACTTTATTGTTTTTGAACTTGTCGGTGTAATTTATTTTTTGATCGAAAAGCGTGTTTTGATAGTCAAGATTTTCTATGGTAGAATTACCATTAAATACTAAGTTAGAATTGTCATTAAAAGTACCACTATTGAATTTTGTTGTTGCTTCTAACATTTTTGTTTTCGACAAATCATAGGTCAAATCAATTTTACCAAAACCTACCTTTTTATTGTTTTGAAGCTGATAATCTTCTGTATTCGAAAAGTTTGAATTTGTGGTGTTAACTGTGGTAATACCATTTTGAAAAAAATTAGTTTCATCCCAATTAAAGAATGCTAAAGATTTTATTTTTAGATGTTTAATGGGTTTGAAAATAGCGTTTAACGATGCTAATTCTGCATTGTTAAAATTGGTTCTGCTTTTCTTAAAACTAAGGAACGGAGGATTTAAACTAAGTAGATTGTTTATGCGTTGGTTATCTCCTATTGTAACGGGCTCATCTCGGCTTCTAAAAGGTTGTATTAGGTTTTCAATATCACCAACAGCATCGTAACCAATATTATTAAAATTCCCGATAAAAAAGTATTTGTTCTTTTTACCAAAGCTCGCGAGGTTAAAACGCGACTCATACGTGTTTTCTGAGCCAAAACCATAGTGCAGATCTACATTTCCGAACCAAACGTTTTTAAACTTTTCTTTAAGTGTTAAGTTCAAAGCTACTTTATCACTTATTTCAATGTTTTTAAGAAGTTTATTGTTCGAAAAATTATTGAGAACTTCTATTTTTTCGATGGGATGCGTAGGCATGTTTTTAGATAATACTTTGTATCCTTTTTCAAAGAAATCATCACCATCTACCATTAGCTTTTCAATTTCTTGATTACCAACTTTTATGGTTCCGCTATCGTCAACAGAAATTCCAGGGATTTTTTTAAGTAAATCTTCAACAGATTGTTCTTCTCCAGTTAAAAAATGTTTTGCACTAAAAACAACGGTATCTTTTTTTACTGAAATCGCCTTATCGGCAGTAATTATAACTTCTTCAAGAGAAAAGGATTTTTCTTGTAACGTAATGTTTTTTATAACTTCTACGTTCGACGAGGTAACATCAATTTTAATGATTTTAGTTTCAAAACCTAAAATTGAAAAATGTACATCATAACTTCCTTCTTTCTTGATAGTAATTTTGAATTTACCTTGATTATCAGAGTAGGAGTAATTAATAATGCTAGAAAGACTGTCTTTTTTAGCAAAAACATTTACAAAAGGAATCGGTTTGTTTTGTTCGTTAAAAACCGTTCCTTTAATTGTGGTTTGAGAAAAAGAGAAACTTGAGCTTAATACAATAAATAATAAAAGTATTCTACTACTTTGCCTTCTTAGGGAATAGTTCAACATCTTCTCTACAATCATCACAATTCTCATCATATTTTAATGGCCCATATCCTTTTGGAAGTCTAGCAGATAATTTTGCAAGATCTTCTTTAATTAATTCAACTTTACGTTTTCGATATTGATCAATTGTTAATGATGATTTAAACTTTGATTTATCAACAGTTATTTTGCAAACTGGATTTTTTTCAATTTTTACTTTTTTTGCTACAATATGAAACACACGATCTGTATCATATACTTCTAAAATTAAACCAGATAAACCATTAAATTTCCAAGGCCCATAAGGAACAGGTATTTCTTTTGTAAACCAAGCGATATATGTTCTTCCTCTGAATTCTATTGATGCTTTTTGACACGTAAACCCTCCAATTTTCTTTTGTTCATCTTTTAAGGTCCAAATCCATTGAAAAGAGTCTTCTTTTACTAATAACTCTTCATCGAACCAAATTTCCATAAAATGAAATTCTGATCTATCATTGTAATAAAACTCAGGAGTTAAATTACTTCTTGATATTTCACGAGATAGCTTACGACCATCATCATTATCTGATTGATCAATTTTTTCCTTGGTTTTGTTCAAATTAGCTTCGCTATAAATGGAATTTTGATTATTGAATTTTAGTGTAAAATCCCTTGAAAAATCTTTTGAGAAGTGTGTAGATTGGATGTAATCAATTTCACCACAAATCGTTGAGTTTTGTGCGAAAACAGAGTTAGCAACCAGAAGTGTAATTATAAAAAATATTTTTTTCATTGTTTCTTAAAAAAATTAAAAACCTGTGCTTAATAGTAAAGCACAGGCTAGATTGAATGAAATTACCTTTTAGCAGTAATAACTACTTCGTCTAAACATTCACCATAAGTCCATTCAGTACATCCTACAAGAACTCCGTTTCTATACGTACAAGTTCTCCAACGACAAGGACGATCCTCATTGTCAAGGTTTTCAACTTGAATAGAGCTAGTGAATTCTGAATTTACTTCTGTTTCTTGAGTTGTGTTAAAACTCATAATTGTAAAAGCGAATAAAAAAACGAAAAATAGATTTTTCATAATAATGGTTGATTTTATGCCCCATTAAGGTCTTGGGCGGTTAATTTTGACCTTTCTATTGTTTTGGTTTGATACATTATTTGAATAATAATGCCATCAAACGTTATCCAATTCTAATATCAAGTTACCTCCATAAATAAATTGTTACTATCGGATACCTGAAAAAATTAAATTATTTTAAAATTCCCTGCTGTTTCCTTGTGATATTAACACTATTTCCCTGGTGTAAACCAGTTTTAAAACAAAGAGTTATATTGATTTTAGAATGTCTAAAATTTTAATTGTGAAAAAATTGAGTTGATAAATGTTTGGTTGGTTTTATTTGGTTATAGATTTATTTTAATGGTTAACTGGTTGAAATAAAAATGTATTCGAATCAAATGTGATGGATACATTTTTAAACTAATTTTAGTTCTAAGAAAAAGGGAAAGGAACAGGGGGACTGTCTATTTCTTTTATCTTATTTGGATCTAAATGTAAAAATTTAATGGTAAAAATCAAAAATAGCAATATTAAAATACATTGACTATCAACTTAAATCCTATTTGAAGTCGTATTTATTACCAGCTTAATAATGATGTTAGAAATGAAATTTCTAAACTTTGGTTTATGATGATCACTGTGAGAACCAACTAAGGAGTATCACCATGATTTATAAGCTCATTTGCGTTAATAATATTGTGAATAGTCTCATTTATAGGGTTGCCCAATTTACCTTCAAAATTTACAAAAACTAAACTAAAACAAACTCCAGCTTTTTTCGAGGTTAATTTTTTTTCGTAGCATTGAAAGACCGACCTAAAACATAACCAGATATTCCCCCAATTAGTGTACCTAGAATTTCAGGATTTAACTTATTGGTAATTCCTAGTAATAAAATTGTAGATGTAAGTAAAAATACTGTGACAATTTCTGTTAATAGACCCGTTCCGTAAATTGACTGATAAAGATTAGTAATTCCTTGTTCATTAGTATTTTGTTTTTTATGTAGAAGCCACAATGGAACCAAATATAGAAGTAGTATAAAAATGATGAAAACAGGAAAGCCCCATTGAAAAATTGTTCTATCATAATCTGATTCGTTATTTTTTTCAATTTCTAGCTCTATTCTCTTTTTTGTCAAATCATCTAAAGCTTTATTTTTCTTATTTAAATCTGTGGATATTAACTTGAATACTCCATCCACTTCGCTTTTTAATTTATCTATAACATTCGTTAAGTCTTGAATGAACTTATTTGAATCGAGTTCTTTTTGAAATTCTTTAAATCTATTATAATCTAGTCTTTCGTTATCATTATCGTCGAAATCGATTAAATCATCATATTGAATTAAAGATAAGTCTATATCTCTTGTTTTAAAATATAAGTTTGAAAGTTGCCTATATTTATAATCGTCCTTTCTGTAGTAAGGCGAAAGTTGGTTTCTAAGATTGATAATTTTTTTAAATGATATTTTAGATAATTGTCTCAATGATTTTATTATCGATTTTGATTTATTGTCAGAATAACTTTTTATTAAATCAATTTCATTCTTAATAGAATTTTTATCTAATTTATTATCATTGTAATTAGTCTTTATTTCAGTTATTATTCTAAAAACATCTTCTAATTCTTCAACTTGATAGTTTAGTTTATCGATATCCTTTTTTATTTTTTCAAGTTTTAATTGTCTTTCAATTGACTTGTTTGTCTGTCCATTTAAAGACAAAGAGATAATAAAGAGTGTAATTAAGAGTATATTTTTCATTTTGTGTAATTTTTTATACTTCTATGTAAACCTTTGTGAAAACATAAAACGAAATATTATTCTGAAGCATGAATCGCAAAACTATTGGGTAAACCATTTCTGGAGTCTAATTATAGATCAAGTTTAACTCCTTGGAGTTGGGGCTAAAAGCCCAACTATGGCACCTAATGCTGTTGACCCTATTGATACTATAAATTCAGGAACTTTTGCCTTACTTACATCTGAACTTTTAAATATGATTACAGCTCCTAGAATTATTGATATCAGTAATACAACTCCAACAATTCCAACAATAACTAAGAATACTATTTTATCTTTTATAGGGTCTTTTGTATCAACTGAGTTAATGAAGTGTATCGGATCATTTAGAAAAGATTGTTTTAATTCAGGCGATTTATCCAGTTCAACTTTTAATTTTGAGATGCTATTAGTCTTCATAATTTATCTTTTGATAAAAGTATGAAGGATGTGAAGTGTCTTAAATACCTATAATTAGGTATAATTAACCAACTATATTATGGAAAAAGAAGAAAGATAATATTGAATATAAGGTTTGATGTTTAAATTACTTCTGCTTAAGAATCCATTCCATAATTGGATCCTTATCCTGCAAATAATCTTCAATACTTAATTGTATTTCTTGATCTAAGTTTAAGTTTTTAGCAGCAACTCCATGAAAAAAGTTAGGATAGTGAGTTCTAAAAATACTCTTGCTATTGTCTTTCCAATCGTGCTCTTCCATAGAATTATATGCTCTAATGTTAGAATGAGGTAAAACACAAGCAACACTTTCTGCCCAAAACTTTAAGCGATCTCCAACTTCTTCACCAACAATGACAATTTTATCTTTGGCAAAATGCTTAACTCTTGCGGCTGTTACAATACCAGCAGAATAAGTTTTTTCAGAAACTACTAAATAGATTTTTTTATCAGAATTGATAATTTTCGGAGGTTGAGTGGCAAGTTTTTTTGCGTAGGCATAATTTCCTCCAGTATAAAAACGCAAGTCAATAACCACATCGTAGTCTTTTTTCGACTTCAGTTTTGTATTAAATGTGTCTACTCTTTCTTTGAAGTTCGGACATTTATCCCAAAAGGAATTAATTTGAAAATAGGCGATCTTTTCAGTTGTGTTAAAATCATAAAAAACACCCTCTTCAGCACGTTTCAAGTATAATGGTAAGTTACTAGTTTGCTTCTTTAGAAATTGCCAATTGTTTTCTTTACTATCAATAGGATATAAATTTGCCCATGATTCAAACCAATAACGATCTTTATTGAATTTTTGTGCAGCAAGTTTGATATGAACAGTATCTCTATCTTTAAGTAAAGTAACTTTTAATGAGTCTTTGCTTTTATTTAAATCCAATGCATGTAGCAATTCAGGAGCAAGCATACAATCTCGAGTTTTAAATCTTTTCCAATTTTCAATTCCAGATAAGTAAGGAAATAGTTTCTCCTCGATTTTTGGTATTTCTAAATCGTTTATTTTTAAAAGTTTTGATCCTAAGTATGTAGCATTCATAGAATCAGTTCTAATAACACGTAATCCATCAGAAAAACGATATAAACGCAAAGGAATCTGAGAAAGAAGAGGTACAACAATTTCAGTATGAGCATTATCAGCTAATACAACACATTTTGATAACTCTAATCTAATTTGAAAATCAGTAAGGTTATCAATATTCTTTTTTAAGGTATTTAATAAAACAAGACATGAGTCTTTTGAAGTTTCTGTATAGGTTTTAGCCTTGTTTAAAAACTCTTTTTCGAAATAGTTGATATCAAAAACCCATTTTTCATGCCTGTTTAAGCCTTCGGTTTGTATATTTTGATTCGGATTGTTCTTACAGTTGAAGAAAGTTAAAGCGATTAAGACTAATACTAGTTTTTTAAGCATGAAAATATTTTTAGAAAAGACAAACCAAGTTTTAAGTTGTTACATTTTTCGATGAAAAAAGATAAACTATTTGAAATAAAAAAGGAAGACATAATATCTTCCTTTTCTCATTGAATTAAAAACTTCAAAAACTAATCCAATATCAACGTTTGCTGATTACTTATTGAATAACACAGATGCTTGTCCGTATTGAAAGTGAATTGGTTCTTGACCTGGACTATATTTATACATGTAAATATCTCTTGGTGGCTTTTGGAATAACATGATAATATCAGATCCGCCGAATCTGAATTTACCAAACTCTTGTCCTTTTACTACATTTTCTCCTAGTAAATCTTCATACATTTTTACACCAGAAACTTGGCACATACCAATTGGTAAAATTGCTACTTTTCCAACTTCTGGTCCAGCATCTACAACAATTAAACCTCTTGCTTGGGTAAACTCGTAACCATCTCCAGCACCATCAGGAGCATCCCATTGTCCGTCTGGTTTTAATTCTACGTTTAAGTAAACTTTTCCATCTATTGGTCTTATTTCTTTAACCTCTCCACTTACTGGTGTATGGAAACGGTGATAATCAAACGGACTTAAGAAATAGTGAACAAAAGTTCCGCCATTAAAGTCGTTCACATACGGACTATCCTGTAATAAATCACTTATAGTTCCGATAGTATGCGTTCCTTTTAATTTAAGTTGTTTTTTATCTCCTTCAAGACCAATTACATTTCCATCTTGATCAATTGGATAAAACTGTTTGTATGTGCAGTCTGCAGGCGAAACCACAACTGTGTTGTCATTTGGAGCGGTAATAGGACGTAATGGACTAATCCCAGTATTAGGGTCGGCGTCATTAAACTCTCTATAGAAAAACTGATTGAATGTTTTCCAAGAATCTTCATTCTTAGCATATAATGGGAAATTATACATTCTATCATACTTGAAAGAATGTAAACTCTCTTTAGTTAAAGAAGCAGGAGTATCTAAAAATTTACCCCAAGCTACAGCGAATTGAACTAACCAATCAGCGAATTTTTCAAAGCTTTGCATGGTCGTATTTGTTCCTGGAATTTTTTGATCAATTAACCAATATGATTGACAAAGTAAGTCGTATACCTTTTGGTTATAACCGTTTTTTTCTCCGTTACTTTTCCAAGCATTTGGGTATTCAGGATCGTTACGCTCATTAGGAACCATTCGTACGTATAAATCTAAGTAATCTAAATACGCAGATATAGATGTTGGCCATCCGTTTCCTTTAAACTCGTTATTAATTGCATTGTACAAATCTGAGTTTAAATTTTTCTTAGCAGCAGCAACAGCAACATTCAAAGATGCAGTTAATGCAGCAGCCATTGCTGGATCTTCTGCAAGAATTTCTTGTAAAGAAGACACTACCGGCTCATGTTTTTTTGTTAAGATAGGTGTTAATGTTTCCATGTTTAATGAGGTTGGTTAAATTATATACCAAAGTTGTCGAAAACATAGATTGATTTTGTGAAAAAGACCTTAACACCAAGGAATTAATGTATAAAAGATGCTGATTTAGGTATGGAAGAGATTAGGTTATTAAAATGAATTTAAAAAGGTTTGATTTCCTTCGGAACTCTATCAATATAAACATCGAAATACAAGTCCTGATTTTCTTTAATATTTTGAGTAATCGCTAAAATTTCCAGATTTAAACTGTCAAGAGATTGCGTTGTATTTCGCTCTAAGTAACCTTTATTATCATTGATTAAACTATACACATCAAGTTGTAATCCGTTGTAGAAGTTATATTTAGTTAAGTTATTTTTTATGTTGTCTTGATTCCCTAATACTTTAGGTAAAATTCCAAAGATAGAAGAGAAGAAGAACGATATTAAAAAAGCTGTTTTTAAATAAAAACTAGTAACGTTATCCCAACCTATTTTTACAATGATAAATCCTAAAATTGCTGTAATGGTTAGAAATAAGGTTAAGAAAATTGAAAACGAATAATTGAAAGATGCGTATTTTTTAGCAGTAACTAAATGAGGTTTTTTTAGCAATGAAAGAATTTCAAACTGTTCTTTTAATTGTTTTATTTCCTTTTTATCCGATTGATACGCGAAAACTGTTTTTTCAATAATAGAATCTTTATCCTGGAAATATCCATTCATTTCATCCGCTTGAACTGTAAAAAAGCTGGTTGTTTTATAAAAACTGATACTGCCTAAAAGAATAAGCGCAATAATAAAGACGGTTTTTAAGAAGTTACCATTTTTAGGGAATAATTGTTTTAAGAAAGTTAGATCGATTTTTGAGCTCATGGTTGGTTGATTTGAGTTGTAATATACTTAAAAACAGAAGAAAAGAAAAGCGCAATTCTTTATGAGAATGCGCTTGATCTTTAAAGCTTTTAAGTATTTATAAAATTATAATCTTCTGAGCTAGAGAATATCCTTACAACTAGGTAAAAAAACAAGATGTAAGTATTAAAACTCTGAATCGTAATAGGTTGTTGCGTCAGCTAAAAGTTGGTTCAATAACGTTTTTTCTTCATGAACTCGATTTTCATCCCAGTCTAAACTGCGAACAAAATCATTGATAATTATGTCTAAATGTTTAGAAATACTTTCAATATTGAAATATAACCTTCCAGTACGTCTCACAAAGAAATCAGCTAAACTATTTGTCATTTCAAAATTGATGCAGTACCATAATTCTGCACGAATTAATCGTTGCTCAATGCTTCCACTAGCAAAAAACGAAGTTCTTTCCAGAATTGTATTTGCTTTTTTACCATAGGTAGTGCATAAGTGCCAAGCATAGTAAGCATCATTAACTCCTAAATCAGAAAGTTGTTTTTCTAATTCTAGTTGATAAGCCTCAACTTCTTCAACCGAATGCATACTTGGATTTACCAACAAGATGTTTTCCGTTTGCGATTTTTTATAGGAATTTCTTCTTTTTTCATCCATGGTTTTTAAAACAGCATCAATAACACGATGTGCCATTTTACGATATCCAGTGAGTTTTCCTCCTGCAATAGATATCAATCCGCTTTTAGAGATGAAAATCTCGTCTTTTCTTGATAGTTCTGAAGGATCCTTTTCCTCTTCATGAATTAAAGGTCGTAAACCGGCCCAATTCGATTCGATGTCCTTGATGGTCAAATCAACATCGGGAAATGTATTATTCACTGCTTCTAAAAGATACTCAGCATCTTCTTTAGTAGCAACTACGCGATCCAAACTACCATAATAATTCGTGTCTGTAGTTCCAACATAGGTGCATCTTCCTCTTGGAATTGCAAAAACCATTCTTCCATCAGGTACATCAAAATAAACTGACTGTTTAATTGGTAATTTCTCGTGCGGAAAAACAATATGAACACCTTTGGTTAAATGCAAGTGTTTGTTGTTCATAGAGGTGTCTTTCTCTCTCAGTAAATCAACCCAAGGTCCGGCAGCAGAAACATAATTTCGCGCTTTTACATTGAATTTTTTACCAGTATTGATGTCGACACATTGTACATTTTCAATTTTTCCTTCTTTATTGTAAAGGAAAGATTCCATTTCACAATAATTAATTACTGTAGCACCAAATTCCGTGGCTTTTTTAAGAATTTCTATGGTAAGTCTGGCATCGTCTGTTCTGTATTCTGCATAATAACCACTACCCAATGTTATTTTTTCATCTAACATTGGCTCTTTTTCCATGGTTTCTTTTTTATCCAGCATTCTTCGAGCATCATCTCCGCCAACATTGGCCAATAAATCGTAAACCTTCAAACCAATTGCAGTCATCATTTTACCATAAGTTCCACCTTCAATTAAAGGCAACAACATCTTTTCTGGAATTACTAAATGCGGCGCTAGTTTATGAACAATTGCACGTTCTGAACCAGATTCTCTTACCAATCCAATTTCTAATTGCTTTAGGTATCGAAGTCCACCATGTATAAGTTTTGTTGATTTATTGCTAGTTCCAGAAGCAAAATCGTTTTTTTCAACCAAGCAAACTTTCATTCCTCTAGAAGATGCATCTAATGCAATTCCAGCTCCTGTAATTCCTCCGCCAATAACGAGCAAATCAAAAGTTTCTGATTTTAATTTTTTAAGGTGCTTATCACGATCTAAAACTGAAAAACGAACAGGTTGAGGTTTTAATTTTTTCTTCTTAGACGTTTGTGTTTTTTCAATAGCTTTTAACCAACCTTTATACTTTTTCTTACGAACCTTAGGTTTCATTTTGGTGGTAAAAATAGTATCAACTTCTCTAATGGTTTCAATATCTTCTTTAGTCCAAACACCAGCTTTTATTCCAGCTAATAATGCGGCTCCAAAAGCAGTAACTTCAATCATTTTTGGTCGATCAACAGCAACATTTAAAATGTCGGATTGAAATTGCATTAAATAGTTGTTTGCACTTGCTCCACCATCAACTTTTAGTGTTATCATTTCTTTACCACTATCTTTAATCATAGCAGTAATTACATCTTTGGTTTGATACGCTAAAGCTTCAACAGTAGCTTTAATAATTTCCTCTTTTCCAGTATCTAACGTCATTCCATAAATACTACCTTTAGCTTCTGCATCCCAATACGGAGCACCTAAACCAGCAAAAGCAGGAACAACATAAATATTTTTTAACGGTGGAATACTATTACAAATGGCTTCTGTATCGGCAGCATTATCAATTAATTTCATTCGATCTCGTAACCACTGAATTGAGGCTCCACCAACGAAAACACTTCCTTCCAATGCATATTGAACAGGTTCTGATTCTAGACTACACGTTAAGGTGGTTAGTAAACCACTTTCTGATTGAACTTGTTTTGTTCCCGTGTTTAATAGCATGAAACATCCTGTTCCGTACGTATTTTTAGCGATTCCAGATTTGAAACCACCTTGTCCAAATAAAGAAGCTTGTTGATCTCCCGCAACACCATAGATTGGAATTGTATTTCCTTCAAAATTAATATCTCCAAAATGTGAAGATGATGTCTGTACTTTAGGTAGTAAAGAAGTCGGAATTTCTAAAGCCTTGAGTAAAGTATCGTCCCAACTTAAATTCTTGATATCGTAAATCATGGTACGAGATGCATTACTGTGATCCGTAACATGTTTTTGATGATTGGTAAATTTATAAATCAACCAGCTATCGATAGTTCCAAAGCAAAGCTTACCAACCGCAGCTTTTTCTTTAACACCATCAACATTATCTAGTATCCATTTTAATTTTGTAGCAGAAAAATAAGAGTCGATGACCAAACCAGTATGTTCTCGAACATAATTTGATAATCCACGATTTTTTAAATCTTCACAAATAGCTGTAGTTCGCTTATCTAGCCAAACAATTGCATTATGAACAGGTTCTCCTGTTTCTTTATCCCAAACTACTGTAGTTTCACGTTGATTGGTGATTCCTACGGCTGCAATTTCTGAAGGTTGAATTCCTGATTTTTTAACAGCTTCATGAAAAGTTGCTTGTTGATCATTAAAAATCTCAACAGGATCGTGTTCAACCCAACCAGATTTAGGATAATGCTGCGTTAATTCTTTTTGAGCAATCGCTTTTATTTGTCCTTTTTTATCGAAAATAATTGTTCGTGTACTTGTTGTACCTTGATCGAAAGCGACTAGATATTTTTGCTCCATTGCTTATTGTGAGGGTTTTAGTTATTCTTCTTGAAGTGTTTTTCAACTATTTTCTAGTTGTAAACTGACTTGCAGAATGTTTTTCTTTTCTAAAATAGGCAAATTATTGAATTTAAGAAGCAGTTGTGCTACAGCAATTGTGTCATTTTCGCAATACCGAATAATTCTAGGAATATCTTTGTCCTGATAATAAACACTCGCAACTTCACTTCCATCGATATCTTGTTTAGGAGAAGGTATACCGAAAATATGAGTTAATAAACTCAATGAAGTAAAATGCTTGTAATCTCCGAATTTCCATAATTCCATGGTGTCTAAATGTGGAACTTCCCATGGTTTTTTGCGGAAAAGATTTAACTTTTCAGGCAATTGGATTCCATTAATTAGCATTCTCCGAGCAATGAAAGGAAAGTCGAATTCCTTACCATTGTGGGCGCATAACAAATGTTTTTTCTTATTGAAATGAACATCCAGTAATTCCTTAAAGTCAAGAAGCAGATCTTTTTCATTTTCTCCTGCAAAAGAGGTAACTCGAAGTTGATAATCATTTTCTTTTTCTACAAAATAACCAACAGAAATACAGATAATTTTTCCGAACTCAGCCCAAATTCCGGCGCGTTCGTAAAACTGTTTTGGTGTGAATTCATCTTTTCGTTGATACTGAGTTTTCAGTTCAAATAAATGTTGGGTTTCCTCAGGAACATCATTCCAATGTTCATATTGAGGAACCGTTTCAATATCTAAAAATAAGATATTGTTCAGTTCAAAATGTGTTGACATGAATATATAGCAATTTGATTTTCAGTGTGCAATTTTGGTAAAAGTATGAAATTATTTTAAAATCAGATTTTCTATATAGGGTTGGAACTAGATCAAAAAAAATCCCGTTTTAACGGGATTTTCATAAGTTATGATTTGTTCATAATATCTTCAATTTCTTCTGCTTCGATTGGAATGTTTCGCATTAGGTTGAATGGCTCTGCGTTATCTTGGATTACAACATCGTCTTCTAAACGAATTCCAAATCCTTCATCTGGCAAGTAAATTCCTGGTTCAACAGTAAACACCATGTTCGCTTGCATCGGTTCGTGTAATAATCCGTAATCATGCGTATCTAATCCCATATGGTGAGAAGTTCCGTGCATAAAGTACTTTTTATATGCAGGCCAATCTGGATTTTCATTTTGAACATCGGCTTTGTCTAATAATCCTAAACCAAGCAACTCAGAAGTCATTAATTTCCCAACCTCTTTATGATATTCTGTCCAATCTGCACCAGGAACTAACATTTTAGTAGCATCCTTTTTAACTCGATTTACAGCATTATACACATCTCTTTGACGATACGTAAATCGTCCAGAAACAGGAATTGTTCTACTCATATCACTTGAATAATTTGCATATTCAGCACCAACATCTAGTAAAATTAATTCACCAGCTTTACATTGTTGGTTATTTTCTATGTAGTGTAAAACATTGGCATTACTACCACTAGCAATAATTGGAGTATAAGCAAATCCTTTAGAACGATTTCTTAAGAATTCATGAGAAAACTCCGCTTCAATTTCATATTCCCAAACATCAGGTTGTACGAAGTTTAAGATTCTTCTGAAACCTTTCTCCGTTATATCACAAGCTTTTTGAATTAAATCTAATTCGATTTGATCTTTTACAGAACGCAGACGTTGTAAAATAGGATTACTCTTAGCAACAGAATGTGCTGGGTATTTATTTAGTAACCATTTTGTAAAACGTGCTTCTCTGGTTTCTGTTTCAATATTTGCACGATAATGCTCATTTGTATTGATGTAAACAGTATCTGCATACGCCATCATTTCCGCCAATACTTTCTCTAAATCTTGTAACCAAAAAACAGTTTTTACTCCGCTAGTTTCAAAAGCTTTTTCTTTCGTTAGCTTTTCACCTTCCCAAACCGCAATATGCTCATTAGTTTCTCTTAAGAATAATACTTCTCTTAAGTTTTCTTTAGGACAATCTGGAAAAACCACTAAAATACTTTCTTCCTGATCTACTCCACTTAAAAAGAAAATATCTCTGTGCTGTTCAAAAGGAAGTGTAGAATCTGCACTTACAGGATAAATATCATTAGAATTAAATACAGCTAAACTGTTTGGCTTCATTTGAGCCATAAAGTTTTTTCTATTCTTTATGAAAAGTTGTTTGTTTATTGGTAAATATTTCATTTCAATTTGGCATTTACGTGTTTGTATTTCCAAATGTAATTAAAGAAATCTGTACTCAAAGTAGCCAAATGGCGTTATTTTATGTTTTTACGGATTCTACTCATATGTCTTGTAGAAATTCCTAAGAAGGAAGCTAAATAATGAAGAGGAATACTTTGTAAAAGTTGAGGATCGTTATGAAGTAATTTTTGATATCGTTCTTCTGGTGATAGAGTAAGCAAGTCTATTCTATAGTCATCGATTCTAAAAATTTGATTTTCGATGAGCTTATGATAAAACATGAAAAATGCTTCATTATTCTTAAGTAAGTCTTTGAAATTATCCGCAGATATAATCCACAAAGTACAATCACTTAACGCTTTGATGCTTTTTCTAGATGGTTTTTGATTTAAAAAGCTTTTAAGTGCAACAGTACAGGAGTTTTTTAATGCTAAATATGTTGTTTTTTCTTCTCCGTTTAGAAGAATTGCATGCTGTAAAACTCCACTCTCTACAAAGCAGAAATGATTGCATACCGCACCTTCCTTCACGAAAAAATCATTTTTTTTTAGTGTGGTTTTTTCGAAGGCATTAATTACCTCTGGTAATTCTTGATCCAAAGAAGGATTATCAATAATATGTTTTAGATATTTCTCTAAATTCATAATACAAATTAAGATATATTCCTTTACATTGAATTATCCTTTATTAACGTAAAAAGATTATCCGTTATCTTTTCTTGGTCCCTTTTTAAACCTTCTCTTATTATTATTTCGTCTGTTTTTAGTTGATTTAGGGTTGTTTTCTTTAGTATCGTTAGTTTTCTTTTTACGACTAAAGTTTCTTTTAGGTTTATTACTTTGAGATGATTTAGGTTTTTTAGTGGAAGACCTATTTTGTTGAGATTGTTCAGTAGGCGTAAGATCGAAACCTTCTAATTCAACAATTTTGAGCTTTTGCTGTAATAACTTTTCTATGCTCTTTACATATTCTAATTCTTCTCTACTGACTAGAGAAATTGCTTCTCCACTTGCACCAGCTCTACCAGTTCTTCCTATCCTGTGTACATAATCTTCAGGAATATTAGGCAGTTCATAATTGATAACATGTGGTAATAGTGGAATATCTATGCCTCGTGCGGCAATATCAGTAGCAACTAAAACACGAATGCTATTTTCTTTAAATCCTTTTAAAGCTTTTGTACGTGCGCTTTGACTTTTATTTCCATGTATAGCGGCTGAAGAAATATCTTTCTTTTGGAGTTTCTCAGCTAACCTATTCGCACCATGTTTGGTTCTTGTGAAAATTAGTACTTGATCCCAGTTGCCTTTTGAAATCAATTCAATAACCATTGCAGCCTTTCTACTTTTTGGAACACGATAAATCTTTTGTGTTACCATTTCCGCAGTTGTATTTTCTGGAGCAGCTTCAACTAAGGAAGGATTGGTTAAAATTCCTTGAGCTAGTTTTTTGATTTCTTTTGAAAAAGTAGCCGAGAAAAGTAAGTTTTGTCTTTGGTTTGGCAGAAGAGCAATTATTTTTTTAATATCTCTAACAAATCCCATATCTAGCATTCTATCCGCTTCATCAAGAATGAGGATATCAACTCGTTTTAAAGACAATGCTTTTTGATCATGCAAATCTAAAAGTCTTCCTGGTGTAGCAACTAAAACATCAACTCCATTTCGAATGGCAGCAATCTGTTTTTTAGGGTTTACACCGCCGAATATTACGGTGGATTTTATATTGACATGTTTACTGTAATCTCTTACGTTGTCATAAATTTGAGAGGCTAATTCTCTTGTTGGTGTTAATATAAGCGCTCGAATAGGGCGGAACTTTGGATTCTTGGTGTCTGTTATTATTTGTAAAATAGGTAATGTGAATCCTGCTGTTTTACCAGTTCCGGTTTGAGCTGAGGCAAGTACATCATTTCCTTTTAAAATTACTGGGATTGCTTTTTCTTGTATTGGGGATGGAGTTGTATATCCTTTTTCTTCAATTGCTTTTAAAAGCTCTTTTTTTAATCCTAACGATTCAAATGTCATAAATATGTGTGTAGAAATAAATTAAGTTTATTTCTTTATCGATCACAAAGGTACTGTTTATACCTCTTGTAAATGAAAAAAGCACCTAAATTAGTTTTAGGCGCTTTTATAATCTATTCTAGTGAAATGTTATTTTTTCATTGCTCCTTTTATAATACCAATAATTGCCATTAAAACTCCACCTCCAGCTGTTCCTCCAGCAATGCTACCAAGTAATCCTCCAAGATCTAAACCTAGCATTCCTAGTAAATGACTACCAAGACCACCTCCCAGAATTCCAACAACAGAATTCCATAAAGTACCCATTGAGTATTTTTTTAATAAAGCTCCAGCAATATTTCCACCTAAGGCACCTGTAAGTAAGCTAACAATTAATTCCATAATTATTTGATTTAAAATTTGTTAATTAGACAATAAATTAACAAAAAATCAACTAATAACACAAATTTAGTAGCCTACATGGAAAAGAGCGTCTCCTAAATTTACAACGGGAAAATTGTTTTTTGCAATGATATATCCATCTTTTGGAGCCTTAACAGCAAACTTAGTTTCACCATAGGTATCCATTATAAATCCAAGAACATCTCCTTTTAAAATTGCTGCTCCGTTTTCAACTTTTGAATTGAATATTCCTGCAGCTTTGGCACGAATCCAGCTTCGTTTTTCAATGGAAATAGAAGAATTATTCTCTGGAATTTCAACAGTATCACTTATCATTTTAAAGTGTCTCAAAATTCTTAAAGTACCGTAGATTCCTTCGTTTATGGCATGTTCATCTAATCTTAAAGATTCTCCTCCTTCATAAACAATCACTGGAATATCATGTTTAAAACACTCATTTCGGAATGACTTTGGAATTGCTTTAGAAGGGAATACAAAAGGTGAATTAAAAATATCGGCTAATTTTCTACCTCTTTCATCTTGTGGAGTATATCGAATTTGAGGGAAATTACTTCTTTGCGCTCCACCTGTGTGATAATCTATTGCAAAATCTACATTCTTTGTAATTTCTTTCATTAAATAATACGCAAGTCTGCTTGCTAAAGATCCTCTTCTCGATCCTGGGAAACTTCGATTAACATCTTTTCCGTGCAGTTCTCTTGAAAAACTCAAGAATCCGAAAATATTTAACAAGGGAACAACAATTACACAGCCTTTATGAATTTTATAAGATTTATCAATTAGCATTCTTCGAACAAGTTCAATGCTATTTGTTTCGTCACCATGTAATCCTCCTTGTAAAAGTACTGTCGGACCTAATTCTTTACCATTAAATACATATACTGGAATTTCTATGAGAGTTCCTGTGGGTAATCTATCTACGGGAATTTTAATCAATTTAGATTCACCTAGACCAATTTTCTCACTTCTTATGCTTATCTCCTCGTTCTTGAATTTTGTATCGAACATTTCTTCTCTAAGTATTTAATAATTCTTTCAGCCACATTAACCTTTGTGTACGCCTCTATTCCTTGTAAACCTGGAGTTGAATTTACTTCGATAAGTAAAGGACCTCTTTTTGATCTAATTAAGTCAACACCGGCAATGGGCAAGCCTAAATAGTTTGCAGCTTTTATTGCCATGTTTTTCTCTTTATTGGTCAATTCAACTTTTGAACCTGAACCGCCTCTATGAATATTAGATCTGAAATCGTCATCTAAACCTTTACGTTTCATTGCTGTAATCACCTTATCTCCAGCTACAATTACTCGAATATCTTCACTATTACTTTCTTTAATAAATTCCTGAAGTAAAATATGCATATTCATTCTGTAGAATGTATCAATAATTGATTTGGCTGACTTTTTACTTTCAGCCAACATTACACCCATTCCTTGAGTTCCTTCTTGTAGTTTTATAATTACCGGTGCACCACCTAGTAATTCAATTTGTTCTTTAATGTTTTCAGGATTTACAGAAAATAAAGTGTCGGGAATAGGAATTCCTTTACGATTCATAATTTGTAGTGTGCGAACTTTATTTTGCGCTCTAATGATTCCTAAGGAACGAGCAGAACTGAACACATCATTCATTTCAAATTCTTTTACTACTGCAGCTCCATGTCTTGTTGCAGAGGCACCAATTCTAGGAATAATAATATCCGGTTCGTCAATTATATTTTCACCGTAGTAAACAATTTCTCGTTTTCCTCCACTTAATTTAATAGAACATTTCATGTGATTGATAATACTCACATCATGACCTCTTTTGACGGCTTCATCATACAAACGTTTTGTGGAATAAACATGTTCACCGACAGAAAGAATAAAAATGTTCATATGGCTTTTTTTACAAATCTAACTAAAATATGAAATGAATCAGACATGTTAAAAATAATTATTAATAGACGACAGAATATTTATTTTTTATTTTTGATACTACTTTATAAATCAAACCAAATGAGAAAAATCCTTGTACTTCTATTACTTTTAGGAGTTTCAGTTTACAGCCAACAAAATCCAACATCTGCAGATAAAGTCAAACAAGCTTTAGCTAAAAAGAGAACAATGGTAAAAAATTCATTAGTAAAGAATATTCCTTTTACCAATATTGGACCAACTGTAATGAGCGGAAGAGTTGTGGATATTGATGTAAATCCTATAAATACAAATGAATTTTATGTAGCCTATGCTTCAGGTGGATTATGGCATACAAAGAATAACGGAAATACTTTTACACCGGTAATGGATAACACCGATACGCAAAACATCGGAGATATTGCTGTGGATTGGAAGAATAATACCATTTGGGTTGGAACAGGAGAAAACAATTCATCAAGATCTTCATACGCTGGAATTGGAATTTTAAAATCTACAGATGGAGGAAAAAACTGGGAAAATGTTGGATTGTACGATTCTCATCATATTGGTAGAGTTTTAATTAATCCAAATAATCCAAATGAAGTTATTGTAGGAGCATTAGGTCATTTATACTCACCAAATAACGAAAGAGGAATTTATAAAACAACCGATGGAGGGAAATCATGGAAGCGAGTGTTATTTATAAATGATGACACTGGAATTATTGATATTCAGCCAGCTCCAAATAATTTTAATGTTTTATATGCGGCTTCTTGGGAAAGAGATCGTAAAGCATGGAATTTTACTGGAAACGGAAAAAACTCTGCGATTTATAAATCGGAAGATGGAGGAAATTCATGGAAAAAAATATCTGATAACAGCGGATTTCCTCAAGGAGAAGGAGTAGGTAGAATTGGTTTAGCGGTTTTTGATGAGAATACAGTATATGCCTCTCATGATAGTCAGTTTAGAAGAAAACAAGAAGGTAAGAAAAAGTCGTCAACGAATGCGTTATCAAAAGAGGACTTTAAAACGATGTCAGTTGATGAGTTTTTAGCCTTATCAGATAAAAAACTGAATTCATATTTAAAAATGAATGGTTTTCAAGAGAAATATCGAGCTGAGAATGTAAAACAAATGGTACGTTCAGGTTCAGTTAAACCAATAGATTTAGCAAAGTATCTTGAAAATGCAAATTCGTTGTTATTTGATACTCCAGTTGTTGGAGCAGAGGTTTTTAAAACGACGAATGGAGGAAAATCTTGGAAGAAAACTCGTGAAGGATATTTAGATGATTTATACTATTCTTATGGATATTATTTTGGTGAAATTAGAGTAGATCCACAAGATAAAGATGGGATTTATATTTTGGGAGTTCCGATTTTAAAATCAAAAGACGGAGGAAAAACATTTACGTCAATCAGTAGAGAAAACGTTCATGCTGATCATCAGGCATTATGGGTAAATTCTAAAGTTCAAGGTCATTTAATTGATGGAAATGATGGTGGATTGAATGTTTCATATGATGATGGAGAAAGCTGGTTAAAATTAAATACGCCTCCAGTTGGGCAATTTTATGCGGTATATGCAGACAATCAAAAACCGTATAATGTGTATGGAGGATTACAAGATAACGGTGTTTGGACAGCTACAAATAATGCTAGAATAAGCAAAGCTTGGCATCAATCTGGGAAGAATCCATATGAATCAATTATGGGTGGAGACGGAATGCAAGTTCAAGTTGACAATAGAAATGCAGATGTTGTATATACAGGTTATCAATTCGGAAATTACTTTAGAATTAATAGAGAAACTGGTCGTCAGAAATATATTCAGCCAAAGCATAATTTAGGAGAAAGCCCTTACAGATTCAATTGGCAAACACCAATTTTGTTGTCAGCTCATAATCAAGATATTTTATATCTAGGAGGAAATAAATTACACCGTTCTTTAAATCAAGGTAACGATTGGGAAACCATTTCTGCAGATTTAACTCAAGGCGGTAAAAAAGGAAATGTGGCTTACGGTACCTTAACTACCATTAGTGAAAGTCCGTTTCAATTTGGTTTAATCTATACAGGATCTGATGATGGTTTAGTTCACATTACAAAAAACGGAGGAGGAAGCTGGGAAGTGATTTCAAATTCATTGCCGAAAGATTTATGGGTGAGTAGAGTAATTGCTTCAAAACACAAAAAAGGACGCGTCTATGTTACGTTAAATGGATATCGCTGGGATGATTTTACATCGTATGTTTATGTTTCTGATGACTTCGGTAAAACTTGGAAAAACATTGGAACTTCAATTCCAAACTCGCCAGTAAATGTGATTAAGGAAGACCCTGAGAAATCAGAGTTACTTTACGTAGGAACAGATAATGGATTATATATTTCGCTAGATAGAGGTAATTCATGGGAGATTTTCAATAAGAATTTACCTAATGTTGCTGTTCATGATCTTGTGATTCAACCAGAGGCAAAAGAATTAGTGGTAGGAACACACGGAAGAAGTTTATACAAAGCTAATGTTGCTTCACTTCAAGAATTAACAAATGAAGTTAAGAGTAAAGAGAATCATATTTTTTCAATTGAAAATATTAGAAAAGGAAGATTTTGGGGAAATTCATGGAGTAAATGGTTAAAGCCAAATACACCCGAATTCAAAATCCCTTTTTATGTAAATGGAGATAAAAAAGTAACTATTGACATTTACAATGGTGATGTAAAAGTAAATTCTTTAACTGTTAATGCGGAAAAAGGAATAAATGAAGCTATGTTTGATGTTTCTTTTGATGAAAAAGGTTTAAAAGCATTTAAAAAGGCGAAAAAAGAGGCAATTTTATCGAAAGCTAAAAACGGAAAAACATATTTACCTAAAGGAAAGTATACAGTGAAGTTAGGTAAAGAAGAAAAGACATTTGAAATTAAATAGACTGAATGGGAATTATTAAAGTTACTGACATCCGATTATTTACAAACCACGGATGTTTAGATGAGGAAGCTAGAATTGGTTCAGAGTATCGTGTGGATATTGTAGTAAAAGCTGATTTAATGAAATCAGCCGAAAGTGATGAATTAGAAGATACTGTTGATTATGTTCATCTGAATAAAATAGCAAAAGAAGAGATGGCTATTCGTTCTAAATTGTTAGAAAAAGTAGCAAAAAGAATCATAGACAGGATTTTTGATGAAATTAAAATGGTTGAGGAAGCAACCGTAAGTATCTCAAAACTAAACCCTCCGATTGGTGGGAACGTTGGAGAGGTAACTATAGAACTATCAAATTCGCGTAAAAATTAAAAAATACTTGTCTTAAATAAGAAAAGTATTAAATTTGCATTCTCACTTAGGGTGTCGTGGCCGAGTGGCTAGGCAGTGGTCTGCAACACCATCTACAGCGGTTCGAATCCGCTCGACACCTCAAAAAGCTTTTACAAATTGTAAAAGCTTTTTTTATGATATCAAGCTAACTTTTAATTGGAATTTGACACTATACGGAATCCCGTAAGGTTATTTTTTGCCCAGATTTTAGATTTGTTCTAATTAACATTTAAACCCATAAAAATGGTGGTAACAAAATCAAAAGTTTGGCTATCCATTCTCTTACTTCAGTATTCTTATATCGTTTGTCAAAATAGAATAGATGTAGCTCATTTAAATGTAAAATTATCAATGGGTGAAACTAAAGATTATTTTTATGCTTTTGAGAAAGGAGATACAATTGTATTGAATTTTAAAATGATGAAGGGTAAACATTTCAAAAATGTTGAGGTTTATGATTCTAATAAAAGCAAGAAGTTCTCGAAATTTAATGCGAGTGCAATTAGTAGTAAAAAAATATACGCATTAAAAAGAGGAGTTTACCAATTTAGGTTTTACAGCGAAGGTCTTTTTAACAGAGTAGCAGATGTTAATATTCAGAGGATTCCTGCAAATAATCAATTAAAACATTTTAACACTAATTGGAAATGGAAGAAAAAAATTGATACTAGCTTGGTTCATTATACTGTGGATAGTTTGATAGGTTATAAAATGATTTCCTTTAAAGAAGAAGTTAGAGAACTAAAAAGAAAAGAAATTAAGGAAATAAAGATTATAGATAAGGTTCAAAGAGTACATTCTTTTTACAATAAACATAGGAGTAAAACTTATCTTAAAATTGATTTACCAGAGTTAACTAATGATCAATTTACGGAGGAAAATTTAATTGCTTGGTCCTATTGGATTGGTGTTGGTCAAGAGTCAAAAAAAGCTTATGATGATAATGTTAAAGCTGTTGAAAAATTAATTAGTAATGCGGCAAACACATATTTTCAAACTCCTCTTGCTGGAATCGCTTTAGGAGCTATATCGAATCTTACAGTTCCAAGTACAGGAGAAGATGTTGAATATTATTTTGTAAGAGGATTTAATAATATTTCTAATTTTTTAAATGGCAACCAGTTTTATTTATTTGATAGAGGTAAAGGAATTTCAGCTTATGGTAGAAATGACAAACAAAAATCAGGTACTTTTTACATTGGTTTATCAAATGACAATTTAACAAGAGGAATTGATGTAAATGTAAAAATTATAGCCGTCAAAGAAATTAAAATTTACAAAAATATAATTTATGATAGAACAAGAAAAGAACCTGAATATCTTACTCTTGATAAAACAAGACTTAAATTAACGGAAACAAAAATTAGAGTACCTGTTGATTAAGGTTAAAAAGCTATAATCTTACTTTTTTACTCATATTTCATTGATGAGTTGTTTATTCCCAATCTGATGTAAAACTTAATTAAGTAAAAATGTTAAATAAAGTTGATTTTATTTAAACCAAAAGAATACCCAAAACTTATTTAAAAACTTAAAAACATAGTTTAAAATTATATTATCAAGATATAATTCAACGTTTTTTTTTCCTTTTTAACCAACTTTATTTCCTCCTAGCCATGTTTAATAGCTTGTAAACACTGGTCTTAAAATAATTTTGTCTCAGAATTTATAAAAGTATATATCATGAAAAGATTAAATTATTTTTTACTACCTATTTTACTATTAATGGCGTCATGTAGTGATGACGAAGTAGTATCAGAACAACCAGATGATAACAATCCACCACAAGAAACGGTTTTAGATGTGGTGTTTAGTGAAATAAAATACCAAGGTACAAAAGACCTAATTGAAATTTATAACCGCGGAGATGAAGCTGCAGATTTAAATGACTATTGGTTATGCTTAGGTCCTGGTGCTTATCAAAAAATTGGAGAGTTAACTCCAGAAAGTGGAAATATTGTAATTCCTGCAAAAAGCTTTTTAGTGGTGAGTTATAATTTAGATGATGCAAAAGGAGGGTTAGGATTATACAAAACAAATCAGTTTACAGATTCAAATGCAATTGTAGATTTCGTGCAATATGGGGAAGCAGGAAGTGCAAGAGAAAATGTTGCAGCTGCAGCAGGAATTTGGACAGCAGGAGAGTTTGTTCCTGTAGTGCAAAGCGAAAATAACAGTATCATTTACGATGGAGAAGGAAACGGAAAGTCAAACTGGGATGAGACTACAGAAGTTACTTTTGGAGCAGAAAATGTATTAAAAGAACCAGTAGCAGAGGTGAGATCTGTTGTAATCAACGAAGTAAACTACGCAGATAGCAAGAAAATTGAGTTATGGAATAACGGAAATGTAACTGTAGACTTATCAGAGTACTGGTTATGTTTAGGCCCTGGAAAATATGTACAAATTAAAGATGCTTCAGTAGTTAGCGGAAGCATGCAATTAAATGCAGGAGATTACTTAGTAGTTACTTGGGATGATTTAAGTAACAGTGCAGGTTTAGGTTTATATGCAACAAACCAATTCACGAGTTCGGAAGCAATTAGAGACTTTGTTCAGTGGGGAGCGGCAGGAAGTGCTAGAGAAAATGTTGCAGCTGCAGCTGGAATTTGGACAGCTGGTGATTTTATTGCTGAAGTAAAAACAGCTCAAAATACAATTATCTACGACGGAGAAGGAAACGGATTAGAAAATTGGGCAGAAACTACAGAAGCTACTTTCGGATCAGAAAACGTATTAAAAGAACCAGAAGCTGTGAAATCAATCGTAATTAACGAAGTAAACTATTCAGATAGCAAACAAATTGAAATTTGGAATAACGGAGATGTTGATGTTGATATTTCAAACTATTGGTTATGCTTAGGTCCTGGAAAGTATTTACAACTTAAAAATGCAACTGTAATCAGTGGAAGCACGCAATTAAATGCTAGCGAATTCTTAGTAGTAAGCTGGGATGATTTAAGCGATAGCGCTGGGTTAGGATTATATGAAACAAATCAATTTACAAGTTCAGAAGCAATTAAAGATTTTGTTCAGTGGGGAGCTGCTGGAAGTGCTAGAGAAAATGTAGCTGCGGCTGCAGGAATTTGGACAGCTGGAGATTTTGTGCCAGTGGTAAGTCAAGCTTCATACAGTATCGCATACGATGGTGAAGGCGATGCGTCATCGGATTGGAATGAGGATGCAACACCATCGTTTGGAACAGGTAATGCACAATAATTTTTGTGTTTTAGGTGATTATTACTTGAGATTGTGGAACTCCAGTTTAGCGGCTGGAGTTTTTCGTTTTGTATAAATCCTTCAAAAAGTAATGTTTAGCTCAGCGATTTTAGCAGAGTATTAATTTTAGCAACACTTTTTTGTTAAATTAAAATTAGAAGATTATTAACTTTAAGTTTTGTTAAATTTTCAGATATTTGTTTTCTATGCGAATATATCCAATAGAAACAGGTAATTTCAAACTAGATGGAGGAGCAATGTTTGGAGTTGTGCCAAGAACTTTATGGCAAAAAACAAATCCAGCAGATTCTAATAATATGATCGAAATGGGAATGCGTTGCATGCTCATCGAAGATGGCGATCGATTAACTCTAATTGATACAGGAATTGGAAATAAACAATCCGATAAGTTTTTTGGATATTATTATTTGTATGGTGACTTTTCGTTAGATGCATCTTTAGCGGCTCATGGTTTTCACAGAGATGATATTACAGATGTATTCTTAACTCATTTACATTTTGATCATTGTGGTGGTGCAATTCAATGGAATAAAGATAGAACTGGTTTTGAGCCAGCTTTTAAAAATGCCAGATTTTGGAGTAATAGCAGACATTGGGATTGGGCTGTAAATCCGAATCCAAGGGAAAAAGCTTCGTTTTTAAAAGAGAACATTTTACCTATTGAAGAAAGCGGACAATTAAACTTCTTGCATTTAAATGCAAAAGATTATGTTGGTTTTGATGTAATATTTAAAGATGGTCATACAGAAAAGCAAATGTTGCCTAAAATAGAATATCAAGGAAAAACAATGGTGTTCATGGCTGATTTGTTACCTACAGCAGGTCATATTCCGTTACCATATGTAATGGGTTACGATACCAGACCATTATTAACACTTAAAGAAAAAGAAGCCTTTTTAAAAGAGGCGGCAGATAACGAATATTACCTTTTCTTAGAGCACGACGCGCATAACGAGCTAGTTACAGTTAAGCATACAGAAAAAGGAGTTCGATTAAAAGAGACACATAAATTCACAGATATATTTAATTAAATAAACATGAAAGTTTTAAAACCAATTTTATATTCAACTGTAGCAGTAGCTTTAGCGAGCTGTTCTACAGCCGGTAGTATTGCAAAAAAAGAGGTTCCTCAAGGACCAAATACATCTATAGATATTCCAGCTAAAAAAGCTGAATTAACAGATAAGGAAGGAAAAAACTGGCAACATTACGATTTAGCTACAGATACAATTCCTGGAATGAGTACGTATAAAGCTCAAGAGTTTTTAAAAGGAAAAAAAGGAGTTGAAGTTATCGTTGGTGTAGTTGATAGTGGTACAGATTTAAAACATGAAGATCTTAAAGATGTTGCATGGGTAAATGAAGATGAAATTCCTGGAAACGGAATTGATGACGATAAAAACGGATATGTTGATGATATCAACGGATGGAACTTCTTAGGTGATTCTTATAAAGAATTATTAGAGTACCAAAGAATCATGCAAAACCCTTCAATTGCAGATGAAGAAACTGCTGCTGAAGTAAAAGAATTCTATAACAAAGAGTTAGAAAAAGCAAAAAAAGGGATTGCTAAAGTTGAGCAAAATGCTGGATTATACAGCAAAATGTTAGAAAGCGTAATTGAGGCTGATAAGAAATTCACAAAGCATTTTGGTAAATCAGATTATTCTAGTCAAGATGTTTTAGGTATTAAAGACAATGCTGAGTTAGAAAGTTCAGTGGCTGTTGCAAAACAAATCTTTGGATTTGGAATTGGATCTCTTTCTGAAGCTAAATCAGAATTAGAAGGAGCTGTGAGCTACTTCACAGGAAAGTTAGAGTCTGATAAGGCTATGATTTCTGGAGATCTTTTAAAGAAAAACTATCGTAAAGTAGTTGGTGATAACCCAGAAGATATTAACGATAGCCCAGGTTACGGAAATGGAAACTCTGGTCATTCTACAAAAGATGAATCTCACGGAACTCACGTTTCTGGTATCATTGGTGCTACTAGAGGAAATGGAAAAGGTATGGATGGTGTTGCTAGTAATGTAAAAATTATGGCAGTTCGTTCAGTACCAGATGGTGATGAGTATGATAAAGATGTTGCTTTAGGTATTCGTTACGCTGTTGACAACGGAGCTAAAGTAATCAATACAAGTTTTGGTAAAGGATACTCTCCTCACAAAAACTGGGTTTACGATGCAATTAAGTATGCAGCTGAAAAAGATGTATTAATTGTAAATGCAGCAGGAAACTCAAGTGAGAATATTGATGTAGACAAAACATTCCCGAATGATGCACCAGATCAAGTAAATGAAGTATCAGATAACTTTATTACAATTGGAGCAATGAGTTCAAACTACAACGAAAAATTACCAGCAAGTTTTACAAATTACGGTAAAATTAATGTGGATGTATTCGGTCCTGGTGTAGCGGTATATTCTACTACTCCAGATAGTGAATATGGTAAGAAAAGTGGAACGTCAATGGCTTCTCCAGCAGTAGCAGGTGTTGCAGCATTAGTTCGTTCTTACTACCCAGAATTATCAGCGAGTCAAGTAAAGAGAATCTTAATGAACTCTGGAACAAAAATAGACTTTAAAGTAATTAAGCCTGGAACTAAAGATGAATTAGTACCGTTCTCAGATTTATCAGTTTCTGGTCGTGTAGTTAATGCATATAACGCATTAAAAATGGCCGACAGATTAGTGAACGGAAAGTAATTTAAAGAAACAATAAAAAAGAAAGAGCATTGACAAATGCTCTTTTTTTGATTAAACCATAAATAATGAAAAAAGCAATTTTCTTAGTTAGTAGTCTACTAGTTTTTGCTTGCGGTAGTACAGCACAAAATGCTGGTAATAATAATGACTATTGGCAGCAAAAAGTAGATTATACTATGGATATTGATATGGATGTAAAAACATATCAATACAAAGGGAAACAAAAGTTAGTCTATACTAACAATTCACCAGATGAATTAGATAAGGTATTTTATCATTTATATTTCAATGCCTTCCAACCAAACTCTCAAATGGATGCTCGTTTACATACCATTGACGATCCAGATGGAAGAATGGTAGATAAAACAGGAACTGCTGAAAATCCAGTAGCAGAAAGTAGAATCGCTAAATTAAGTCCTTCTGAAGTTGGTTTTATCAAGGTAAATGCACTTACTCAAGACGGTAAACCTTTAAAATATGAGATTGTTGGAACTATTTTAGAAGTAACCTTAGATAAGCCTTTAAAATCTGGGAAAAAATCAACATTTGTGATGGATTTTGATGCTCAAGTTCCAAAGCAAATTAGAAGATCTGGAAGAAATAATAAAGAAGGAGTAGCTTTATCAATGACGCAATGGTATCCTAAAATGGCGGAATATGATTTTGAAGGTTGGCACACACCACCTTATATCGCAAGAGAGTTTCATGGTGTTTGGGGTAATTTTGATGTAACATTACATATTGATAAAAACTATGTTGTTGGTGGGACAGGAAACCTTCAAAATCCTCAAGAAGTAGGTCATGGATATGAGGATAAGAACAAGAAGTTAGATTTGCCAAAAGGAGATAAGTTAACTTGGAAGTTTGTTGGTAAGAATATTCACGACTTTACTTGGGCTGCAGATCCAGAATATCAGCATGATATTTTCAAGATGGATAATGGAATTGATTTACATTTCTTATATAAGAAAAATCTTGATGCAAAATTCTTAGAAAACTGGAAAAAATTACAGCCAAAAACTGCTGATTTAATGAAGTATTTCAGTGATCATATTGGTCCATATCCTTACAAGCAATACAGTGTTATTCAAGGAGGAGATGGTGGTATGGAGTATGCACAATGTACTTTAATTACTGGAAAGAGAAAATGGGGAAGTTTATTTGGTGTTACTGCGCACGAGTTAGCACATAGTTGGTTCCAATTTTTATTAGCTACAAACGAAAGTAAGCATCCTTGGATGGACGAAGGTTTTACAACTTATATTTCTAATAAGGCAGAAAATGCAGTTTTAGGAAAAGGAAGGGAAAATCCACATGCTGGATCTTACAGAGGTTACGCTTATTTAGTAAAAACAGGAAAAGAGAAACCACTTTCTACACATGCAGATAGATATGAAACGAATTTTGCGTATAGCATTGGTAGTTATAGTAAAGGAAATATCTTTTTAAGCCAGTTAGAATATATTATTGGAGCTGATAATGTTGCAAAAACATTAAAGAAATATTACGATGATTTTGCCTTTAAACATCCAACGCCAAATGATATTAAAAGAACAGCAGAGAAAGTTTCAGGAATTCATTTAGATTGGTATTTAAACGAATGGACGCAAACTACACACTCAATCGATTATGGAATTAAAGAAGTAAAGGATAAAGAAATTACTTTGGAGAGAATTGGTGCAATGCCAATGCCTATTGATTTAGAAGTTGAGTATACGGACGGTTCTAAAGAATCTTTCTACATTCCATTAGAAATAATGCGTGGTGCAAAAACAACGGATGCAAAATTACTGAAAGACTGGGGTTGGGCATATCCAACATATAGTTTTACGGCAAGTAAAGCTGTTAAAGCTGTGAAAATAGATCAAAGTGGTTTAATGGCAGATGTAAACCCATTAAACAACACATTTTCAATTGAATAATTTACATTCATAATAATACATAGAAGTGGTTGAGAGTTCTTATTCTCAACCATTTTTATTTATAACTATATTTACTTTAAGTTTTGTGATCAGATGAAAGAAGTAGTAGTAGAATTGAGTTTTCCTTTAGTGTTAGATGTATTATCAACAGCAACATGTGTAATGCTAGGCTTACTATTTTTCACTTCAAAAACAAAGAATAGGAGAGCCAATATATTTTTAGGATTATTTCTTTTTTCGCTCGGGTTCGAAGTTTTGGAAAGCTTTTCCGAAGCTATTGATGGAATTACACATCTTAACTTCAATTCTGAGTTACTTACTATAGTTTTTCTTTTCTTTTATGTCTTTTTTACATTTAAAAACAAGTTTAAGAAATGGTTGGTGCTGCTGTGTATTCCTTGGTTAGTGGTTGTGGTTTCTAATTTCGATGAGGAGCTTGTAAAGTACATTTCTTATCTGTTTAATATTTCACTTTTGATATTTACATTAAAACAGATAAATGAAGATCAACACAGATTAAAGGATTTTTATTCAGATTTACAATCAAGAACGTTATCCTGGATAAAAGGGATTATCTATATTTTCTTAATATTTCATTTCTTCTGGATTATTGAAGATATTATTGATTTTAGCAATAGCAATATTACTCAGTATTTTGCTCTAGTATCTACAGTACTCACATTCCTTATTATTTATTGGATCGGTTATAACGGATTCACACAATCGGCAATGTTTTCTTCGGTGTTATTTGAAATAGAAAAAGAGGAGATTGTTGCAGAGCAAGAATATTCAAAGGAGAAGTACACCGAAATTTTCGAATTAATTGAAAAAGAAAAATTCTACACAATTTCCAATTTAAATTTAAAAATGCTTTCAGATTTAGTGAATGTTCGAGAAAAAGAACTTTCCAAGTTGATAAATAGTCATTCAAAAACTAATTTCTATCAGTTTATAAATGGCTTTAGGGTAAATGAGTTCAAAAAACTACTTCAATCAGATAAAGCTAAGCAATTATCTATTCTTGGATTGGCCCAGGAAGCAGGATTCGTTTCTAAATCAACTTTTTACAGTGCTTTTAAAAACCTTGAAGGTATTACTCCAAAACAATATCAAAACTCGCTAAAAAAGTCCGAATAACGTCTAAACGGACTTGTTTAAGACTCCAGAATACAATGGTGGTAATACTTTTGAAGTTACAAGTGTAATAATGTAAATTTTAAAAGTATGATAAAGCAATTCAAAAGAGTTATTAGAAATTCAATAGTACTAATTCTAATCTCAATTTCTATAAGTTGTATTTCCTGTTCAAAAAGAAATGAAGTAGTTGGTTCAGGTGCAATAAATGAGGGTAACGATCCAAATTTTAAAATCGTTGCCAACACAGATGCTGGCATGACAGCGTTTAATAGAAAGGTTGTCGTCTTTGGAATTGATATTTATGCGGTTTCAGGAGTAGAAGATGCAAAATTACTGCACGCGGCAAATGTTATGGCGCAATATTTAGATAATAACGAAGATGGAGTAATAGATAATCAATTGGTTCTGGATAAAATGCTAGAGAATAAGGCGTTTTTATTTATGTGGAAATCTGAATCTGATTTAAACTCAATTAATCCTCCTTCAGGAAGATTAGGTCAGGATTTAGGAAATGAAGAAACGATTCCGAGTTTTGTTTCAAATGGAAAAACAGGACGGTTTGATGCTTCATTAGAAGAAGTTTGGCACATTATTACGCATGCAGGATATTCTAAAGCATATCCGGAAATTTTCGGTGAAAATGCTGGAACATCACTAACTAATGCTATGGATAAAGCACGTGGTGGTAGTTTTACAAGCATCCCAAGTACTTATCCTTCTGAAGCCTGGTATACTTATGATGATACAACATGTACTTACGATTGTCAAGCAACGGAATACTTTTATTGGGCGATGACTTCTATTTTAGGAGCGCAATCAAATCGTTTGAGTGAAATTCAACAAGAATGGAAGCTAAATACAAAGGAAAAGGTTGAAGATAAGGACAAGGATATTTATACGTTATTGACAAATAATACATACAAATTCCCAACTGTTTTACCCGATGGAACTTATAAAAGGTAAATTAATTTTACTTGATTTTGTAACATTAGAAGAGGTTCTACGTCATATAATCAAATACATAAGTTTATAATCCTATCATAAGGAAGAAATTGAGGGTTATAAGTTAATTTTTATGGAAATGCTCCATATACCTTATCAATAAAACGATAGGTGTATGGAGTTTTTTTATGTTCAAATTTTTAAATCAAAGTCATTATGAAAAAATTATTTTTTGGAACAATTACATTAATATTCATTGGAGTTTTAGCATTTTTCTTTTATCCACAACTGTATTTCTCAACAGGATTTGGACAAAAGATGATGATGAAAGTAATGGGAGAACAAACTGCAACCTTCGAATTTAAATCTTCATCAAAAGATAGCTTGTATATGAACGGTGTCATCTATGCAAATACATTGGATGATCTTAAGGAAGTATTAGATCAAAATCCAGAGGTAAAAACATTAGTTATGGAGGAAGTACCTGGATCGATTGATGATCATATTAACTTATTAGCATCTCGTGAAATTCGTAAAAGAAATATAAATACATTTATTCCTAAAGGTGGAATGGTAGCTTCTGGGGGAACAGATATGTTTTTGGCTGGTAAAAAAAGAAATGCTGATAGTACTGCAGAAATCGGTGTTCATTCTTGGTCGGATGGCGAAAAAGAAGGAATAGAATATCCAAGAGAAGATGAAGTTCATAAGATGTATTTAGAGTACTACAAGGAAATGGAAATTCCATCAGAATTCTATTGGTATACTCTTGAAGCAGCGTCTGCAGATAATATACATAACATGACGCAAGAGGAAATTAAGAAGTACAAAATATTAAACAAATAACTTAAGGTTATACAGAATGTTTGCTCAACTATTTTCATTAATTTTGCTCTTCAATTTAATAGAAGATGTCAGAAGAAAAGAAATCATTGAACTTTATTGAGCAAATTATAGAAGAGGATTTAGGAAACGGAATGAAGAATGAAAATTTACGTTTTCGTTTTCCACCAGAACCTAATGGATATCTTCATATTGGTCATACAAAAGCTATTGGAATTAGCTTTGGTTTAGGAGAAAAGTATAATGCTCCTGTAAACTTACGTTTTGATGATACTAACCCTGCAAAAGAGGAGCAAGAATATGTTGATGCAATTAAGAAAGATGTTTCTTGGTTAGGTTATCAATGGGCAAACGAATGTTATTCTTCTGATTATTTTCAACAATTATACGATTGGGCAGTTCAGTTAATTGAAGATGGAAAAGCTTATGTAGATAGTCAATCTTCTGAAGCTATGGCTGAACAAAAAGGAACTCCAACTGAACCTGGTGTTGCTAGTCCATACAGAGATAGATCTGTAGAGGAGAATCTTGATTTGTTTACACGTATGAAAAATGGTGAGTTTGATGAAGGTTCTCATGTGTTAAGAGCTAAGATTGATATGGCTTCACCTAACATGTTAATGCGTGATCCTATCATGTATCGTATTCTTAAAAAAGCACACCATAGAACAGGGGATGATTGGGTAATTTATCCAATGTACGACTGGACACATGGTGAAAGTGATTATATCGAACAAATTTCACATTCATTATGTTCTTTAGAATTTAAACCACATCGTGATTTATACAATTGGTTTAGAGATAACGTATTTGAATATAGTAAGGATGAATATCCTAATGCACCAAAGCAAAGAGAGTTTTCTCGTTTGAATTTGAGCTATACCATAATGAGTAAGCGTAAACTTCTAAAATTAGTTGAGGAAGGAATCGTTGCTGGTTGGGATGATCCTAGAATGCCTACAATTTCTGGTTTACGTAGAAGAGGATATACTCCAGCGTCTATTAGAAATTTCATTGAAACAGTAGGAGTTTCCAAAAGAGAGAATGTAATTGATGTTGCTTTATTAGAGTTCAAAATTCGTGAGGACTTAAATAAAACGGCTAATAGAGTAATGGGAGTTTTAAATCCTGTGAAATTAGTAATTACCAATTATCCTGAAGGAGAAGAGGAAATATTAATTGCGGAGAACAATCCAGAAATGGATGCAGGCACAAGAGAAGTTCCGTTTTCACATGAATTATACATAGAAAGAGAAGATTTTAAGGAAGAAGCAAACAGAAAGTATTTCCGATTAACAATTGGTAAAGAAGTTCGTTTAAAGAACGCTTACATTATAAAAGGAGAGAGCTGTGTGAAAGATGCGGATGGTAATATTACAGAAATTCACTGTACGTATGATCCTTTAAGTAAGTCAGGAAGTGGAACAGAAGAGAGTAAGAGAAAGGTGAAAGGAACTTTACATTGGGTTTCGATGAAACATGCTGTTAAAGCAGAAGTAAGAGTTTATGATCGTTTATTCTCTGATGAAGCACCAGATTCTCACAAAGACAAAGATTTTATGGAGTTTTTAAATCCTAATTCTTTGGAGAAGATTGAGGCATTTGTTGAACCAAGTTTAGCTTCTGCCGCAATAGGTGATAGATTCCAATTTCAAAGATTAGGATATTTTAATGTTGATGACGATAGTACCAAAGAAAAGTTAGTTTTTAATAAAACAGTAGGTTTAAGAGATACTTGGGCAAAAGTGAACAAGTAAGATTTGTGAAATTTTCGTTACAAATTCTTTATCTTATTGATTTTTAGTTAAAAAAAATGTTAAAAAACTAATTTTTTTTATTACTTTAGTAATCCCAATATTATTTAGGACCAAACTTTTAATCCCCTCAGAAATGAAAAAAGTTATTTGGTTACTCTATAGTTTATTTATGATGAACTCGGCCTTTGGCCAGAGTAGCAACGACCATACTGTTAAAATCAAAAAGAGCAATAGCGCTTCAAAGAATATTGAAGTGGAAATTGTTTATAACAGAAAGTCGGTAACAAAAAAAACTCCACCTAAAATTACTGAAACTGCAAGTCCCGATAAAACTCGATTTAGAATAAAGAGAAAGGACAATAAGACCGATAAGACGACCTTAGTTAAAACCAAAACTAAAGAAGTAAAAAAGGTAAAGTCTGTAGAAAAGAACTCTGTTTTTACTTTTGATAAAGTAGATATTGTACCAACCTTCTCAAACTGCAACGTAAATGGTAAAAGAAATTCCAAGAAATGTTTTAAGGTAGGAATAAGTAAGTTTATTCAAAACAACTTTGAATACCCAGAAGATGCTATTGAAGATGGAATTACCGGTAAAGTAAATATCAAATTCACGATAAATAAAAATGGTAAAGTAGTAAATGTAATTGCTACAGATACCAATGACTCTGAAACACTTACATCGTATAGTGTAGAATTAATTTCTAAGTTACCAAAACTTGAACCAGCTCTTAAAGAAGGTAAACCTGTGGCATCTTCATATGAGTTTCAATTAGATTTTTCACTTTAACTAAAACCATAGATATATAAGACCCAATACTCTATAAATACTTAAGGTATTTACCAAATAATAATTAAACAACAATTTAACATCCCCTCGCAAAATGAAAACCCCCCTAAGATTGTTAGTTTACTTGTTTTTAGTAAACATAATCACAGCTCAAACCAATAAGGTTTGTAGCTCCAAAGTAGTTGTAGTTGAAGATTTAAATAGCATTGATAAATGCAAAGCTTTAAATGATAAACTCAGCAATAAAGAAAAGCCTTCACGACAAATCTATCTAAGATTAAGTCATGTAAATAGAAGATTTTTAAGAAAACGTAAACCAGATGTAAAGTCTATTCGTAAAGCTAAAGAAGCTGTTCAAGCTATCAGCGAACTAGATTCTAAAGGTTTAAATAAGGATTCTAATAAAACTTCTATACCTAGCGAAAATCTTGTTACCAAAAAACACAGTTCGTCTATTTTTAAATTAAATGAAGTGGATTACATTCCTGTTTTCAACTCTTGTTTGGAAACTAAGGATATGAATACTTTAAAGTGTTTTAAATCGGAAATAGGAAAACATATTCAGAATAATTTTGAATACCCAGAAGAGGCGTTAGAAAACGATATTACAGGTAAAATTACTGTCAAGTTTATTTTTGATAAAAATGGAAACATTAAAATCAATGAAGTGCTTGACGAAAATGAAGATAAAGTATTAGGAAACTATACAAAAAACCTAATTCTTAAGCTTCCTAAATTTAAACCTGCTAAGAAAAACGGAGTTTCAGTTCCGTTATCATATGAACTTTCTCTTGATTTCTCTCTGTAACGGAGAGAAAAAAGGGAAGTGTGTCAAGAAGAGAGTTTAGGGACTCTCTTTTTTAATCGTAAAAGTTTCGTTGAGCTCCCAGTTGGCTCTTAATTTGAGTTCTTTTTCGAAAAACACAATACGTTCTGGTTGAATATTTTTTAAATAATCTCCAGTGTCCCAAACACCGTTATCGTTAGCGTCAATTATTGCTCTTATGATGTAGTCTTTAGGATTTAAAAGTCTAAATTCCAATTTTTTAGAAGACTTTAAAAAGATTCTTTTTTCAACTTTATTGTCTAGAACAAGTTCAAGTATAACAGGTTCTTCAACCTCTTTTTTAACATCTAGTATAATTGCACCATAATCTTCCACTTGAGCAGTACGTATTATGTAATCTAAGGTATCTTTAGACTTTACTTTATATAAATCCTCAATGGCCTCAGGAAGCACCTTTAATTGATATTTAGATTTAGGTTTCACTTCAAATAAAACCGCAAGCTCATCAAAGGCCATTTTCTTAACCTCAAAATCTAAAGGAATACTGTCTGAAACGGTCATGGTGAACTTTTCTCTATCAAAATCTACGATAGGATTGTTCGTAAATATCTTAAGCGTATCTTTTAAATGTAAGTTCCTGTTTTTAATATTGGTAGATATAGATAATGAATCTATTTTCTTCTTCCTTAAAGTAACTCTAGTTGAGTCAATACTTGTTCCATTGGTCACAATAAAATTAAGAGAGTCAAGCTCAACAGGAGTGTGCCAATAGGTTAACGAGTCTTTATCCTTTGTGAGTTTAGAGAAAGCTTTAAAATCTTTAGGAACGTCCGTTAATAATTTAACTTTTAAATCAGTTTGCTTTCCTGTAAATGCAAATTGTACTTTACCTTTTTTTATTTCTTTTACGCGTTTGTATTTGTAAGGTTGATCTTCAGAAAAAAGCACAATAGGCTTATTAAGTATGCTATCCTTCGGTAGAGAAACTTCTGTTTCTAAAAAAGCAATTCTATCTGTTTTGGAGTTGAATAAATAGTTTGAAGTTTCTTCCTCCAATGCGTAAATTCTGTATTTTCCTTCACTAATATTCTCAAACTTATAGTTTAAAGAATCAAAAGTTTTGGTAACATAATCAGGTTTTCTCTTGTAAATAATTGAATCATTAAAGGCAGAGTCTATTTTGTATAATAATAGATTGTAATTTTTAGTCTTTTTTCTTTCTAAAACATCAATTACAGAACCTTTTAATGTTAAGGAATCGATATAATCACCAGTAGAAAACACATATCTAAAATTATCTAGTTTGTTCCCTTCATTATTATCCTGAACGGCATCTCCAAAATTAAAAGTGTAGGTAGTATTTTTCTTTAATGTATCAAGAATCTTTATATCAATATACTTGCTTGGTGTTCCTTGTGGAGTAATTAAAGCGGGAGTTTTAAAAGGAGGAGAAATAATTAATTTCTTGGTCAATTCTCTTAAAACAATATACTCGTCAAAATAAATACGAATTTCATCTTCATTAAAGTTTAAACTCTCATGTGCAGGTTTGGCAACAACCATAATTGGCGCGTCTTCATCTTTAGGTCCTCCACCAGGAGTTCCTTTTCTAGCGCAACTTTGAATTACTAAACCTAATGAAAAAAGAAATAAAGAGTATTTAAAAAACTTCACAAGAAACAGGTATTTAAATCTAGTCAAAAGTAGTAAAAAAACAATCTAAGTATGTGCTGTAAACGCAATACTTAAAACACTTATTCTCAAATTAGGTGTTTTTAACAATTCTTTACAACAAGCTTCAATAGTTGCACCTGTAGTTATAACATCATCTATTAATAGGACATGTTTGTTTTCAATTTCTTCTGAATGGTTAAGCATAAAATCATTTTCAATGGTTTTTGATCGTTCAAGACGATTTTTAGAAGTTTGAGAACTGCTATTTTTACCTCTGAATAAAACTTTTTCTAAAACAGGAATGTTAAATTTTTCACTTAAACTTTTACAGAAACTACTTACTTGGTTGTAACCTCGTTTTCTCATTTTCTTAGGATGAATCGGTACAGGAATTATATAATCAATGTTGGAAAAGAAAGTTCCATCTTTTTGATTTTCAGTAAACCATAATCCTAAACTTGTACCAATCTCTTGTCGCCCATTGTACTTTAATTCGTGAATTAATTTTTGTGTTGTATTTTTCTTGTGGAATGAAAGAAAAGAAATCGCTTTTTCAATTTTTGTTCTTCCGTAAAAAGAGTTTGTAACAATATTGTTAGAATGATCGTCTAGTTCCAATATAGGAAGATCATTACTACAGAAATTACATAATATTTTTTCTGATGAAAGTAGCTCGTTGGAGCATCCAACGCATATTTTAGGGTAAAATACCCTGAAAAAGTCTTTTAAAAAACGCATATTTGCGAAGCAATTTTTTTATAAATATACAAATAGATCTAATTTTTGGGTAAAAAGTTTAATTTTTTTAAAGAAGCAATAGCCACAGCAAAAACCTCGGGAACAATAGCTCCTAGTTCTAGATTTTTAGCAGATAGAATGTTAAAAGGAATTGATTTTGATTCAGCAGAGCTAATTGTAGAGTTAGGTCCAGGTAATGGTGCCATTACAAAACATCTATTGCAAAGAATTGGACCAAACACAAAACTGATTTGTTTCGAGATAAATGAAAACTTTTATAATGAATTGCAAAAAATAGATCATCCTCAACTAGTAGTCTTAAAAGAGTCTGCTGAATACTTGAGGCGAGAAATTCAGAATTTCGGTTTTAATGAAGCTGATTATATTGTTTCTAGTTTACCATTATCTATAATACCAAAGGAAATTTCAATGAGTATTTTGAATAAATCTCATGATATTTTAAAAAATGGCGGTAAATATATTCAGTTTCAATATTCGTTAAACTATTTAAAGAAATTGAAAACCGTATTCGGAAAAGAGAATATTTCAATTCAATTTGAAGCTATTAATATTCCTCCTGCTTTTGTGTATCAATGTTCGAAGAACTAAATTCAGGAAAGAACTTCACAAAAATTGATATCCATTTTTAATTATTTGTACTTTTGTGGCTTATGATAGAGACAAGAAAAGTAACTTCTGAAAAGGCAGTGTTGATAGGTGTAATTACGCAATTACAAAATGAAGATAAAGCCAAAGAATACTTAGATGAATTAGAATTCTTAACCGTAACTGCTGGAGGTGTTCCGGTGAAAAGATTTTTACAGAAACTAGATAGACCTAATCCAAAAACATTTTTGGGAACAGGAAAATTAAATGACGTGAAAAGCTTTATTGATGCAAATGATATAGGAACAGCAATTTTTGATGATGAATTATCTCCTGCACAATTAAGAAATATTGAGCGAATCTTAGATTGTAAAATTTTAGATCGAACAAATCTTATTCTAGATATTTTTGCTAGTAGAGCACAAACAAGTTCTGCCAAAACTCAGGTTGAACTTGCACAATATCAATATTTATTACCTCGTTTAACGCGAATGTGGACGCACTTAGATAAGCAAAAAGGAGGTATTGGTATGAGAGGACCAGGGGAAACTGAAATCGAAACTGATAGACGAATTATTCGTGATAAAATAACGTTGCTGAAAAAGAAATTAGCAACGATAGATAAGCAAATGGCTGTTCAACGAAAGAACAGAGGTAAAATGGTTCGTGCTGCATTAGTTGGGTATACCAATGTTGGTAAATCAACTTTAATGAACCTAATAAGTAAAAGTGATGTTTTTGCCGAGAACAAATTATTTGCAACTTTAGATACTACTGTACGTAAAGTGGTAATTAAAAACATTCCTTTTTTACTAACAGATACAGTTGGATTCATTAGAAAACTACCTACACAACTGGTTGAATCCTTTAAATCTACACTTGATGAAGTTAGAGAAGCGGATTTAATTATTCACGTTGTAGACATTTCTCACCCAAGTTTTGAAGACCATATATCGTCAGTAAACAAGATTTTGGTCGAAATAAACAGTGCCAATAAACCTACCATTATGGTATTCAACAAAATCGACGCTTATATTTGTGAAACTATAGATGAAGATGATTTAGTTACAGAAAGGACTAAAGCTCATTTTACATTAGAAGACTGGAAAAATAAATGGGTTAACGACTTGAGCGAAAAAGTTTCCTTTATTTCTGCCGGAGAAAAAACAAATATTGAAGAGTTTAAAGAAATGGTTTATGATGAGGTAATGAAAATCCATACCAAAATCTTCCCTTACAACAACTTTTTGTATTAATACAACTTTTCTGGCATTGTAATTGTTAATAATTTATTGAAAACAGTTAAAAAAAAGCAAAAAAATAATAACAAAAAATACGTATAGTTTTTTTCGTTAAATTTGTTGCGGAACATATTTAGTGTAAAGTTGATGTATAATTATCTAATATAGAGCAATCTATGCTAGGTAGTCATTCCCCAGATTATGAAGAAATTGATATTTTTTGCATTAGTGACCCTTTCATTTAATGCTTTTTCACAAAAGGATACTTGTGAAACACCTGAAGACGCAGTTCAAGACTTAAACAGTATAACGAAGTGTACTATTAAACCTTCGAAAAAATCAAAAGACAAAAGAGCTCGACAAATCTCTGTTCGAGTATCAGCTCCAAAAAGAAGATTTTTAAAGAAAAGAAAGAAGCAAGTAGCTGGAGCAAATGACTTAAGCAGCTCTGGTTTAGCAAGCACAAACTCTACTGGTATTTCAAAAGCTGTAGCATTAAAAACTAATTTAGCAGCTTTAACAAATACCTTATCAAAAGAAGAAGTTAGAAAGGCAGATAAATTCAGTACTGTAAATGATATTCCTTTATTTCCTTCGTGTAAAGGAGAAAAAGGAGATGATCAGTTGGATTGTTTCAATACAGAAATGATGAAACACATCCAAGAACACTTCAGATATCCAGATGACGCTTTGGTGAATAAAATTCAAGGTGAAGTTTGGGTTCGATTTATTATCGATAAAGACGGTAACGTAACAAACATTAAGGCTCTTGGACCTAAAGGAGCAAAAATATTAAATGATGAGGCTATTCGTGTAGTTTCAAATTTACCTAAGTTTATTCCGGGAGTAAAAGATGGTGAGCCAACTTCAGTAAAATATGGGTTCCCAATTAACTTCTCTTTGGAGGATAACTAATTTTTTGTTACTTTAAGAGAGCAAAATCAATTAATCAAACATTTTATTATGGTTAGAAAACTACTTCTACTGTTATTTTGTGCAGTAAATTTTACCATGCTGGCTCAGACCCAACTGTCAGGATTGGTATTTGATGAGTATTTGGAGCCTTTTCCAGGTGCAAGTATTACATCAAGCGAAGGAACATCGGCAACTTCTAACATTGATGGTGAGTTTACCATTTCGGTTAAAAAGTTTCCAGTAACACTAAATGTATCATCTGTTGGATTCCAAACAGAAGTTGTTCAAGTAACTAGTGCATCTGATGATTTGAATGTTATTTTAAAAGAAGCATTTGTATTAGACCAAGTAGTTATCTCGGCTTCGAGAACTCCTGAACGAGTTATGGAATCGCCAGTAACAATTGAAAGAATTGATGGTAAGTATATTAAAAGAACAGCTTCGCCAAATTTCTTTGAAAGTTTAGGAAATTTGAAAGGAATTGATGTTCTTGGAAATAGTTTTTCTACTAAAATTATTACGTCAAATAGAGGTTTTGGAAATACACTTAATAACCGTTTCGTACAATTAGTCGATGGAGCGGAAAGTTCTATTCCTGTTTTCGAATATTCTTTCGGAAACTTATTTGGATTAAATGAACTAGATGTAAAGACTGTCGAGATTCTTCCAGGTGCGGCTTCTGCATTATATGGGGCAAACGCATTTAACGGTATCTTATTAATGACAAGTAAAAACCCATTTGATGATCACGGAATGAGTACGTATTTCAAATCTGGGGTTACTACTCAAGATGATAGAGGAGCATACGCTTTTTATGATGTTGGTGCTAGAATGGCATTTAAGTTTAGTGAGCATTTTGCAGCTAAAGCAAATATTGTATATACGAATGGTGAAGATTGGTATGCAAGAGATTACAGAAATACAACAGGTCAAGGTGGAACTATTATTCCAGGTTTTAGTCATGCTGATGATGTAGGATATGACGGAGTTAATGTTTACGGTGATGAAATCGGATTCAACTTAAGAGATATTATTAGAAGTCTTGAAAATAGAAATGTTCCATTACCAAACGGACAACCAATTCCTGCTGGAACATGGTTAACTGTTGACAATACTAACGTATCAAGAGTTGGTTATCGTGAGGAAGATTTAAATAATTACAGAACAAAGTTCTTAACTTTTGATGGAGCTTTACACTTTAGACCATGGGGTAAAGAATCTGCTGAAATTATCTTCTCTTCTAAATTTCATTTATCAGATAACGTAATTCATGCTAGTAATAGATATGATCAACGTCAAGGATTCATGGAACAGTATAAGTTAGAAGTAAAAGGTAAGAATTACTTCGTAAGAGGTTATTATACTGAGAATGATGCAGGGCAAACTACGGATACTAGATTAGCCGGTATTTTCGTAGCAAACGATTGGAAAGATCATGGAACTTATTTTGGTGAATATGGTATTGCGTACTTAGCGTCTGTTTTTACTGGAGCTACTAATGAGCAAGCACATGCTTTTGCAAGACAAACAGCAGAAACTGGAAGATTTGTTCCAGGAACACCGGAATATGAAGCGAGTTTAAATAAAGCAAAAAGCACCACGTTAAGTGCTGGTGGTGCTAGATTAATTGACCAAACTGGTTATTATCATGCGGATGCAAACTGGAACTTATCTGATTATTTTGATTTTGCAAATATTCAAGTTGGAGGTAGTTTTAGAAGTTTCGCATTAGATTCTCAAGGACAAGTTTATACGGATGATGATGGAGTAATTAGACATAGACTGTACGGTTTATATACACAGTTACAAAAAACGTTTAATGACGATAGATTAAAACTTACAGCGACAGCTCGTTTTGATAAGGCAAGAAACTTTGAAGGAAAATTCTCTCCACGAGCAACACTTTCTTATGCTGTAGGTGAAAGAAGAGATCATAACTTTAGAATTGGTTTCCAAACAGCCTTCCGTAACCCAACCTCTCAAGATCAATATTTAGGTCTTCAATTAGGAGATAGAGTATTCTTAGGAACGGTAGAGGAAAATTTAACAAGAGAAATTACAACAACTCCTTATCGTTCTAATCCGGCTTTAACAGCAACATTAACTGGAGAAGATGCATTTAATAATTCATTTACAGCGGAGTCTGTAGATGCTTTCTTAGCAGACGTGAGATTAGGAAATGCGCCAGATTTAAGTTTATTACAAAAAGCAGAACTTGAGGTTTTACGTCCAGAAACAGTACAATCTTTTGAATTAGGATACAGGGGAGCAGTTGATTTAGCTGGAAAGTTATTTGAATTTGACCTTGTAGGGTACTATAACTTCCACGAAGATTTCATTACTACTAAGGAGGTGTTTGCTCCATTATATGGAGATGTAAATAATCCAACTACACCAGAAAATGGTCCTGGAACGGAAGCATTAACTGCTGTTGTAAGTAATGATGTATTAAGATATATCTTGAGAACAAATACAAGTTCTAAGATTGACACTTATGGATTTGCAGCAGGTTTCTCTACTAAAATCCTAGGAGGGTTTGACTTTGGAGGAAGCTATACATTCTCAGATTTTAAGGTAGATGCTGAAACAATTGACTTTAAACCGTCTTTTAATACGCCAAAACATCAAGTGAAGTTACAATTAGGTCACGAGAGATTATTCAAGAACTTTGGATTTGGAGTGAATGCAAGATGGCAGGATGAATTCTTATATCAATCTAGATTTATTGATGCTTTAGTTGATGACAGATTAGTTTTAGATGCTCAGATGAGTTTCGGTGTTCCTTCGTTAAAATCTCAAATTAAAGTTGGAGGTACTAATTTAACAGGAGAAAATTACACGTCAGTTCCTGGAGCAGGTATTATTGGATCACAATATTATGTATCTTGGACAATTAATAACTAGGGTATACATCATATAATTATCTAAGAGTTAGCATTTTGCTAACTCTTTTTTTGTTAAAAAAATCTTAAAAAATGAATTATTCGCAAAAAAGCAGTACTTTTGCACCGCGAAAACCCAAACCTAAACTAACAACTACGCGTTAATATTGAATATATGAAAATAAAAGTACTTTTAATCGTATTGTTAGCTTCCCTTAACATTTTTGGCCAAGAAGTTTGTGAAACTCCTAAGGAAGATGTAATTGAAGACCTTAACAGCATCACAAAATGTTCTATTAAACCTTCAAAGAAAGGTAAAAGTAAAAGAAGTAGACAAATTACTGTAAGAGTTTCTGCTTCAAAAAGATTTTTAAAGAAAAGACAAGTAAAAAAGAAGAAACAAGTTGCAACAAATGCAGCTTCTTTAAACACTTCAGGAGTGTCTGAAATTTCTACTACTTCAGGAATTTCGAGTTCACTTACTTTGAAAAGAAAAACTGCTGCTACAGATATTGCTGCTTTAACAAACAGTTTATCTGAAGAGGAAGTAAGAAAAGCACAAAGATTTACAACTGTAGATAGATTACCTTTATTTACAGGATGTAAAAAAGCTAAAAAAGGTGAAATGGTTGATTGTTTCAACGAAGAGATGATTAAGCATATTCAAAAGCATTTTAGATACCCTGCTGAAGCCGTAGCTAATATGGTTCAAGGAGAAGTATGGGTTCGTTTTATTATTGACTCTAATGGAGACGTTAGGAATATTAAAACATTAGGACCTGAAAATGCTGAGATTCTTGATGAAGAAGCAAAGAGAGTAGTAACTAAACTTACAAAATTTATCCCTGCTAAGAAAGATGGAAAAGCTGTAGCTGTAAAGTACGGTTTCCCAATCAACTTTTCCTTAGAAGAATAAGAATAATTTCCAATCCTTAAATAATAATTTAAAATGTTGAAAAAACAATTACTAGTAATTGTTTTTACCTTAAGTGCTGTAGTAAATTTTGCACAGGTAAAAATTAATGGTGTGGTTTACAACGAGTATTTAGAGCCATTTTATGGAGCTAAAGTTGTAAGTGGTTCTGAGACAACTGCATCGAATGATAATGGTGAATTTACAATCACCGTTAAAGGTAGTTTACCACAAACGATAACAGTTTCAGCTTTTGGTCACCAATCTGAAATTGTAGAAATCACAAGAGTAGGTCAAAAAGTAAATGTAATCTTAAAAGAGAACTTACTTTTAGATCAGGTTGTAATTTCCGCTTCGAGAGTTCCGGAAAGAATTATTGAATCTCCAGTAACTATCGAAAGATTTGGATTAACAGAAATCAGAAAAACAACTTCAAATTCGTTTTATGATGGATTAGTAAACCTTAAAGGAGTTCAATCAAGAGAAGGGAGTTACGGATTTAAATCAATAAACACTAGAGGATTTGCTGATTTTTCTAATTCTAGATTTGTGCAAATGGTTGATGGAATGGATACTGCCGCTCCAGCACTTAATTTTAGTGCAGGAAATCTTTCTGGAGTATCTGATTTAGATATCAATAATGTTGAAATATTACCAGGAGCATCTTCTGCTTTATATGGTGCCAATGCCTATAATGGTATATTGTTAATGAATACTAAGAACCCTTTTGACTTTACAGGAATAAGTGTTTTATATAAAACAGGGGTTACTCATCAAGAGTTAGCAGGTACTAATTTTTTCTATGATTTATCTTCTAGGTTTGCATATAAGTTCAGCGAGTCTTTTGCTGCTAAAGTTAATTTCACCTATTTTGAAGCAACAGAATGGTTAGCCAATGATACTAGAAACAAATTAATAGATACAAATGAGTTAACTGAAGGTGAAAGAGGTAATACCTTGAATTATGACGGAGTTAACATATACGGAGATGAGTTTAATACTAGTATTAACGTTGCAAGTATAGGAGCGAATGTTTTTGGAGTAGCATTGCCAAATGAAACAGTTAGTAGAACAGGGTTTGCTGAAAGAGATTTATTAATAGATGATAAATCTAAGAATTTGAGATTCTCTACTTCTTTACATTATAGACCTTTTGAGGATGAAACTTTAGAGCTGATTTTAACAACTAGATTAGCACGTGGAAATAACTTGTTACAAGGAAATTCATCTAGATTCTCACAAAGAAACTATTCAATTGGACAATCTAAATTTGAGGTAAAAGGAGAAAACTTTTATGTTAGAGCTTATCATACAAGAAATGATGCTGGAGATTCTTATAATTTAGATGTTACTGGAGCTGCTCTTAATAGAAGGACTCAGGCAACTAACTTACTAGGAAGTTGGGGAGTTGATTATGTGCTTGGATTAAGCAATAACGGAATTGATTGGAATAATTTTTCAGCTGATCTTTCAATTTTACAAGCTGCAAGAACGTATGCAGATGGTTTTAGCCTACAACCGGGTACAACTGAATTCAGAGAAGCTTTGAATGATGTTCGATCAACTTTAATTACAGAAGGTGGTAGTAGAATTTATGACAGAAGTACGTATACTCATCTTGATGGGAACTACAACTTTGCAAGTTTATTAAACGATTGGGCAGACGTACAAGTTGGAGGATCTTTTAGACAGTATAATCCTGATTCTAGAGGAACAATTTTTAATGATGCTACAGAATCAATTCAAGTTCAGGAATACGGGTTTTATTCGCAAATTCAAAAGAAATTTTTAGACGAAAGATTAAAATTAACAGCTTCTGTTCGTTATGATAAATCTCAAAATTTCGAAGGAAACTATTCACCACGTTTTGCAGTGAATTATGCTTTAGGAGCTGATAAAAACCACATCGTTCGTGCATCGTATCAAACAGGATTTAGAAACCCTACAATTCAGGAACAATATTTGTTTAATCAACCGGGAAGAAAAATAAATTTAGGTACCTCTAAAGATAATTTAGATAGAATTTCAGTGGGAGATGGATTAATTCTTAATATCCCAGGATTACCACAAGTTACAGATGGTGTTATCACTGGTGAAGATGTAATTAATAATTCCATGTTAACTGAATCTGTATATACAACTGGTAGTTTTTTAAAATCAGAATATGGTGAAATCAAACCTGAAGAAGTTAGAACAATTGAATTAGGATACCGCAGTATGTTCCCTATTTCTGATACAAATAATATTAGTATTGATGTGAACGGTTTCTATAGTATACATAATGACTTCGTATTTTTCCAAGATATAGTTACACCAAAATTTGGTCAAGTTTTTCCATTTGGTAATACTCCATTAACAGCAGCTCAGTTGCAAGACCCAGTTGTTTCTGGGGGACGTATAGATCCAGATACAAATGTATTAATTTGGGATGCTTACGCAGAATATGCTTTCACTAACTTAGGTCCAAATGGAGAGGAATTAGTTCAAGAATTTAATATTGTTACCAATAGTAAATCTAAAGTTAATTCATACGGTGCAAGTATTGCTGTTAATACTAAGGTATTCGGAAGTTTTGATTTAGGGTTGAATTATAATTATATAAATTTTAACGTTGAAGAAAGAGATAACGGTTTCTTCGAGCCTAACTTTAATACTCCAAAACATAGTGCAAAAGTTCAATTTGGGAACGACAGTCTATTAAAAAACTTTGGATTTAACTTTAGCGGAAGATGGTTAGATAAGTATAGATGGGTTTCTCCATTTGTAAAAGGAGATGTTGATGCAAGAACTGTAATGGATGCACAATTAAACTATAGAGTACCTTCTATTAAATCAAAATTCAAAATCGGAGGTACAAATTTATTCGGTGACGAATACTTAGTTGCTCCAGGTACTGGACAAATAGGGCAAGTTTACTACTTCTCTTGGACAATTAATGACTAAGCTTTAAATGGCTACTACATAAATAAAAAGCCTGAGCATTTGCTCAGGCTTTTTTACTTTATAATGTTTTCTTAGTGTAGTAGAAATCTCTTTACTCGATAATTCCTAATCGTTTTGCACGTTGTTCCCAGCTCTTTCTAGCTAGATTTTGAAGGTTAGCTACATTATCACTTTCATCCATAATTTCAAGACCTAATAATGTCTCTATAGCGTCCTCTTGTGTTACGATTCCACTTACCGATCCATATTCATCTACAACTAAAGCAATATGTTCTCTCTTTTCAATTAATTGCTCAAATAACTCAGGAATTGGTAATTCTCTTTTAGTAACAATAATATCACGTTTAATAGTTTCAAGTTTTTCTCCTCCTTTACCACGAATAATAGCTTCTAAGAGCTGATCTTTTAAAAAGTACCCAATTATATTATCAGTAGTATCTGCATACAAAGGAATACGTGAAAAACGCAATGTCGGGTTTTCATCAAAGAACGATTGAATCGTTTGAGATGCGTCCGCTGTTTTTAACACAGTTCGTGGTGTCATTATATGTTTTGCCCAAACGTCTTTAAAATTCAGCATGTTCTTGATTACTTTACTTTCATTTTCTTCAAAAACACCTTCTTTTTCAGCAATTTCAGCCATTGCAGAAAAATCTTCTCTACTTAAAACACTTTCTCCATGACCACCTTTACCAAACATTTTTGTAAATAATTGTAGGATCCAAATAATTCCTGTGTACTTAAAGAAGAATATTAAGATATTAAGTGCTTTGGTAGTAAATCCTGCTAATGATTTCCAGTATGTTGCTCCAATTGTTTTAGGAATAATTTCTGAAGCCACTAAAATTAAAATAGTCATAATTGCAGAAACTATAAATACTCCACTAAAAATTCCACTTCCAGAATCTTCAGCAAAAACTGTTTCCGCTTGTGAACCAACTAAAATGGCACCTACAGTATGCGCTATTGTGTTAAGCGTTAAAATTGCAATTAAAGGTTTATCTACATCTTTTTTTAATTCTTCTAAGCCTGTAGCATAAGATTTACCTTCTTTCTTTTTTACGTTAACAAATGTTGGTGTAACACTTAATAGTACTGCTTCCAATATTGAACATAAAAAGGAAAAAACAATAGATAAAACACCAAATAAAATTAATAGTCCCATTTTTTGATTTTTTTGTAAAAATAAAAAAACCCCAAGATTATCACTTGGGGTTTCTAATGTTTTATGATTTTGGTTTAAAAAACGTAGTTTACACCTAAACCAAATACTTCTCTCGTTTGAAATCCTTTGAAGGCATTATCATCGTAAATCGTTTGTAATGCTAAATTCGCAGACAAGTACTTATTGATTTTCATAACTACATTTACTGTGTAGTCTAAATCTATATTTTGTGGATCTTCTAAATAGTTGCTGTATAAGTTCACAATGTTTTCTACAGAAACATTCTCCATAACATTGAATTTGTAATAACCACTAACAGAAGCACCTAATTCGTAACGTGTAGTTTCACCAGCATCAACTCCAAAAGCAGGAGCTAAATCTTCTGCTAAAACAACTAATTTTGATGTTGCTGGAGCAATATTTACTTTTAAGTTATCACTTTTCTTCCATAACATACCAGGTCCAAATTGGAAATATGCTGGAGAGAAAAAGTGTGATTGTTGAACACCATTAACATCTGTAGAAGACATTTGCGTTTTAAAGTTAAAGAAAGCTGAGTAGTACCAGTTTCCTTGTGCTTTTTTACCAGCTAAAGAGTTAAACTCAAAACGGTCATCCGTTTTTTGTAAACTCTGTCCTTTTAATTTTGTTAAACCGTAAGAAGCTATAATCTTGTTATCCCAAGTCCAGTCTCCTTTGATGTAATTAAAATCGTAGTTAATTCCTAAAGTACCTGCAATACTGTTTGTACCACCGGCTAACCAGTTGTTAAAAGCAGATTGGTTAAAAAGAAAAGAAATAGTACCTCCTTTTTTCCATCCTTCTTTTGGTTCTTCTTTTTTCTCATCTTGAGCAGAAAGAGTTAATCCTCCTAATACTATAGCAATAGCTAATAATTTTTTCATTATAAATAAATTAATTAAATAAATGTTAGCGCAAAACTACGCTTTCTCTGGAATTTAGACCAATATGAAATGAAAAAGTCACATATTATAGGAAAACATAATTCACGCCCAAGCCAAAAAGTTGTTTAAACTGAATGCTTTTAGAGGCGTTATCATCTATAATAGTATGAAAACCAAGGTTTGTAGAAAAGTATTTACTGATTTTTACTAAAAAATTAATTTGATAATCAACATCAACATTTTGCGGGTTATCTAGATAATCGGAATATAAAGCCAAAATATTTTCCATAGTTAAGTTTTCAGTTATAGAAAACTTATAATAAGATGATAAATTAAATCCTAAACCGAAACTACTTGTTTGTCCTTCGTCAACACCATACTTTCCTGAAAAATCAGGAGAAACAAATGTAAATCTAGAAGAAGAAGGTGCAATATTGATAAACTTGGTATCTGATTTCTTCCATAACATTCCTGGTCCGAAACTTAAATAGGCAGGAGAGAAGAAATCGGAAATAGCTAATTTCGGTGTTTGAACATAATCATACCCTCGTGTAAATTGAGTTTTTAAATTATTGAAAAAAGAAAAGAACCAATCTTTTTTCGATTTGTAACCCAGAAGAGAATTGTATTCAATTCGATCATCAGTTTTACGAACACCTTGTTTATCAACATAGCTTAAGCCGTAAGCAGAAGTTATTTTATTATCCCAGTTCCAGTTGTTCTTTTTGTAATTGAATTCATAGTTTACATTTAAATTACCAGCAACTGTATTGGTTCCACCAGCAACCCAATTTGAAAATGTTGATTGATTTAATATAAATGCCAACTTGGTAATAGTGTTCCATTTTTTCGGAATACTATCTTGGTTTTTTTCTTGTTGTACTTTTTCCTCTTGAGAGAATGCAATGTTACTAACCAATAAAATAACTAATAGTAGTTTTTTTATCATATCTAAAAATTAGGGATTACTTATTTTTAAATAGGGGAACTGTTGAGCAAGCCTCTCCAAACATGATAGACTTTGCTGCGGGCTGAATTCTTTCGATTAAAAAAGAATAAGCACTTTGTGGTATAGGTTTATTGGCGCAACCTTTAATAATTACAGGTTTACCTTGGAAAGAATCAACTTCTAAATTTCCAATGATTTCAGAAAAAAGAACAGTTTCTAAAAGTTCCAAATCACCAACAATTACTTTTTTAGCAAAAGGATTTAGTTGAGTAGACAATAATAAATATGCCCAAGAAGGAATTATTGCATCTGTTGAACATCCTAAGGCTACATAAGCATCTTTATACTGAGACCAATCGTGATTTTTCACTTGGTCTCTAAAATCCTTTTCTCTTAAAAGTAAACCTTCAAACAACCAATCTGAAATATCGAATTTCACACGTTGTCCAGAAGGGTAGAAGTCTTCTAAATCAATAGTAACTAATTTACTATTTGCTACTCTATTTACAATTTCTTCAGCCATAGAAAAGGTTTTATAACATTCCTAATTCAAGTTTTGCTTCTTCACTCATCATATCTTGAGTCCAAGTTGGATCAAAAGTAATTTCAACCTCACAATCATTAATTTCTTTTAAGGTTTTTACTTTTTCTTCAACTTCAACAGGTAAAGTTTCTGCAACAGGACAGTTTGGTGAAGTTAATGTCATTAATATTTTCGCATCATTTTCTTCTGAAACAAAAACATCATAAATTAATCCTAATTCATATATATCTACAGGAATTTCTGGATCGAATATTGTTTTTAATACTCGAACTATTTTATCTCCTAATTCTTCTAAATTCTCTTCAGTCATTTTGTTAGTTATATGTATATGTTACTATAAATTGATGTCCAGTGTCCTCTAGGTTAGACTCTGATTTTACTAAAAAACCATTACCGCTGTAGGTGTTTTTGAATTTACTTTCTGATGTAAGTTCATCGTTACTTACGCTGTATTTTTTTATAGATAATTTGTTCTTTGTTGGAAAAAGATAATCATCATAAATTTTATTGTAATATGGGACTCCGGAAAAAGGATTTTTTTTAGAGTCATATTCAATAACCACATAGCTGTAATCCGTTTTTTGATAGGATACTTTATTACCTCCAATATATTTGTATTCATATATTATTGGTTCAGTATTTTTGAAAGTATACTTTTCTCTGATTAATTTTGAATTAGAATCGTAGTAGTACTCATAGGTACGAATAACTTCCATTTCTTGATTCAAGGAATTAGGTCTTGAGTAAACTTGCTTTGTTAGATTCTCAAAATTATCATATTCAAAAGATCTACTTTCGATAAGCTCAGAATTGAGAAAGCATACTTCTTTTACAATTAATTCACCATTATAAGTGTAAACTTTTTCATAAAAACTGTTTGTATCATACTCACTTTCAATTCTTACAATTTGATTTTTATCATTGTAAAAATAATTATCTGAAAATGATGAGTATAAGTTGCCTAAATAAATATCTTTAACTTCTACTTTCTTAACAAATCCATTGTTAACAAATGAATCATCTTCTGAACATGAAATCAAAAATAAAATTAACAGGCCTGTAAATATTCTTTTCATAACACTTTTTGAAATATTAACTAGTTAATTTAGATTGTTGAGCAATGGCATACATTTTAATTTGCTTTACCATAGATACTAAACCATTTGCTCTAGTTGGACTTAAATGCTCTTTTAAACCAATTTCATCAATAAATTTAGTATCGGCATCTAAAATATCCTGTGGTTTTTGGTCGGAAAAAACGCGTAATAATAACGCTACTATTCCTTTAGTCAAAATAGCATCGCTATCCGCGCTATATTTTATGATATCACCATCAATCTCAGAGTGCATCCATACTTTAGACTGACATCCTTTGATTAAATTCTCGTCTAATTTATATGTCTCATTAATAATAGGTAACGATTTTCCTAACTCAATTATATACTCGTAACGCTCCATCCAGTCTTCAAACATTGAAAACTCATCGATAATTTCTTCTTGTATTTCTTTGATAGTCATTTTTTAGAACTATTTTTGCACTTTATAAATTGTTTTGCGCATTCACTGTGCAAAATTACTGATAAAAATTAATAAATGAGTAAACTATTAGCAGTAGGAACAGTTGCTTTTGATGCAATTGAAACACCTTTTGGTAAAACTGATAAAATATTAGGAGGATCTGGAACCTTTGTAGGTTTAGCAGCATCTCAATTTGGAGTAAGTACAGGAGTAGTTTCTGTGGTAGGAGGAGATTTCCCGCAATCATACTTAGATATGATGGAAGGAAAAGGAATCGATACAGCAGGAATCGAAATTGTAAAAGATGGAAAAACGTTCTTTTGGAGTGGAAAATATCACAATGATATGAACTCAAGAGACACTTTAGTTACAGAATTAAATGTATTAGAAACATTTACTCCTGTTGTTCCAGAATCTTTTAAAGATGCTCCGGTTGTTATGTTAGGGAATTTACATCCATTAACACAAGCTTCTGTTTTAGATCAAATGAATGAAAGACCAAAGTTAGTAGTTTTAGATACTATGAACTTCTGGATGGACATTGCATTAAATGATTTACACGAAGTATTAAAAAGAATTGACGTTATTACAATTAACGACGAAGAAGCGCGTCAGTTAAGTGGAGAATATTCTTTAGTTAATGCAGCGAAGAAAATTCATGAAATGGGTCCTAAGTATGTAGTAATTAAGAAAGGAGAGCACGGAGCATTATTATTTAATGACGAGAATATGTTCTATGCACCAGCATTACCATTAGCTGAAGTATACGATCCAACAGGAGCAGGAGATACTTTTGCTGGAGGATTCTGTGGATATTTAGCTAAAACAGAAGACTACTCTTTTGAAAACATGAAGAATGCAATTATTTATGGTTCGAACTTGGCATCGTTCTGTGTTGAAAAGTTTGGAACACAACGTATGGAAGCGCTAACGAAACCAGAAGTGCAAACTCGTTTACAAGCATTTAAGCAACTAACACAATTTGATATAGAATTAGTTTAATAAAAATCCGCGCCTTTTTGCGCGGATTTTTTATTACACAAAAACAACACACAACACAACTAAAAGTATAATTAATGAGTGATTTTTTAAAGCACGAATGTGGAATTGCCTTAGTTAGATTATTAAAGCCCCTTCAATATTACAAAGACAAGTACGGTACTGCTTTTTACGGATTAAATAAATTGTATCTCCTTATGGAGAAGCAACATAATCGTGGACAAGATGGTGCAGGTTTAGCAAGTATCAAATTTAATGTTGATCCTGGTACAAGATACATTAGTAGAATTCGTTCGAATAAAACACAACCTATTCAGGATATTTTTGGACAAATCAATAATAGAATCAACGATATTTTTGAGAAAGATCCAGAGAAGTTAGAAGATGTAAAATGGCAAGAAGAAAACATGCCATACATTGGAAACTTATTTTTAGGGCATGTTCGTTATGGAACGTTTGGAGGAAATAGTATTGAAAATGTTCACCCATTTTTACGTCAAAGTAACTGGAAGCACAAAAACCTTATAGTTGCAGGTAACTTTAATATGACGAACTCTGGAGAGTTAATGAAAGAATTAATTACTCTAGGTCAGCATCCTAAAGAAGCAACTGATACGGTTACAGTAATGGAAAAAATTGGGCACTTTTTAGAAGATGAAGTTGCTCAAACGTATAAAAAAGCAAAAGCTGCTGGATTTAATAAAAAGCAAGCTTCACCATTTATAGAGGAGAATTTAGATATTCAAAGAATCTTAAAAAGATCTTCTAGAAACTGGGATGGTGGTTACGCAATGGCAGGATTATTAGGTCATGGAGATGCATTTGTTTTAAGAGATCCATCAGGAATTCGTCCGGCTTTCTGGTATCAGGATGATGAAGTAGTTGTTGTAGCTTCAGAAAGACCAGTAATTCAAACAACATTTAATGTTCCAATTGAAGAAGTTCAAGAATTACCTAGAGGAAAAGCTCTAATTATTAAGAAGAACGGAAGTACTTCTTTAGAAAGAGTAATTAAGAAAAGAGAAAAATTATCATGTTCATTTGAAAGAATTTATTTCTCAAGAGGAAGTGATGCAGATATTTACCAAGAGCGTAAAAACCTTGGGAAATTTGTTTTCCCAGAAATATTGAAATCGATTAATGACGATATTTCAAATACAGTATTTACATATATTCCGAATACAGCTGAAACTTCATTCTACGGAATGATGGAGGCTGCTGAAGATGTTTTAAATCAACAGAAAACAGCCGAAATTTTAGCCGGAGGAGGAAAATTATCTGCTCAAAGAGTAACAGAAATATTATCAGAAAGGCCACGTTTTGAAAAAATCGCGATTAAAGATGCGAAACTAAGAACGTTTATTACAGATGATAGTAGTCGTGATGATTTAGTTGCACACGTATACGATGTTACTTACGGAGTTGTAAAGCCTACAGATAACTTAGTTATTATCGACGATAGTATTGTAAGAGGAACAACGTTAAAGAAGAGTATTATTAAAATCTTAGATAGATTATCACCTAAGAAAATCGTAGTAGTTTCTTCTGCTCCTCAAATTCGTTACCCTGACTGTTATGGTATTGATATGGCTCGAATTGGTGATTTTATTGCATTTAAAGCTGCTTTAGAATTATTGAAAGAAAGAGAGATGTATCATATTGTTGATGAAGTTTACGAAAAATGTAAAGCGCAACAAGCAACCGAAGAAAAAGAAGATATCGTAAATTTTGTTAAAGAAGTTTATGCACCTTTTACAGACGAAGAAATTTCAGCTAAAATTGCTGAAATGTTGAAAACAGATGGAATCAACGCTGAAGTTGAAATTATTTATCAGACTGTTGAAGGATTACATAATTCTTGTCCAAAACATAAAGGAGATTGGTATTTTACAGGAGATTATCCAACACCTGGTGGACATCGAGTAGTAAACCAAGCGTTTATTAATTTTTACGAAGGAAATAATAAAAGAGCATACTAAGTGTATTGCGATATAAATTATAAAGAGACTGCTGATAAAGCGGTCTCTTTTAGTTTGAACTAATTTATGAAAACTTCAAATGAATTTTAAACTCAGTCAAATTGTTTTACATTGGCTTTCAATTAGCGATAAAAGAAGAGCAAAATGAAATTAGAAGAGAAAACAATCGATTATAAGAGAGTTTTAACTACAATATATAATAATGTAGTTTCCGAAGAAAATAAGGGTGCAATTGCCACTTATATTCCAGAATTAGCCAAAGTAGATTCGGACAATTTTGGAGTTTGTTTATTAAACATGAATAATGAGCAATTCGGGGTAGGGAATTGGAAAACAAAATTTTCTATTCAAAGTATTTCTAAAGTCTTGTCTTTGAGCTTGGCCTATCAAATTTTTGGAGATGAAATATGGAAACGCGTGGATGTTGAACCTTCAGGAACACCTTTTAATTCTCTAGTTCAATTAGAATCAGATTTTGGAATTCCAAGAAATCCGTTTATGAATAGTGGAGCAATGGTCATCTGTGATATGCTCGTAAGCCATTATGAAAATCCAAAAGAAGATTTTTTAGCTGCTGTCAGAGAACTTTGTAAATCATCGGATATTTCATATTCAGAAGCCGTAGCTAAATCCGAAGCTTCGGTGGGATATAGAAACAAAGCCTTATGTAATTTTATTAAGTCTTTTGGAAATATTAAAAATGAACCTGAAGAAGTATTAGATTTTTATTTTCATATGTGCTCAATTGAAATGAGTTGCCAGGAATTATCACAAGTATTTATGTATTTGGCCAATCCGAATTTTACAACTTCAACTGGTGATAACGTATTAAATCTGAGTAAAACAAAAAGGGTAAATGCAATTATGCAAACCTGCGGTTTTTATGATGAATCTGGAGAATTTTCTTTTAGGGTTGGATTACCAGGAAAGAGTGGAGTTGGCGGAGGAATCGTAGCAGTTTATCCTGGTAAATATTGCATCGCAGCTTGGAGTCCTAAATTGAATGAAAAAGGAAATTCTTATCGAGGAATGAAATTTTTAGAAGCATTTACTACCGAAACTGAGGAGTCAATTTTTTGATTTGAAAATTAATTCAAAATTATAAATCACTAAAAGAGAAGTTTGTGATAGGAGCAATTTAGATACATTTTGATCTTTATAAGCTACATGAGAATATTCTAAGTTCAATATAGTTATAATTCGTTTAATATAATGAACATTTAAATTTTAAGTGTACTAGTTTTTCTTTATATATTTGTAATGAAAAAGATTCACAAAAAGCTATAAATGTTATGGAAGTAAAATCGATAGACTTTTTCAGTTAATCCATGTTATTATAATTATTTCAAAAGTAATATAAGACATAATATCGTTATGTCTGAAATATATTACCTATAAAAATTATATAAGAAGAAAAAAGAATTCAAATCAATAATTATATGAAATACATTATACTGAGTATTTTACTTTTAAAATCCATCTATGCATTTGGGCAAAATACTAGTTCAGTAAATAGCGGGGCAATTCAAAACAACAACCTTATGCATTCAGTGGGTGAAGTTTTTGTAATATCCAATAATGAAAACAATATAAGTTCTGGTATTATTGCAGTTACCACACAAATCGAGTTTTTCACATTGGGAACTGAAGAAATATTATTGTCAGAGGATATAAGAGTATATCCAAACCCAGCGAATCATTCTCTTAATCTTAATATTAACAAAAAGATCAAGAAAATTTTTATCTATAATACTTCAGGTCAATTAGTTTCCGAGCAAATACTTAATAATGCGAATAGAGTTAATCTAACAAATTTGTCTAAAGGTATATATTTTTTAAAAACAGAAAACCCAAATATAAAATCTATTAAAATTATAAAGAAGTAGAAAAACGATGAAAAAGCTTTTATTTTATTTATTCCTAATAAGTTCATTTTTGGTAAATGCACAAGTACCACAAGGGATAAGTTATCAAGCAGTGGCATTTAAAAATGACGGAAGTGTTATTGCAAATGAAAATATTGGAATAAAAATATCAATTCTAGATAGTTCTATTACTGGAACAGCAGTGTATACTGAAACTCATACTAAAACAACAAATGACAAAGGCTTGTTTAGTTTAAACATAGGGCATGGAGATGCAAGTGTTGGGGAATTTTCATCTATTAAATGGGGAATTAACACTAAGTTTTTAAAAGTAGAGATTGACCCAGCAGGAGGAAATAATTATACTATATCGGGGACAAACCAATTGATGAGTACACCATATGCTTTGTATGCAGAAACTATAAATGTTGAAAGTTTACCCGCTACAATAACAGCCAAAAGTAAAGTTAGTAAAGTAATTGTAATATATACTGAGACAAATGCTTATGGATTTTCACAGTTTGATGGGGGGTCAGGTAGCTGGAAATCTATTTCATTAAGCGGAGCTCCTTTGGGTGCAATTGCTTCTAATGATCAGATAGTAGTTTATACTGATACAAATGCTTATGGATTTTCACAATTTAATGGAGGTTCAAGTAGTTGGAAAGCTACTTCGTTAAACGGAACTCCAATAGGAGCTGTTGCATCAAACAACAGTATAGTAGTTTATACTGATACAAATGCTTATGGATTTTCACAATTTAATGGAGGTTCAAGTAGTTGGAAAGCTACTTCATTGAATGGAACTGCTATTGGTGCTGCTGCATCTAATCTCAATATAGTTGTATACACAAATTCAAATGCTTATGGATTTTCACAGTTTGATGGAGGTTCAAGTAGTTGGAAGCCCATTTCATTAAGTGGAACTCCTATAGAAGCTATTGCTTCTTCAATAAATATAGTAGTATATACAAGCTCTAATGCTTATGGTTTTTCACAATTTAATGGAGGGTCAAGTAGTTGGAAATCGACTACATTAAATGGAACGCCAATTAATACAGTTAGCAAATAAAAGTTCTAATACTAAACCTTTTCTAATTTAAAGAAAAGGTTTTTTCAAAAATATGCTCTACATTTATGTAGAACAAAATAAAAGTTTTGAGACAGTTATTTTTTTTAGCAGCCTTTTTGTTAGTTTTTTCATGTATGAAAACTCAAAAAAAGTCAAATTCTATGAACTCAAAAATTATTGTAGCTCATCGCGGAGCTTCAGGTTATTTACCAGAACATACAATGGAAGCCAAAGCTATGGCTTATGCAATGAATCCTGATTTTCTTGAACAAGATTTAGTGCTGAGTAAAGATGATGTTCCTGTAGTTATTCATGATATTTATTTAGATGATGTTACTGATGTTGCTGCAAAATTTCCTGAGCGAAAACGCGAAGATGACCGATACTATGTGATCGATTTTACTTTTGAGGAATTGCAGAGTTTACATGTTTCTGAACGTTTCGATCCTAAAACTGGTAAACAATTTTATCCGAATAGATTTCCGAAAGGAAAAGGGAGTTTTAAGTTACATTCTCTACAGCAAGAAATCGAATTGATTCAAGGACTGAATAAAAGTACGGGGAATAGTATTGGAATTTATCCAGAAATTAAGAATCCTGAGTTTCATCATAAGAATGGAAAAGATATTGCTCAAATCACTTTAGAGGTTTTATCAGAATATGGATATACTACTAAAAAAGACAATTGCATTTTTCAATGTTTTGATGCTAAAGAATTGGAACGTGTTCGAAAGGAGTTAAAATCCGATTTGTTTTTAGTGCAATTAATAGAATTCCCAGAGGAAACAAAACAGCTAGATCATTTTGCTACTTACGCAGATGGAATTGGACCTTGGTATAAACAAGTTATAGACAAAAAGGTTGATGGTAAATGGCAATTTACTTCTTTAGTTGAAGATGCTCATAAATTAGGCTTAAAAGTGCATGCATATACGTTTAGAGCAGATCAATTAGGTGATTTTTCTTCATTCGAAGAGCACGTAAACACCTTGCTTTTTGAAGCTAATATTGATGGATGTTTTACTGACTTTCCAGATAAAGTTGTTCGACTATTGAATAAATAGTTTAGAATTCTAGCTCTTGCTTAAATTTTACAGACTGTCTGCGAGAAACTTCAACTTCAATGTCATTCTTCATGGTGAACTTTAATTTTCCGTTGAACCATGGAGTGACGTTAACAATATGTTTCAGATTCACAATTTGCTGTCTGTTTACTCGAAAGAAATAGTTTAGTGGTAATCGACTTTCAATTTTATTTAGCGATTTATAAATCAAAGGCTTTTTGTCTTTAAAATAAACACGAGTGTAATTTCCTACAATTTCAAAAAGAGTAATTTCTTGAATCGCTACCATCCAACAATCTTCACCATCTTTTAAAAACACTTGACTTGTTGGTGTAAGTAAATTGGTTACTTCTTTTTCTGAATTCTCAGTAATTTGAAGCTTATCAATTGTCTTTTGAAGTCTACTTTTATTAATTGGTTTTAATAAATAATCAAAAGCATTGTATTCAAAAGACTTAATTGCATATTCATCATAAGCCGTTGTAAATATTACTGTCGGAATTTCATCTAACATTTCTAACAAAGCAAAACCATCTTTTTCAGGCATGTTTATATCCAAGAATAGTAAATCAGGAAAATCAGAATTGATTAACTCATAGGCTTCATCTACATTTTCAGCTTCACCAATTATTTTGATATGATCGTAATCGTTAAGTAATAACTTCAACTCTTTTCTTGCCAATCTAGAGTCTTCTACAATAACAGCTTTTATAGATGTTTTCATAACGGAATTTGAATATGAGCAATTACAGTTTGTTTTTCTTCGAAGAGCTTAAAATTAGCTTTATCACCATATAAAATACGAAGACGATCGCTAATATTTTTTAATCCAATTTTAGTAGATTCTTTATTGTTTTCTAACTGACCAGTATTACTTACTTTAATTTCTAAATTTTTATCTATTTCCGAAACTTGTAAGTGTACAGTTCCTCCATTTTTTTGTTGAGAAATACCATGTTTTATAGCATTTTCAATAAGCATTTGAATAATCATTGGAGGAATTTCCAATGCTAAAAGATTAGAATCTATCTCTTCCTTATAAGTTAGTCTATCTTCAAATTGAATATGACTTAGTGCAATAAAATTCGAAACCATTTCTAACTCTTCCTTTAGTTTTATAGTACTATTACTACTTTTTGAAAGTGAATAACGTAGCAATTCAGAAAGACGTGTAATCATATCTCTAGCTTTTTCAACATCTTCCAACATTAGTCCTCTGATGTTATTTAAACTATTAAACATGAAGTGTGGATTAATTTGTCCTTTTAAAGTATTCAACTGAGAGTCTTTAAATGAACTCTCTAATTCCAAATATTCAATATGCCTCTGTTTAGAGTTGATTAAAGTTTTAATACTGATATAAAACAACAACCAAAAAAGCACAAAAAGAAATATATTAATCGCAGATGACACTATTCTACCAAAAGAAAGTGTCATGTTTTTTTCAAGTATAAAACTAAAAGCCAAATATGAAAATCCAATTAAGGTAAATGTGTATCCAATTGAAGAGAGTACATAGCCAATAATTACTTTTGAATAATCCTTTTTTAAGGAATCAAATGAAGCAATATAATTTTTGATGTAGTTTCTTAAAATAGTAGTCCAAAATATACCTAGAATAAAAAAAAGCAACGTTTCTAAAATGAGATACTTTTTAATTAAAGGATCAGTATTATAGATGTATTTTGCGTAACCATTTAGAAATGATGGAATTCCCCAACCCGTAATTTGAAGTGCCCAGAATAGTAATTGTTGCGATTTTAGATTCATAAATCTTGTAAAAGTGAAAGATACTAATTATTAAAAGCGTTTTAAGATCCAATCTTTTATAATCACCATTGCTTTTTCAGAAAACGTTTCATCAATTTTAGCATATTCCTCTATGCTTCCTGTTTCTGCTACTTGAAATAAATGATTGAATCCTTCTAATTCTTTTATTTCAACATCTTTATTTGTTGACGTTTTTAGCGCACTTCGGATAGCATTTAAGTTCAGCTCAGACAATACTTGAATATCTTTTGATCCGTTTAAAGCTAAAAAAGGACAAGTTACTTTGGCAAAATATGGCTTTGGATCTGTTTTAATAAAGTTCATTAGCCACTTATCAGTTACAGCTTTTATTTGTTGGTCTATGACTTGGTCATTCATTTGCATTAACATCAAGTTTTTTGGCAACTCCTTCTTTTTCGCTAAAAAGAATTTACGGGTACTTTTGGCAACAGAAAGAGAGTCTGGTTCTTTTTGAACTATTGAATACACCCCGTTTGAAATCATTTCATTAAAATCAATAAGATCTGAGGATACGTTTTTTAACTCTAACGCCTTTCTAGATTGAGTTAGTAATATTTCCTTTCCATCTACTCCTGGTCCTGCTAAAGAGATAAAAAAGGCAACATCTTTATTTCTAGAAGAAGCAATAGCACCAATAATTCCTCCTTCACTATGTCCAATTAACCCAATTTGATTAGTGTTGATAACATCTTTTCTAGTCTTTAAATATGCAACAGCACTTTCCGCATCATCAGCAAAGTCATGAGTTGTTGCAGTTTTAAAATTTCCTTTAGATTCAGCAATTCCTCGATCATCATAACGTAGCACAGCAATTCCGTTTCTTGTTAAATAATCTGATAATACAAGAAATGGACGATGATTAAATGCTTTTACTTCACTATCTCTATTTTGCGGACCAGAACCTGAAATTAGAATTGCAACTGGAGGATTTTTTTCATTTTTAGGAAGTGTTAATGTTCCAGCTAAAGTGATATTTTCCTTTGAATTTACAAATGAAACTTCCTCAACCAAATATGGTAACGGAGCAACAGGGTCTTGTGGTCTTGGTGAAGTTTGAGCACAAAGACTAATTACGGAAGATGTAATTAGTGTTATTAAAGCTAAAAGTAAACGTGTCATAATTTTAATTTTTTTAGCTAAACTAAGTATCAAATTTACTTTTTCAAGGCAATTTATGATGAGTGGTAAAATAGAAACATAAACGGTATTTGATTCTAAGTAAAACTTAAAATCAACGTAAATACTGGGTTTGTTGAAAAAATTGAACGGGATTTATTCCCTTTTAAGCCTAATTTTTCCCTTTCACGCAGTTTTAGAATTCAAAAACTTTGAAGTTGAGGTTTCTTTGTGGTGTGATTAAAAACACACACACAATTAAATTTTTACAACTACTATTAAACTCCTGTATTATGAATTTTAAAAGAATATTGATTTTAGGTTTTGTTTTTCTTTCAACGACAATAATAACTGCTCAACAAGATGTATGCGTGAGCTCATCATCATCAGACGATCTTTTAATGGAATTAAATACTATAGATAAGTGTTTACATGATAAAGAAAGTGCAGAAAAAGAAATGCCTAAACCAAGAACAAAAAGGTATTTAAGAACAAGAAGAAATAGTTATTATCATAAACTAAGAAAGAATTTAAGCGCAATTAATTCAACTAAAAACAAGGCTCCTAAAAAAGAGGTAAAAGCAAGAGATGTGTATTTAGGTGAAGTAACAGAACAACCAGTTTTATTAGTTTCAGGTAATAATGCGAATTACAAAGGGAACTTAAAGGATGTGTTAAACAACTATATAAATGATAACTTAGTATACCCTGAGTCTTTAAAAGAAAGAGGTGTTGAAGGAATTGTATGGACTAGTTTTATTATTGACGCTAACGGAGGTGTAAAAAACATTGTTGCTTTAGGACCAATTAATGGTGAATTATTAGAAGCTGAAGCTACTAGAATTATAAAAGGTTTACCAAAATTTAAGCCTGGTAAAATTGATAACGAACTTGTAAATGTGAAGCATTTGATGGCTATTAACTTTGAAATAGGTAAGTAATTTATACTTACCTTTTCTTTTTATGAATTGTGCGATGATACTAAGATGTAACCTGAAGTAATTTAGAACGATAAGCAGATAATAATTTGGACTTTGAGATAAAGCCAATATAAGTTCCGTCTTCTTTTACAATAGGTAAATTCCAAGCGCCACTTTCTTTAAATTTTTGCATAATTTTTTCAATGCTATCTGTATTAAAAATAACTGTAGGCGCGCTTTTCATAAAATCTAATACTGTTAACTTATCGTATAGCTTTTCATCAAATAATATTGGACGAATATCATCCAAAAGAATAATCCCGAGAAATTCATTGTTTTCATTTAAAACAGGAAAAATATTTCTGTTAGACTTTGTAACTGCAGTGGTTAATAGTTGTCGCATAGACATTTCTAGAGAAACAGAAATAAAGTTTTTTTCAATAATTTTTTCAATACTCATCATCATCATTACATTTTTATCTCGATCATGAGTAATCAACTCTCCTCTTTCTGCTAATTCAACGGCATAAATAGAGTTAGATACAAAGTATTTAGTTATTGCATAAGAAACTGCAGCAACCAACATTAAAGGAACAAATAAATCATATCCACCAGTTATTTCAGCAATTAAGAAAATAGCGGTTAATGGTGCATGAAGAACTCCTGCCATTAAACCCGTCATTCCAATTAATGTAAAGTTGGTTTCAGAAACGGAAAACCCGAAAGCATTAATAGTTTTAGCAAGTACATTACCTAAAATACTTCCCATAACTAACGTTGGAATAAAAATACCACCAACACCACCTGCAGCAAAGGTTGTGGTCATGGCTATTACTTTTAGTACACCTACAATCATCAATAAAATGATAACTGTCCAAACATTGTTTTTATCAAACTTATATGGAAGTTCTTTTAAGGCTTCAGCGGCATCATTTAATAGTAAATTGTTAATTATAGAATATCCTTCTCCGTAAAGAGGAGGAACTAATAATAGTAATAAACCAATGGCAATGGAGCTCCAAAATAACTTCTGCGATGTTTTTTTAAATCGATTAAAAAAGTTGATAATGATAAAGTAGATTTTCGAAAAGTAAACGGAAGCGAATCCAGTGAAAATTGCAAGAAAAACATAAAAAGCAATGTCGTTAATTTGAAAGGTTTCTTGAATTTTTACAGAGAATAACACATCTTGACCTAAGAAAAAATAAGACGTAACAATTGCAGAAACAGAAGCTAATAATAATGGAATGAGCGAAACAAAAGCTAAGTCTAAACTAAATATTTCGATTGCGAAAATAATTGCTGCAATAGGTGCTTGAAACATTGATGCCATTGCACCTGCTGCGGCACACGCAATTAATAGCATTCTGGTTTTAGTATTTACGTGAAACAATTGTGAAATTCCAGACCCTAGCGCAGCACCGGTGCTTACAGCCGGACCTTGTAATCCTATTGATCCTCCAAATCCTGCGGTTATAGGAGCGGTAAGTACTGAAGCATAAATTTTATATTGTTCTATAATTCCACTCTTTTTAGAAATAGCCTCTAGTGTGGTTGAAATACCATGACCAATCTCTTTTTTAAGCAGATATTTTTTAATAATATGAACTAAGAGTAAACCAATGATGGGAAATAAAAAGTAAAAAGAGTAGTGATAATCTTTAATTAAATTCCCTTCTAAAATCCATTGAAAAAAATAAGTAAGATTCTTTAGAACTAACGTTCCTAAACCTGCTAAGAAACCCACCAAAATACTTAAAACATAAACGAACTGACGTTCAGAAACATTCTTATATCTCCAAATAAGAATTCGCTTTAGTGTTTTCTTAGAAATTAGCATCAACTATTTTATTTAACCAACGTGTCTGTACCTAAGTAACCATCATCTTTGTTATAATACCAAGCTCTTACTTTAGGCATTTTTATACCGTTTATTATTTCCTCTTCAGAAAGTAAAATATATTCACCACTGTCTTTTGTTGCTTTGAAAAATTGATAAATCTCCATGGCATAAGTCTTCGGGTTAAAGTAAAAATACCAAGTGTCTTTACCTACACTTTCATCATAAGTTACTTTTAGTACTAAATATTCTTTTCCTTTGAACTTTTTCTTTTCTACTTTATCATGAATATTAGTTCCGTTGTCTTTTAACTTCATTGGAAGTCCATATAAATAACTATAGTAATTTTTGTAAAGATTCGCTCGATCACAACTTAATTTATGTTCTTTTAAAATAGCTTCAGAAGGATTTTGATCACCGTTAAAGGCAATTTTACATTCTTTCTTATCAACTGTATATTCTGTTGTGTTTTCTCCTCTAGTTGCTTTTACATAAAAGAATTCATTCGGTAAATCGATTTTTATTTCGCTCTCTCTTTTTGGTTTATTAGGAATTGTCATGGTAACATTCAAGGTTCCTTTAAATGTTTTCCAATTTCCATGTGGGTCATGATATTGAATCGCTTTATCCAACAACTCTTTTCCAGAAATCTCTTGAGAAAATGAGAGAAAAGAGCTGAAACAAGCTAAAAATAGTGAGATACGTAGAAACATAGATTTGGTTTTAAAATGGAAATTTAATAAAAATATAAATCAATAAATATTGATTTTTAATTTATCATCATATAACTGTATTTCAGCTACATATTATAATTGTTCGTGTTGTTTTTTGTGATAAATCAAAACTAAATGATTAGCTTTTAATATGTTTAGAAAAGTATTTGGTTTAATATTATTGATGTTAGGAATTGGGTTACTCTTTTCTCCTCAAATTATTAGCGAAGTATTTTATGTAGTTGGATTTGGTGAAGGAAAGCCAATATTTGAATTAGAAACATTGATGTTTATTTTGATAAACTTTATCTGTTACACATTCGTTTTCTACATAATTTATGAAGGATTTCAGTTAATAAAAGGGAAAAAGACGAACAACGCTTAGGTTATTTATGCGTTACGTAATGACTAATTTTACACTTGAAAGAAATGTTCAAGGCAATCTTGTGAAATAAAAAATCCCGCACTAGGCGGGATTATAATTTATATGTTTTATAATTAAGCTTCTTCTTGAACATTCAATTGAATACTTAATTCTTGTAATTGATCATTATCAATAGTTGCTGGCGCGTCTATCATTACATCTCTTCCAGAATTATTCTTTGGGAATGCAATAAAATCACGAATAGTTTCTTGTCCACCTAAAATAGCAACTAATCTATCTAAACCAAAAGCTAAACCACCATGAGGAGGTGCTCCATATTCAAAAGCATCCATTAAGAAACCAAATTGTTCTTTAGCTTCTTCAGGAGTAAATCCTAAATGCTTAAACATAATAGCTTGAGTTTCTTTATCGTGAATTCTAATAGAACCTCCACCAATTTCATTACCATTTAATACTAAATCATAAGCGTTTGCTTTTACCGCTCCTGGATCTGTATCTAATAATTCAATCTGACCAGGTTTTGGTGATGTAAATGGATGGTGCATTGCATGATAATGTCCAGTTTCTTCATCCAATTCCAATAATGGGAAATCTACAACCCATAATGGTGCAAATTCATCCGGTTTACGTAAACCTAAACGCTCTGCTAATTCCATACGTAAAGCAGATAATTGTGCACGTACTTTTGAAGTTTTACCTGATAAAACACAAATTAAATCTCCTGCTTTTGCTCCAGTAGTTTCTGCCCATTTAGCTAAATCTTCTTGGTCGTAAAACTTATCTACAGACGATTTAAAACTTCCGTCTTCATTACACTTAACATATACCATTCCTAAAGCACCAACTTGTGGACGCTTCACCCAATCGATTAACTTATCAATTTCCTTTCTAGTATATGAAGCTCCACCAGGAACAGCAATACCTACAACTAATTCAGCTTCATTAAATACTTTGAATTCTTTATGTTGTGCAACTTCGTTTAACTCACCAAACTGCATTCCGAAACGAATATCAGGTTTGTCATTTCCGTATAAACGCATAGCATCATCAAAAGACATTCTTGGGAATTTATCAACTTCAACACCATTAATTTCTTTTAATAAATGACGAGTCATTCCTTCGAAAATCTCTAAAATATCTTCTTGCTCAACAAACGCCATTTCACAGTCTATTTGTGTAAACTCTGGTTGACGGTCGGCACGTAAATCTTCATCTCTAAAACATTTTACAATCTGGAAATACTTATCCATTCCACCAACCATTAATAACTGCTTAAAAGTTTGTGGTGATTGTGGTAATGCGTAAAACTGTCCAGCATTCATTCTTGAAGGAACTAAGAAATCACGAGCTCCTTCTGGAGTAGACTTAATTAAATATGGAGTTTCAACATCAATAAACCCTTTATCAGAAAGATATTTACGAACTTCCATTGAAACCTTATGACGGAAAACTAAGCTATTTTTTACCGGGTTACGACGAATATCTAAATAACGATATTTCATTCGAATATCTTCTCCACCGTCAGTTTCATCTTCAATTGTAAATGGCGGTAATTTTGCTTCGTTTAAAATGTTTAATTCAGAAACTAAAACTTCAATATCTCCTGTTTCGATATTTGGATTTTTAGAAGCTCTTTCAATAACAGTTCCTTTTACTTGAATCACAAACTCTCTACCTAATGTTTTTGCTTTTTCCATTAAGTCTTTAGAAGTTCTCTCTTCATCAAAAATCAACTGAGTAATTCCGTAACGATCTCGTAAATCAACCCAAATCATGAAACCTTTATCTCTTGATTTTTGAACCCATCCTGCTAGGGTAACTTCTGTATTAATATGCGATGCTCTTAACTCACCGCATGAATGCGATCTGTACATTTTCTATAATTTTAGATGCGCAAATTTAACTATAAATGTTAGTTTGTAAAAAATTACTAGAGTTTAGTTTTTAAGTTGAATAATCTATTTTTTTGTAGTTCTAAAATATGATTATAAATGACGATATCTGAATTCAAAAATAAATTACAAAACGAAGCCGCTACAATTGATTTTAAAGAAACAATTGAACTAATAGAAAGCAACTATAATTTCACTCCTTCAGCATTTAAAAATGGTGAATTAGAAAATCAATCTACAGAAAACCAAGGATCTTGCAAAGTGTTTTCATTTGCAATCCAAGAAGAACTATCAAAAGAGGAAACCTTAGCTTGCTTCGGTCAATACTACGCTGAGGTTGTGAATGATCCAAATGGAACAGGACATCAAAATATCAGAAATTTTATGAGAACTGGATTTGAAGGGTTAAGTTTTGAAAATGAAACGCTAATCAAACTATAATTACAGGCTGTTTTTTTTGAGTATAATCTTGGATGGAATTTCTTCGTTAAAAAAAGTTAAATCGTTGATTAACTTTCGATTTTCCTTTATTTTTATATGAATACCAAATCGCTAAGCTCATGAAAAATAAACTCTTACTAGTCTCACTAATTATTTGCTCTCAAGTTGTCTTTGGCCAACATACCATCACAATTTTAAATTCCAAAACTAAAGAACCGATTCAAAATGTTCACATAAAGAAAAAAAAGAAAGTTTATGTGTCTGATGAAAATGGGAAGGTAGTTTTCGAAAAGATAAAAGATAAAGACAGAGTTTTTCTATCTCATGTAAAGTTTTACGATAGAGCTATTAAGTTTGAAGAAATAGTGAATCAGTCTATTTTTCTTACCGAAAAGGAAGTTGTTTTATCCGAAATCTTGATTACGAAAAAGAAGAAGAAAGAATTGTACTTTCAATCCTTACCAGAGCTAGAAAAAGGCTTACATGGATTTGCTTCTGTTTTTTATAAAGATAAAATTTATGTGTTTGGTGGTGATAAGTCATCCTTGTCAGACGGAATGAGAATGGCATTTCAAGAGATGAATGAAATGCAAGATGATAATGTGAACTTTGGTGAGATTATTTATAGAGCAAATCGACGCACAAGTTATAATGGCTATAGTAATCAAGTACATATTTACGATATAAAGAATAGAAGCTGGACTTCCTTAGAGAAACCGGTTTTAAAAAGAGCTTATCACAAAGCAGTTCTTATTGATGATAAAGTATATTTATTAGGAGGAAAAAGACTTGCAACGAATAGAACTAGAGAATATTTAAGTGATGATATTGAGGTTTTTAACTTAAAAAAGAATAAACTTGAAAAATCAATTAATAATAAGCAAAATGGTGTAAATCAAGGTGTAGCAAAAATTGACAATAGCATAATTTTAGTTGGAGGTTCTGTCAAGAAATTAAAGAAAAACAAATTGAAATTTTCGAATAATGTTTCACTTTACAATACTAAAGAAGATAAATGGTATGTAATAGGGAAACTTCCTGATCCGAAGGAAACAGAATGTGTTAAAGTAAATGATAAATTATACATGATTGGAGGAAAAGGAAATGAGAAAATGAATCGAATTACTTCTTTCAACTTAAAAAATGGAAAATGGCAAATTGAGAAAGTTTTACCTAGAACAATGAAAATGCCCGCCATTGATAAAAAAGGTGACATCATTTATATTTTTGACAAGAATCATTTTTATGCTTTCAACACCAGTAATAAAGGTTTAAAAGAATATAAAATTGATTTGCCGTACGAATCAAGTAAAATGTTTTTAGTGGATAATAAGTTCTATCTTCTAGGAGGTTATGTAAAAGAGCAATTTCAATTGAAACCTTCGAAAAAAATGTACACAATTGATTTAAAGGAATTGAACACAACGATGTATGATGAATATTAAAATGACTACATTGTGTTTCTAAATTTTAAAGTAAAATAACACATGTATAACGTACCCAGTTATAAAGAGGATAATGTTGATGAACTTCTAAGTTTTATTAATCATTATCCTCTAGCTTTTATTACAGGTTTAGATGAAAAAGGAAACTTTGTAGGAACTCATATTCCTTTGATTGTAGAGCAAAGAGAAGGAGAACTCTATTTGATTGGTCACATGATGAAAAAAACCGATCATTATGACGCACTTAGTAAAAACAGCAAGATTTTAGTTGTTTTTAATGGTCCGAACGGATATGTAAGTGCCTCTTGGGGAACGAATAAAAGCAAAGGATCTACATGGAATTATATGACGGTTCATGTTAATGGAAGAATTTCTTTTTTCGAAGGAGATCAGCTTATAAATTTAATGAGAGATTTTACATTGTTACATGAAAATGGAGATGCTAGTTCTCCAACTATTTATGATAATTTATCTGAATCGTACAAACAAAGATTAATGCCACACATTTCTGGTTTTGAAATTAAAGTTGAAAAAATAGAAGGAGTTTTTAAACTAAGTCAAGGTGTGGACGAAGAAACATTCTCAAATATTATCCGAAAACTGGAAGAAAAAAAAGGTTTAGATGGGTTATTAGGAGAAGAAATGAAAAAGAGAAAAGAGAAGATTTTCTCATAATCTGAGTTATAAAAAGTTAAAGTGAATTCTAAAAAGTTAGATTATACTGTTTTAATAATTGCCAGTGCAATTTTCTTGTTGCTACAGTTACCTTATTTTGTGCAATTGCAGTATCCTTTTCGATTATTAGGAACTTGGTTTCACGAAATGGGACATGGATTAACAGCAATATTAGTTGGAGGAGATTTCAAGTACCTAGAAATTTATCAAAATGGAGGTGGAGTTGCCTATTCTACAGTTACTAATAAAATCTTTTCAATTCCCACAGCGAGTGCGTTAACGGCCGCAGGAGGTTTACTTGGTCCAGCAATTGCAGGAGCAGTTTTAATTGCTTCGGCAAAATCTCGAAGAAATGCAGCAATTTTACTTAGAGTTTTAACAGGAGTCATTATCCTATCCTTAATTATTTGGATTCGCTCATATTGGGGAATTGTAGTACTATCCTTATTTTCAGTTTTATTCATCGTTATTATGTTTTTGAAGAATAAAAAAATTGAAAATATCACAGTGTTATTTTTAGGTTTACAATGTGCTTTAAGTACTTATCTTCAGTTTAATTATACGTTTACAAAACAATTCGAAAGAGGAGGTCAACTCATGAATTCGGACACTCAAAATATTGCTATAAATACTTTTGGTTCCTATTGGATGTGGGGAATAATAATTGTTTCAATTAGTTTCCTCTTACTTTGGAAAAGTGTGAAGTATTATCTGAGTAAATAATCATGAAAACAATTTACTGTAACTACTGAAAACAGTCGTCTTACTTTATATTTTGAAAACACCTTTTTCTTAATATTAGAAAAAAATAGAATTAGGATGAAACAAAATAAAAGTACGATAAAAACTTACTTTGAAACAGGAGACAAACCAACTCAAGAAGAGTATGGAAATTTAATCGATAGTTATGTAGATAGCCAACAAGAAGCAGGAGAAGCAAACAGAAGATTTGTAATAAATGCTGACGGAGAAGTTGTGGTTAGTTCAGAACAAAAACTTCCTGAATACAATATATCTGATATTGATAATAACAAGATTTATTTTTTAAAAGATGGTGCAGTTGTTAAAGAAATTGACTTAACTAATTACATTGATGATACCAATTTATCTAGATTAGTTTCAGGTAGTGTTGATAGTAAAGGAGTTGCTACTTTTCGTCGTGATGATGATTCTGTATTTACTGTTGATTTTGCTGGTTTAATTAAGCCTGTTGATGTGCCAGAAATACAAGCTGGAGAAAATGTAACAATTGATAAAACAGATCCTTTAAATCCGATAATAAATTCATCAAGTAAGATAGAAGGAATCGAATCTACAGGAACTTTAGCCGATGGAAATAATGAGGTGGTAATTGGAGATAAAGCTCGAGGAGGATATGCATCTTTTAGCTATACTAATGGAAACCTTATGTATGGCGATAATAAGTTTGTCGGAGGTGTTAAAGTTGTTACAGGTTCTGATTTTATATTCGATGAAATCCTATATAGTGTTAATGGATATAACGGAGAAAACCCAACAGTAACTCATGCAGCACATTTGGCTGATACCATGATCTTTAGAAAAACAGGATTTTCAAATGGAAGATATATTTTCGAACACGATTTTTTCAATGGATTAAAGATTAGAAAAGGAATTACAGCACCAAATACTTATGTAGATGCCGTTATAAAGTCTGATCAATTAACTCAAAACCAAGAATATCAATTGCCAAATAAATCTATCACATTTGCTGGTGTTGATGATATTCCAAAAGTAAAAGCAGGTAAGAATATTACCATAGACGAAACAGATCCATTGAACCCAGTAATTAGTGCTTCATCAGGAACTCCTGGTTTACAAACAGTTCTAGAGAATTCAAATGAAGCAACAACTGGATTTATCCTAAAGGATACTGCTGAAAACACACAATTTGAAAATACTCCAGATACTTTATCAATAAAGAAAACTACTGAGGCTTCTGATGATCCAGATATTTTAGGCTTGGATAGGAACAGAGAATCAGCTTTAAGTGACGGTAAAAGAACGAAAGTTGAAGAAAGTAAGTTAACTAAAGATAGTTTAGTACTTTCAAATACTCATGGAGGTATAAGTGGAAGCCCAATAAAAAATGAATTCTCAATAGAAAGAGGATTAGTTGTTCAAAGCGGAGTAATGGGTGGCGTTTCAGAAATAAGAATTGGTCCTGATGTAAATGTAGTTTCATTCCAAGGAGTATCAAAAGCTAGTTTAAACGAATATCAATTACGAATTGGAGAGCTTTCAGGATCAAGAACAATAGTAGACAGAAACGGTATTACAAGTGTTAATGGTATTGGCAATAACTTTCAAATTATGCCGCCTCAAACAGGTTGGGATTCATCATATCAAGCAAGATTTCAACCTAAAAGCCATACTATAGCAGGTCTTGACGATATTCCTAAAATTCAAGGAGGAAGGAATGTTACAATTGACGATACAGATCCTTTAAATCCAGTGATTAATGTTGATAGTTCTGGAGCTACAAATACAGTTACAACAGATACAAAACAAACGATTTCTGGAGAGAAAACAATTACTTCAAATTTATTTACGAGTTATATTCAAAGTGATAATTCCATAAACATAGCGAGGAATATTACTGCAGGAGGTAGAATTAGAACAGGAGGAAATGCACTAGACTTTACAGAATCAGGAAATGCGGGTTCAGCTACTATTCAAGCAGATATAATTGGGAGTACTATTCATACACTTCAACCAAAGTCTGGAACTATTGCACATGTCAATGATATTCCAAATTTAAAAGCTGGAACCAATATTAGTATTGATAATACTGATCCTTCTAATCCTATTATAAATAGTAATAGTGCCGGACTTCCAAATAACTTTACAGAAAGTGGGAGTTGGACCCCGGTCTTAGTAGATACTAACGGAGATGGAACGTATTCCCATAATGTTAGTCAAAATATGTTTTCAAGAGTTGGTAATATGGTAACAGTATCGGCTAGGATTTCATCTATTAATACATCAGGAAATCCTACGGGTTATCTTAGAATAGAAGGTTTGCCATTTAAAGCCGCTATTCCAACTGTCGGATTAATTGGAACAATTTCAACTTCAAACCTAACCAGAGAACAAATTTCTCAACTTAGTTTACAAACTGCCGGAAATGCTAACTTTGCTACGTTTGGAGGAATTGATATCGTAAATATTGCTTTTTCGCAAGGAATAAAATTTACGGGAGTTGGAGTAATTACGTTTTCAATGACATATATTACAAATGAGTTCTAATAAACCTGATTATTCAGTTTTTAATCTTTGGAAATAATCTTTAGCAGCTCTTTTTACTTTAGGAGCTAATATTAAAGTAGAGATAACAGTGGGTATGGCCATTAAAGCATATCCACTATCTATGAGATTAATTACAAAGTCTAATTTTATAATTGAGGCGATTACTATAGTTACGATATAGATGTAATTATAGTAGTTGCCTATTTTTTTATTTGTTAAAAAACTTAGACAAGAATAACCGTAGAATGAATAAGTGAATAAGGTTGAAAACGCAAATATTAAAACACAAATGGTTAGTATAACGCTTCCTAGTCCATAAGGAAGTACAGCATCAAAAGAAGAAAGAGTTAGGGAAATTCCATTTCCGTCAAAGTTTTTCCAAATACCAGAAGCCAAAATAGCTAAAGCTGTAAGAGTACAAACTAATAAGGTATCAATTGCTGGTCCGAGCATTGCTACTAATCCTTCTCGAATTGGTTCGCTAGTTTTAGCAGTTCCATGCATCATTGGAGCGGTACCGATTCCCGCTTCATTTGAAAACGCAGCTCTCTTTACACCAGTTATAATTAATGAACCTAAGGCACCTCCCATAACTGCATTTCCAGAAAATGCATCTGTAAACATTAAAGAAAATATTTGAGGAATATCCCCAGCTTTCAGAAGTAAAATACTAGCAACTGTGATCAAATAGATTACTACCATAATAGGAACTAGTTTACCAGCTACTTTACCAATTCGTTTTATACCTCCGAATATTACCAAAGAAGTAATAATTGCGATTGATATTCCTAATAAGAGTTTAGCCGTAAAAGTATTGCTTTCATTCACTTGAAATACATCAACTAAAGTTTGCGTTAATTGGTTAGCTTGAAAAGCGGGTAAAGTTCCAATTAATCCTGCCAAAGCAAAAAATACAGCAAGTGGTTTCCATTTTTTACCTAATCCTTCTGTAATGACATACATTGGTCCACCTTTTACATTTCCTTCTTCATCTTTTCCTCGATACATGATGGATAAAGTACAAGTGAAAAACTTTGTAGCCATTCCAACAAAAGCGCTAACCCACATCCAAAAAATAGCTCCAGGTCCACCAGTTGCAATAGCGATTGCAACACCACTGATGTTACCCATTCCTACTGTGGCTGCAATGGCAGATGATAATGCCTCGTAATGTGATAAATCTCCTGGAGAATTATGTTTGTCATATTTACCTCTTAAAATATTTACTGCATGACCTAAATAACGAAAAGGTACTAATCCAGAATATATAAACAGAAATAATCCACCTCCTATTAAAAGAATTAAAAGAGGAATTCCCCATACCCAAGAGGAGAATTGTGCGACACTATCTTGAAGATTTAGAAACATTTTTTGTTTTGAAACGAAATTAACATATTATAATAAATTCTCTTACAATCATTTATTGATTTTTATAAAAGGCTGTCATTCAAAGAGAATAAATGTCAACTTATCGAAAAAAGGAAAAATAAAATGTTAAAACCGGAAGATTTTTCATAAATTTATATCAAATAACTTCAATTTCCCCCTACGATGACAAAAATAAGTAAAGCTTCGGTGAACAAATTTTTGAAATATTCACCTATTGTACTTTTAATTTCATTAGTAGTTTATTCTTTTAAAACACACGAAAGCCAAAATAGGCTGGATGAGGAATTTAGAAAAGAAAAACTTATACTACAACAAGAACTTGATCAAATAGTTGCCGATTACAAAAAAATGTCGGTAAAGAAAAAAGGTTTATCAAGAAGAATTATTACCAGTATCAATAAAATGATTTCCCTTAAGGATTCTATTAAAGATATCAAAAAAGGAAATTATGATAAACTGGTTAAGTATAGCTTAAAGGTAACTCAACTCGAGCGTGAGAACAGACAGTTAATGCTGAAAGCAGATAAACTTCACCAAGAGAATACCAAGTTAGAAGAAGAGAATAATTCCGTGAGGAAAAAATTAAGAGCGCATAAAAAATCTCAGGAATCATTGGTTAAGATGAATGAAAGCTTAATGAATGAAGAAAAACAATTAAAAGAAAAAATAGGTGTTGCCGCTAATCTTGAAATTGGGAATGTTGCTATAAGTACGTATAGAGAAAAAAGTAACGGTAGATATACAAGTACAACAAAGTCAAGAAAAACAGACGCTTTTAAAGTTAAGTTTGATTTATTAGAAAATGAATTAGCAGAAATGGGTGAAAGAGATATTTTTATCCAAATTCTTGATAAAAATAATGATGTAATTCTATCAGAAAAGAATCAAGGAGATAATGGTTCTGAAATGGCTTACAATGATTATATCAGAGTGAACTATGAAAACCAAAAGCTTGGAATTGTTTCTTTAATTTCTGTAGATAGAAATAATATGGAAAAAGGAGATTATAAAGTTCGAGTTTATATTGATGGTGCAAAAGCTGGAGAGCGTAAAATTAGCTTGAGATAAAATTAAGACATATATATTCAAAAACCGCTTAATCTTCTTTAAGCGGTTTTTTTATGTTTTAGAAAACCCCTAAATATTTGTTAAGGATTGTAAGTTGTTCAAAAAAATAGGACATATTTACAATGACAAATCAAACATCAATGAAATCCATAATACAATTAGTAGTGTTTTCTTTAGCTATCGCTACATTTTTTTCTTGTAAACCAGAACAAAAAGAAACACCTAAAGAAGAGAATAAAACAGAAGACATCAAGACCGAAAAACTTAGTGAGGGTGAGGTAATCATCAACTCTGCGATTCTAGCACACGGAGGTGAATTATACGATAAAGCATCTTACACTTTTGTGTTTAGAAATAGACAATACAGCTTTACAAACAAAGACAATTTGTACCGTTATTTTGTGATTAAACAAAACGATAAAAAGGAAGAGGTAATTGATGTATTGGATAATGGAAATTTTTCAAGAACAATTAATGGTAAAAAATTAGATCTAAATGAAGAGGATGCTTCTCGCTACGGAGAGTCATTAAATTCTGTTATTTATTTTGCAACACTACCTTATAAATTGAAGGATAAAGCAGTAAATAAAACATATGTAGGAGAAGTTACAATTAAGAATGAAAATTACAATGTAGTAGAAGTAACTTTTAAGCAAGAAGGAGGAGGAAAAGATTTTGAAGATCAATATTACTACTGGGTTAATAAAAAATCTAATACAGTCGATTATTTGGCTTACAATTACAAAGTCAATGGTGGAGGTGTTAGGTTCAGAAGTAGTTATAATAGAAGAAACATTGGAGGTATCATATTTCAAGATTATATCAATTATAAAGCAGAAGTAGGAACTCCATTATCTGAATTACCATCTTTATATGAAAATGATAAGTTAAAAGAAGTTTCTAGAATTGATACAGAAAATGTAGAGATTCTTAAGTATTAAAAACCAAACCTTATGTCGTCAGTTATAAATATTAAAGAAAAGCTTGGATTATTTACCGATCAGTGGTCACCTAAGAAGGTTGCTGAATTAAATGGTCAACAAGTATTATTAGCAAAAATACAAGGAGAATTTGTATTTCATAAACATGATAATGAAGATGAATTGTTCATGGTAATGAAAGGTCAGTTACAAATTGATTTAGAAGATTCTTCAGTAATAGTTAATGAAGGAGAGTTTTATGTAGTTCCAAAAGGAGTGCCTCATAAACCAATCGCAAAAGAGGAAGTTCATCTATTATTATTTGAGCCATTATCTACAAAACATACTGGAGATGTAGTCGCGGATATTACCGTAGAAACCTATGAATCGATTTAGAAAAACCATTCATCGATAAATACGATCCATTCACCTACAGATTAAAACTGAAAGGCTAAATTTTCAGATTTAAACCTTTTAATGGTGGTACCTTTGAAGTGTTAATAGTAGTAAAGAAAAATTTAAAAAGTAATAATCCCCAAACAAAATACTTTTTCATTTTTTTTGAGTTAAAAAATAAAGCCTTTTACAAGCCCCAAAATGTAAAAGGTTTTTCTTTGCTCTAAGCTTTCCTAAAAAACCATTCATCTAATTCATTTTATAACGCATTTTTATTTAACGATAAATCATAACAGTTTATCTATAGTATAAAATTGAAACATCGAATATCTGATTAGCAAGGAGTTAATGGGTTGTATCTTTGAGGTGTAATTAAGAAATAACACAGTTAGAAAATATAAAGTAAAGTATATAAATCCCTATTAAAGTTTTGTTTTTCATTTTGAATTTGAATTAAAGTTTTTTCAACTAAACCCCAAAAACTCTCTTATCACCCCTACAATAAGAGAGTTTTTTTATGTCTTAATTTTAATATAAATGGTGATTAAAATAACACTGATGTTATCGATAAAAAGAGAAATAAAAATGCTAAAATTTAACTTATCGAGTAAATCAAACAGTTAATCTACAGTTGCAAATCAAACATCGAATTTGGTTAAAAATAAGTACGAAGCTATACTACCTTTGAAGTGTAAATAGTAGAATAAATAAAAGTATTTATCCCCTTAAAATACAATTATTTTCATTTAAGTTGAGAGTTTAAATTATTTGGTTAACTAGACAAATCCTTTTACAAGCCCCAAATGTAAAAGGATTTTCTGTTTTTATATAAATAGAAAATTGTAAGCTTATTTAACTAAAACACCTCTTTTATTAAGAGAAGAAATCATTCTTAAACTTCCTTCTTTAATTGTATTTTCTTTGAATAAAAATGTTTTTTCGAATATTTGAGTTCCTTCGAAGAAAGAAACCTGAAATCTGTTATTTAAGGCAAATACATCAGGATGAATCATTTCAACCTTAACAAAAGAATTGGCCTTAAGTTTATCTATCTTTTTTCTGAATACCGTAGTAGTTTTCTTTTCGGAAAATCCTTGAGAAACAATAATAGCCATATCTAAATCAACATTTTTATTGTTGATTAAATATACATACCAATCCTCAGTGTTATGAGTTTCGTTATGCTCCAAAACAACGGCCATTTCTATACCAGTTACTTCAGAAATTTCAATATCTTTTCTCATGAAAAATTATAGGACAGATTTAAACTGCTCTAAGAAGCGAACATCATTTTCATAGAACATTCTAATATCAGGAATTTGATATAATAACATTGCAATACGTTCTATACCCATTCCAAAAGCATATCCAGAATATTTAGTTGGATCAATATTACAGTTCTTTAATACGTTAGGATCAACCATTCCGCATCCCATAATTTCTAACCAACCAGTTCCTTTAGTAATTCTATAATCAGTTTCTGTTTCCAATCCCCAGTAAATATCTACTTCAGCACTTGGCTCTGTAAATGGGAAATAAGATGGGCGTAAACGAATTTTCGATTTACCGAACATCTCCTTTGTAAAGTACAGAAGAACTTGTTTTAAATCAGCGAATGAAACATCTGTATCAATATATAAACCTTCTACTTGGTGAAAAATACAGTGAGCACGAGCAGAAATATCTTCATTTCTAAAAACTCTTCCCGGAGAAATAGTTCTAATCGGTGGTTCATTCTGTTCCATATAACGAACTTGAACAGATGAAGTATGTGTTCTTAATAAAGTATCAGGATTCTTTTCAATAAAGAAAGTGTCTTGCATATCTCTTGCTGGATGATACTCCGGTAAGTTTAATGCAGTAAAGTTATGCCAATCATCTTCAACTTCTGGTCCTTCAGAAACAGTAAAACCAATTCTGTTGAAAACTTCAATAATTTGATTCTTAACAATTGATATTGGATGACGAGAACCTAATTCAATTGGTTCAGAAGGTCTAGTTAAGTCTCCGTAAACTCCTTTTTCCTCAACCGCACTCTCTAAAGCTTCATTTAATTCCGCAACTTTTCCTTCTGCAGCATTTCTTAAATTGTTTAAAGCTTGCCCAAAATCTTTTTTAAACTCAGCATCAACATTTCTGAATTCGGCGAATAAACCTTTAAGTAAACCCTTGCTACCTAAGTATTTTATTCTGAAAGCTTCTACTTCTTCTTTTGTAGTTGCTTGAAATGTTTGAACGTCTCCTATGAGCTCTTTAACTTTATCTAACATAATCCTTCAAAAAATTGAGTGGCAAATTTACGTTTTTTTACTGAATTAACATTTTTCTTTTGTCTCTTTACTATAACGTTTTCGTTTCAGCAAAAAAAGAAGTTTTTTAAAACGTCAGATTAGTTATTTAACTATATTTGTGCATTATTTTTATTAAAAAAACATTTTTCGAATAACTAAATTATGGAATCTAAAATAAAGGCTTTTATGGAACTGGTTGAAAAGCGTAATGGCCACGAACCAGAATTTCTACAAGCAGTTCAAGAAGTAGCTGAAACAGTTATCCCTTATATTGCAAAGCATGATATTTATAACGGGAAGAACATTCTATTAAGAATGGTTGAGCCTGAGCGTTTAATTTCTTTTAGAGTTTCTTGGGTAGATGATAGCGGAGAAATTCAAGTAAACAGAGGATATAGAGTTCAAATGAATTCTGCTATCGGTCCCTATAAAGGAGGTTTACGTTTCCACCCAACAGTTAATGCAAGTATTTTAAAATTCTTGGCTTTCGAACAAGTATTTAAAAACTCATTAACAACATTACCAATGGGTGGTGGAAAAGGAGGTTCTGATTTTGATCCAAAAGGAAAGTCAGATAACGAAATTATGCGTTTCTGTCATGCCTTCATGAGTGAGTTATTTAGACATATTGGCCCTAACACAGATGTACCAGCTGGTGATATCGGTGTAGGAGGACGTGAAATCGGTTTCATGTTCGGAATGTATAAAAAACTTAGAAACGAGTTTACTGGAGTTTTAACTGGAAAAGGAGCAACTTGGGGTGGATCTTTAATTAGACCTGAGGCTACTGGATATGGTGCAGTATATTTTGCACAAAACATGTTAGAAACTAAAGGAGATTCTTTTAACGGAAAAACAATTACAATTTCTGGATCTGGAAACGTTGCTCAATATGCTTGTGAAAAAGCTACTGAGTTAGGTGCAAAAGTTGTTACATTATCTGATTCTTCTGGTTACATCTACGATGAAGACGGAATTGATGCAGAAAAGTTAGCTTTTGTAATGGAATTAAAGAATGTTAAACGTGGACGTATTCACGAGTATACAGAGAAATATCCATCAGCTAAATTCTTTAAAGGAGAGCGTCCATGGTCTGTAAAATCAGATATCGCTTTACCATGTGCAACTCAAAATGAGTTAAACGGAGAAGAAGCTAAGACATTAATTGATAACGGATGTATCTGTGTAAGTGAAGGAGCAAACATGCCATCTACTCCAGAAGCAATTGCTGCATTCCACGAACACAAAATTTTATTCGCACCAGGTAAAGCTTCAAACGCTGGAGGTGTTGCTACTTCTGGTTTAGAAATGAGTCAAAACTCATTACGTTTAAGCTGGACTCGTGAGGAAGTTGATCAAAGATTAAAAGCGATTATGAAGGATATTCATGCTGCTTGTGTTGAGTATGGAACTGATGAGACTGGATATGTTGACTACGTAAAAGGAGCAAATATTGCAGGATTCGTTAAAGTTGCAGATGCAATGTTAGCGCAAGGAATAATCTAAAGAATATTCTCAAAATAATATAGAAAAGCTCATCAGTTCATGATGAGCTTTTTATTTTTATACCTATGAAAAAAATCAAGAATAGAGTTATTCAAGGAAAACACAATAAACCAATAGTATTTGATGTTTTCTTTAAAGAAACAAATCAAGCAAAACCAATACTTATTTTTTGCCACGGTTATAAAGGTTTTAAGGATTGGGGAGCTTGGGATTTCATGGCAGAAGCATTTGCTGAGGAAACATTTTTTGTGAAGTTTAATTTTTCGCATAATGGAGGAACCGTAGATCAACCGATAGATTTTCCAGATTTAGAAGCTTTCGGTAATAATAATTATACCAAAGAACTAGACGATCTAGAATCGGTAATTGATTGGTGTGTTTCTAATGAAGAATTTAAAGGAGAATTAAATAGAGAATCGATTTCATTACTAGGTCACAGTAGAGGTGGCGGGATTGTTTGTATAAAGGCTGAAGAAGATTCAAGGATAAAAAATGTAATTACTCTTGGAGGTGTATCTAATTTTGGAGCGCGTTCTTCTACAATTGGAGATTTACAACAATGGAAAAAAGATGGTGTTAAGTATGTTGTAAACGGAAGAACAAAACAGCAAATGCCTCACTTTTATCAGTTTTATGAAGATTTCAAAGCGAATGAAGATCGTTTAACAATACAAAGAGCGGTAGAGAATTTAAAGATTCCGTTATGTATAATTCATGGAGATGGTGACACTTCAATATTCATAAAAGAAGCTGAAGATTTACGTTCTTGGAATGCGAATAGCGAATTACATATTATCGAAAATGCGAACCACGTGTTTGGAGCAAAACATCCTTGGGAAAAAGACGAATTACCTTCGGATTTAGATGATGTGGTTTCTATTTGTAAATCATTTTTAGGGAACTAAGCGTTTCAATGAGTAAAGTGATTTTCACATTCCATAGGAATGAGTATATTTACGAATTGATAAAAAAGAAAACACTTTTTTTTATCTATCTATAAATCAAAGAAATACAATTAATTTCTTGATACTGAGTAAGCATCAGATTTAAGAAGTTATTAAAATAATATATAAATTATGGGTTGTAGCAGTTGCTCAACTAACAAAAGCGGCGTTCCAAAAGGCTGTAAAAGCAATGGAAATTGTGGTACAGGATCATGTGGAAGTGGAAATAAATTAGCTGTTTTTGATTGGTTATCGAATATGACTTTACCAACCGGTGAAGCTCCATTTAATATATACGAAGTACGTTTTAAAAACGGAAGAAAGCATTTTTACAAAAGTGGCGAGAAAAAATTAAGCATTTCTATGGGAGATATTGTCGCTGTCGAAGGAAATCCAGGACACGATATTGGTGTTGTTTCTTTAGCTGGAGAGCTTGTGAAAGTGCAAATGAAAAAAAGGAAAGTTGCGCTGGATAGTCCAGATGTAAAAAAGATCTACCGAAAAGCAACGCAAAAAGACATTGACGTTTGGAATACCGCTCGAGATAGAGAGTTAGAAACACAACGAAAAGGAAGAGAAATCATTAGTAGACTTGGGTTGAAAATGAAATTATCTGATGTTGAGTTTCAAGGTGATGGAAATAAAGCTACGTTTTATTACACAGCAGATGATCGTGTAGATTTTCGTCAGTTAATTAGAGATCTAGCTAGTGCGTTTTCTATCCGTGTAGAAATGAAACAAGTTGGGATGCGACAAGAAGCTGCTCGTCTTGGAGGAATTGGTTCATGTGGTAGAGAATTATGTTGTTCAACTTGGTTAACAGATTTTAGAAAAGTAAATACTGCAGCAGCACGATATCAGCAACTTTCTTTAAATCCATTAAAGCTTGCAGGACAATGCGGAAAATTAAAATGTTGTTTAAATTTTGAACTAGATTCTTATTTAGATGCTTTAAGTCATTTTCCAAAGCAAGATGTTGTATTAAAAACAGAGAAAGGAGATGCTATTTTTGTGAAAATGGATATCTTCAAAAAACTAATCTGGTATACGTACAAAGAAGAGAAATTCAAGTGGTATAAGTTGTCTTTAGAGCAAGTAACAGAAATCATTGATTTGAATGAAAATGATGAGTTAGGTTCTCCTCTAGAAGATTATGAAGCAGAAATTGCAGAGGAAACGAAGATTGATTTTGAAAATGTTGTAGGACAAGATAGTTTAACGCGTTTCGATACACCTAAAAAACCAAAAAGGAATAGAAACCGTAATAGAAAGAGAAATGCCAATCAGAAGAAATCTGGCAATAACAATCCTTCGAACAAAAAGAAAAACCCGAACCAGAAGAACACACCTAAGCAAGGCGGACAAAATAATAAGTCGAATAAGCCTTCTGGTCAAAATCAAAACAAGAAGAATACAAATAAACAGAACCCAAAGCAAGGACAAGGTCAAAAACAAAATCAAAAGCAAAACCAAGGTCAAAAGCAAGGTCAAGGACAGAAGCAGAATTCTTCTCCATCAAATAAAAAACAGAACAATCAAAGAAGAAATAAACGTCGTAATTCTGGAAACAATAATAATGCTCAAAAAAATAAGCAATAGTAAAGTTTTAAAGGTTTTTGGACTTTTATTGATAATGGTTTCATGTGATTCCAAAAGAGTTTATGATGAATATACTTCAATAGATAATAACAAATGGGAAATCAACACTCCTGTAACGTATCAGTTTGAAGTAAAAGACACTTTAGCAAAGAGAAATCTGTTTATTAACATTAGAAATAATAGTGATTACGAATACAGTAATTTATTTCTGGTTACAAAAATGAGCTTTCCTGATGGTCATAAAATTGTTGATACTTTGGAGTACGATATGGCCGATAAAAACGGTAAGTTTTTGGGTAAAGGGTTTTCTGAGCTAAAAGAGAGTAAATTATTTTATAAAGAACAAATTCTATTTCCAATTCAAGGATCGTATACTTTAGACATCTTTCAGGCTATGAGAAAAGGTGGAGAAGTAGAAGGAATAAATGAATTAGATGGCATTGTAAATGTTGGATTTAGAATAGAAAAAATAAATTAAAAAATGACAAAAAAGAAAACTATGAATTTCACAAAATATATAAAGTGGTTTTGGGGAATCGTATTAGGAGGTTTATTTGCAATCTGTTTTATTTTTCTATTAGCTTCTTGGGGAGCTTTTGGAACATTACCGACTTTCGAAGAGTTAGAAAATCCTAAGAACGATTTAGCAACTGAAATCATTTCTTCAGATGGAAAAACATTAGGAAAGTACTATTTAAAAGCCAATAGAACTCCTATTCAATTTAAAGATTTACCTGATAATTTAGTAAAAGCTTTAGTTGCGACGGAAGATGAGCGTTTTTATAGCCACTCTGGAATTGATTTTCGAGGATTGGCAAGAGCTGTTGCTAAACTTGGAGCAGGTGGAGGAGCAAGTACCATTACGCAGCAGTTAGCAAAAAACTTGTTTACCAAAAAAGCTTCTCAGAATAAGTTTAAAAGGGTAATTCAGAAAATTAAAGAATGGGTAGTTGCGGTTAAACTTGAACGTCAATATACCAAGCAAGAAATCATTACGATGTATTTGAATACGCAAGGTTTCTTATTTAACGCAACGGGTATTCGTTCGGCTGCGAGAATTTATTTCGGTAAAGAGCCTAAAGAATTAGATCTTCAAGAGTCTGCAATTCTTGTAGCAATGCTTAAAAATCCTCGTCAGTATAATCCACACAGAAAAGTTTCTAGAAAAAAATCTTTAGCAAGAAGAAACGTGGTATTTTCTCAAATGGAGAAAAATGGGTTTTTAACGGAAGCACAAAGAGATTCATTACAAAAGCTACCTTTAAAAATAAAATTCACACCAGAAAGTCATAGTGATGGTTTAGCAACTTATTTTAGAGAGTATTTAAAGCAATTCATGAAACGATGGGCAAAAGACAACTCTAAGGCGGATGGAGAGTTTTATGATATTTATAAAGATGGATTGAAAATCTATGTTACAATTGATTCTAGAATGCAAAAATATGCAGAGGAGGCTGTAACAGAGCATATGGCAAATCTTCAGAAGTACTTTTTTGACGAACAAAAGAAGAATAGAACAGCGCCTTTCTACGATATTGAAAAAAGTGATATTCGAAAAATATTAAATAGAGCCAAGAAGAATTCAGATCGTTACAAACGAATGAAGGCAGCCGGAAAATCTGATAAAGAAATTGAAAAAGCATTCCAAACTAAAACTGATATGAGAGTTTTTACTTGGAAAGGAGATCGTGATACTGTAATGAGTCCATACGATTCTATTCGTTATTACAAACATTTCTTACGTTCTGGTTTAGTTTCTATTGAACCACAAACGGGTCATATTAAAGCTTGGGTTGGAGGAATCAATAACAAACATTTTAAGTATGATGCTGTAAAACAGCAAAAACGTCAAGTAGGCTCTACATTTAAGCCTTTCGTTTATGCAACAGCGATTAATCAGTTAAAAAGATCGCCTTGTGATAGATTACCGAATACTCCATATACTATTCCAAAAGAAAAATATGGAATGGAAGACGACTGGACTCCTAAAAATGCAGGAGAAAAGTATGGTGGTGAATTAACATTAAAACAAGCTTTAGCCGGATCTATTAATGTAATTACGGCACGTTTAATTGATGAGGTTTCTCCAGTTAATGTAGCGAGATTAGCAAAGTCAGCTGGTGTTGAAACAGAATTTCAAGCAAATCCGTCTATTGCATTAGGAGCAATCGATTTAACATTGTTAGAAATGGCTAGTGCATATTCTACATTCGCTAATAAAGGAATGAGAGTTTCTCCGATGTTTATTACGCAAATTGAAGATAAAAACGGTACTGTTTTAGATACATTCGTTCCAGAAACCAAAGAGGTTTTAAGTGAAGAATCTGCGTATGTTATTCTTAACTTAATGGAAGGTGTTACTCAAGCGGGTTCTGGTGTTCGTTTAAGAACAACCTACAACAGGCCAAAATATATTACAGGTTATCCTTATAAATTTAATAATGCAATTGCTGGTAAAACAGGAACAACTCAAAACCATACGGATGGTTGGTTTATGGGAATGGTTCCTAATTTAATGACTGGAGTATGGACTGGTGGTGAAGATCGTTCGATTCATTTTGCAGGAATAGATAAAGGTCAAGGTGCGGCAATGTCGTTACCAACTTGGGGAATTTTTATGAGAAAGTGTTATGAAGATAAATCTTTAAACATTAGTAAAGAACCTTTTGATAAACCTTCGGATCTTTCTATTAATATTGATTGTGCTAAACATGAAGAAGATAAGAAAGACGAGAAAAAAGGAGAAGGAGAAGATAAGGAGAAAGATGAAGATGAATTCTAGTAAATCAATCTAAAGAAACTTAGCAAACAACTAAATAAATGATCAATAAAAAAGTAAATAATGTCCAAGAAGCATTAGAAGGCGTTTCAAGTGGAATGACTTTAATGCTTGGTGGATTTGGATTATGCGGAATTCCTGAAAACGCTATAAGTGAGTTAGTGAAATTAGGAGTGAATAATCTAACATGTATATCTAATAATGCCGGAGTAGATGATTTCGGATTAGGGTTATTATTACAGAATCGTCAAATAAAGAAAATGATTTCTTCTTATGTAGGAGAAAATGACGAGTTCGAACGTCAAATGCTTTCTGGAGAGTTAGAAGTTGAATTAACTCCACAAGGTACTTTAGCAGAAAAATGTAGAGCAGCTCAGGCTGGTTTTCCTGCTTTTTATACACCTGCTGGTTATGGAACAGAAGTAGCTGAAGGTAAAGAAACAAGAGAGTTTGACGGAAAAATGTATGTTTTAGAACCTGCATTTAAGGCCGATTTTGGTTTTGTAAAGGCTTGGAAAGGTGATGCCGCTGGAAATTTAATTTTCAAAGGAACATCAAGAAACTTCAATCCTAACATGTGTGGAGCAGCAAAAATTACTGTTGCTGAAGTAGAAGAATTAGTCCCAGTGGGTGAGTTAGATCCAAATCAAATTCACATTCCAGGAATTTTTGTACAACGTATTTTTCAAGGAGAAAAGTATGAAAAGAGAATTGAACAACGCACAGTAAGACAAAGAAACTAATCATGGCTTTAGATAAAAACGGAATCGCAAAACGCATAGCAAAAGAAGTAAAAGACGGTTATTACGTAAATCTTGGAATTGGAATTCCAACTTTAGTAGCAAACTTTGTAAGAGATGATATTGAAGTTGAATTTCAAAGTGAAAACGGAGTCTTAGGAATGGGACCTTTCCCGTTTGAAGGAGAAGAAGATGCGGATATTATTAACGCGGGTAAACAAACGATTACAACATTGCCTGGAGCAAGTTTTTTTGACTCTGCAACTAGTTTTTCTATGATTCGTGGAAAGCACGTTGATTTGACCATTTTAGGAGCTATGGAAGTAGCGGAGAATGGAGATATAGCAAATTGGAAAATTCCTGGTAAAATGGTAAAAGGAATGGGAGGAGCAATGGACTTGGTTGCTTCTGCTGAGAATATTATTGTAGCGATGATGCACACAAACAAAAGAGGTGAATCAAAGTTATTAAAGAAATGTTCTTTACCATTAACAGGTGTGGGTTGTGTAACTAAAATAGTTACTAACCTTGCTGTGTTGGAAATTAAGGATGATAAATTCCATTTGTTAGAAAGAGCTCCGGGAGTTTCTGTTGAAGAGATTCAAAACGCTACTGAAGGAACTTTAATAGTGGATGGTGAAATTCCAGAAATGAGTATATAATGAAAGTAATCTCATATAACGTTAACGGAATACGAGCAGCCCTAAAAAAGGGTTTCACAGAATGGTTACAAGCGGCAAGTCCAGATGTAATTTGTATTCAAGAGACTAAAGCACAAAAAGATCAAGTTAACGCCATGGATTTCGAATTAGCAGGTTATCCTTATCAATACTGGTTGTCTGCAGAGAAAAAAGGATATTCAGGTGTTGCAGTGTTCTGTAAAAAAGAACCAAACCACGTGGAGTTTGGAACTGGAATCGAATCTATGGATAACGAAGGAAGAAATATTCGTGTAGATTATGATGAGGTTTCAATTATGAGTATGTACTTACCTTCAGGTACAAATAGTGCTCGATTAGATTTTAAGTTCAATTATATGGACGAAATCCTGGAGTATGCTACTGAGTTAAGGAAAACCATTCCTAATCTTGTGATTTGTGGAGATTATAACATTTGTCATGAAGAAATTGATATTCATAATCCAAAAATGAAAGGAGTTTCTGGTTTTCTTCCGGAAGAAAGAGAATGGTTAGGTAAGTTTATTGATAGTGGTTTTATAGACAGTTTTAGATTCAAGAATCCAGACAGACAAGAATATTCTTGGTGGAGTTATAGAGCGAATGCTAGAGCTAATAACAAAGGTTGGCGTTTAGATTATTGTATGGTTACAGAGCCTTTACGAGATAAAATTTCTAGAGCTTACATCTTGCCAGAAGCAAAACATTCAGATCATTGCCCAGTTGCTGTAGAATTTAAATTTTAGTTACGTACAAGTTTTAATGAAAAAGTTCTTTGTCTTAAGCCTATTTAGTATTGCTAATCTTTTTGCTCAAGGAGTTCCTAAAGATTCTACTCAACGAGCAAATGAAATAAGAGAAACGGCGAAAAAAATCGAATCTGTTTCAGATTTAGGAACCAATACGCTTCCTATAGCCAAGCAACAGCTTACAAAGTATACAGATGATGATTTAAAGAGAATAGATAGTCTTTTAATTGATAGTAAATTTAATTCGCCGCTTTTCGATAGCTTCGAATATGTTTTAAATGATAAAGACATCACAGGAACAACAACTAAAATTGTAACTCCAGAATTATTGAAAGCCAGATTAGCTGAAATTAATTCATCAACACCGTTCAATTTAGCTTTTAATCCAGCCTTAGAAAGAGTAATTAATAGCTACATAAAACACAGGAAAAAGTATTATCCTGCGTTAATGGCAAGGGCGAAATATTACTTTCCATTATTCGAACAATATTTAGATCAGTATGATATTCCAGTAGAAATGAAATATCTTGCAATTGTAGAATCTGCCCTACGTCCTAGAGCCAAATCTAGAGTAGGAGCAACAGGTTTATGGCAATTCATGTATGGAACAGGAAAGCAATATAAACTTGCGGTAAATTCATATGTTGATGAAAGACAAGATCCTGTAAAATCTACAATCGCAGCATGTAAATACTTAAGTTATTTGAACGATCTTTTTAATGATTGGGATTTAGCTCTAGCGGCATATAATTCAGGTCCGGGAAATGTTTTAAAAGCAATTAAACGATCTGGTGGTTACAGAAATTATTGGAATATTCGTCCGTTCTTACCTATGGAAACAGCTGGTTATGTGCCAGCATTCTATGCTACAATGTATATTTTCAAATACAACGAAGAACTTGGAATTTTCCCTGAAGCTCCAAAAATTTATAATTTTCAAACTGATACCGTTCAGGTAAAAAGAACAATTACTTTTGATCAGATTACTGAGAAAATTGGTGTTGACGAAGAAGTACTTTCTTTTTTAAATCCTAAGTATAAAATAGATGTTATACCTTATGTGAAGAAAAAGAATTTCTCTGTTCGATTACCAAGGAATAAAATCATTGATTTCTTAGATAAGGAAAGAGAAATTTATGCTTTAGCAGCTGCGGAAGATTCATTACGAGAAAAGCCTTTACCGAAGTATTTTGAAATGGATAAGAGAATCCGTTACAAAGTGCGTTCAGGAGATTATTTAGGTAAAATAGCTCGTCGATTTGGAGTAAAAGTAAAGGACATAAAACGATGGAATAATATGCGAGGAACGAACCTAAGAATTGGTCAGCGTTTATATATTTATCCTCGAAGAATGTAAATGGAATAATTTTTGTCACTTGTAAACTAATCAAACAAAAACACTAGCATGAAAAAAATTATAGCAATACTAGCAATAGCACTTTTTATCGTGAGTTGCGGTGGAGGAAAAAAAGGAGAAATTACGCTTCCTTCTTCAACTGGGAACACCAATAGAATCCTTGTTGTTATGAAAGGAACAGATTGGATAGGTAAACCAGGAGATGAAATCCGAAGAGTATTTGGAGAACATCAAGTAGGATTACCACAACCAGAAACATTACTTTCGGTTTCACAAATTGATCCATCTGGATTTGGTTCATTTGTAAAAAATAACAAAGCGGTTTTATTATTTCAAAAAGCTGATACGGCAGACATCTCTGTAATTAAGAATAAATATGCAGCTCCTCAAGTAATTGTTGTGGCAACAGCTAAAAACGAGGAGGAAATGATTAATTTAATTCAAACTCGTGGCAAGGAAATCATCCAGATATTTAAAGACGAAGATATCAAGGCTATTCAAAATATATTCCACAAAGAAAGAATTGATCATACGCAATTAGCAACGGTTAAAAATTTGGGAATAGATATTACAATTCCGAAAAGATACCGCTTAGTTCAAGATACTTTAAATAACTTTTTATGGATGCGTCAGCGTTTACAAAGTGGAATCGCTCGTGGAGACGGTACAAATAACATTTTAATTTACAGTGTTCCATTAACTAATGAAGATTCAATTGTAGACAATATTACCAAGGTTAGAGATAGTATTGGAGAGAAGTTTATTCCAGGTAGTAAAGAAGGAATGTATATGATTACTGAAAAAGCCTACGCTCCTTTTACGTATGAAACGCAAATAGACAATAAAAAAGCCTACGAAACTAGAGGTAAATGGGAAGTGAAGAATGATTTTATGGCAGGTCCGTTTTTAAATTATACCGTAGTGGATAAAAAGAACAATAGATTAGTCATTTTTGAAGGGTTTACATTTGCTCCTGCAGTGAACAAAAGAGATTTTGTTTTCGAGTTAGAGGCTATTGGAAAATCATTAAAAATTAAAGAATAGAGATAATTCAATTCATTGAAAATCAAAGCAGCAAATTTTATTTGCTGCTTTTTTTTATATTTGAGAGAATCAACTTTTAAAACTGGTAAAGCAATGGAATTCAATTTTTTAATTTGTGCTGTGGCAGCATTAATACCGTTAGTGATAGGTTTCGTTTGGTACGGACCTTTATTTAAAAATGCATGGATGAAAGAGATGGGGTTTACAGAGGAAAGTATGCAAGGAGCAAACATGCCGCTAATTTTTGGGTTATGTTATGTATTAGGATTTATAATAGCGTTAGGGTTAATGCCAGTTGTTATTCATCAAATGGGAGTTTTTGCTGTTTTCGCTGGGGATCCTGGGTTTAACGAACAAACAGGAGAAGGTTATAAAACATTTACATCAATAATGGAAAGTCATGGACATAATTTTAGGTCTTTTAAACACGGAACATTACATGGAGGTTTATTAGGTTTTTTTACAGTTATGCCGATTTTAGCGATACAGGCAATGTTTGAAAGAAAGAGTTTTAAATACATCGCAATCAATGCTGGTTACTGGATAGTGACCCTAGCAATTATGGGAGGTATTATATGCCAATGGCTATAAAAAAAAGACAACAAATAATGAGCACCAATTTTTTTGGTGCTTTTTTTATGTAACATTTTTAAAGTTTTATTTACTAATTAATCAACTATTAATTCAAACTATATATGATATCACGCTTTTTAAGTTTAGAGTGGAAACAATTCTTTCGTTCCATGTTTTGGCAGAAAAGTATAGCAGTAAATATTCTTATGGGAATTTTTGCTTTATACTTTATTGGTACTTTTTTAGCCATTGGTTTAGGGGGTTTTTATTTCTTAAAAAAACAATTTCCAGAACAAGATCCTCTTCAAATAGTTAATGGAATTATGCTGTTTTTTGTAATCGGTGATTTGATTTTTAGATATGTGATGCAAAAATTACCGGTTATGAATGTAAAACCAATGCTGATATTAAATATAAAGAAAAGCAAGTTGGTGAATTATATTCTTAGTAAATCGATATTTTCATTTTTTAATATCGTTGGACTATTTTTCTATATACCATTTTCTTTGATTCTGATTAAAGAAGGATACCCGGCGTCAAATGTGATGAGTTGGCTAACAGCTATGTTATTAATAATTGTATCTGCTAATTTCTTGAATTTCTTGACGAATAAGAGTAATATCGCTTTTGGAACTCTTGTTGTGATTTTAGGAAGTATAATAGCGTTACAACAATTTGATATTTATAATTTCAGACAGGATAGTATAACGATTTTTAGTAGTTTCTATAACAGCTGGATTTACGTTTTAGTGCCAGCTCTATTAGTTATTGTCTTGTATATTCTAAATTTTAAAAATTTAATAGCACAATTATATTTAGATGATGCTGTACAGGTAAAAACTAAAGAGGCGTCAACGGCAGATTTATCTTTTGTGGATAAACTTGGAGATTTAGCTCCGTTCATTAAAAACGATATGCGTTTAATTTGGAGAAATAAAAGAACCAAAACGGTTTTTTTAATGTCGTTTTTGTTTTTGTTTTATGCAGTTATATTTTTTACTGATAAGACTTACGAGGAGAAAATGCCTGCATTTTTAATTTTCGCTTCCTTATTTGTTACAGGTGGATTTGCCATTAATTTTGGACAATTTATTCCCGCTTGGGATAGTGAATATTATAAAATGATTATGAGTCAGAATATTCGATACAGAAAGTTTTTAGAGAGTAAGTGGTTGTTGATGTGTGTAGTGACATTTGTACTTTACATTTTAAGTATTCCTTATATCTATTTCGGAGTTGATAAGTTTCTTATGATTACAGCTGGAGCTGTGTTTAACATAGGTTTTAATACTTTATTCTTATTATTTGCAGGTTCATTTAATAGAAAAAGAATTGACTTACAAGCTGGAGGATTTGGAAATACGCAAGGAACAAGTGCAACACAGTTTTTAATAATATTACCATTAATGGGATTACCAATGTTACTGTTCTGGGTGTTCAACAAATATGTTGGATTTAATGCAGGAATAATTGCAATTGCAACAGTTGGAGTTTTAGGTTTATTATTAAAAGACTATTTCATGAATTTGATTGAGAAAAAGTATATCAGAGATAAGTATGCTGCAATTCATGCCTTCAATCAAAAAAAATAATTACATAAAAAGAAAAAAATGATACAAGTAAAAAATATTTCAAAAAAGTACGGATCAGCAGAAGTTTTAAATATTCCAACATTAGATATTCCAAAAGGAGAGTCGTTTGGATTAGTGGGTAATAACGGAGCAGGAAAAACAACGTTATTCAACATATTATTAGATTTAATTCGACCAACAACGGGACACATTGATAGTAATAATATTACTGTGAATAAAAGTGAGGAATGGAAAACATTCACAGGATCTTTTATTGATGAAAGCTTTTTAATTGGTTACTTAACTCCAGATGAATACTTCGAGTTTATTGGAGAATTACGAGGAATGAATTCCGCTGATATCAAGAGTTTCCTTAGTCAGTTCGAAGAATTTTTCAATGGGGAAATCTTAGGTAAAAGAAAGTTTTTGAGAGATTTAAGTAAAGGAAATCAAAAGAAAGCAGGAATTGTTGCGGCGCTTATGGGGAATCCAAAAGTGGTAATCTTAGATGAGCCATTTGCCAACCTAGATCCAACAACCCAAATTAGATTAAAAAATATCATCAAAAAATTAACAGAAGAGAAAGAAACTACCGTTTTAGTATCTAGTCATGATTTGAGTCATGTTACCGAAGTATGTGAACGAATTGTTGTTCTTGAAAAAGGTAATGTGGTCAAAGATATTCAGACTTCTCCTGTGACATTAAAGGAATTAGAAAGCTATTTTGCATCGTAATTAGAAAATTAGCTTTTTATTTCTATTTTTACGCTCACTAGTACAATAGTTGCTATATTTATCTGTTGTACTTGTAGAGCGTTTTTTCATGAAAAAATCATATAACTTAATCATATTTATACTTATAGTTTCTTCTGTGCTTTCTTGTAGCACTAAAAAAGATTCTGTAATTAATAGAAACTTTCACGCATTAACTACAAAGTACAATGTGCTTTTTAATGGGGAACAAGCCTTTGAAAAAGGTTTGAAGAACATTGAAAATGGGTACGTAGATAATTTTTGGAAAAGATTACCAATTGAACCTATAAAGTTTGACGAAAGAAATGCAAACTTGATTAAGTTTAGTTCGCCAGGTTCAGGATTTGATGGAGATGGTGGTTCGGATAATAGTGCGCCAGCAACTCCTTTTGATAGAGCAGAGGAAAAAGCGGCTAAAGCTATCCAGAAGCATTCTATGAACATCAATGGATATGAAAAGAACAGAAAAATTGATGACGCTTATCTTTTATTAGGAAAGTCAAGATATTATACTCAACGCTTTATACCAGCGATTGAAGCTTTTAATTACATAATTTCCAATTATCCAAAAGCAGCTTTAATTTATGATACTAAGGTTTGGAGAGCTAAATCAAACATTCGTTTAGAGAATGAAAAATTAGCTATAGAGTCATTGAATCTATTAATTGAGCTAGATAAGAATGAAAAGAATTTAACGCCATTACAAAGACAACAAGCATACACTGCTATGGCAATGGCTTATGAAAAAACAGATACGATTCAGAAAGTAATCGATAATCTTGCGATTTCAACTTCATTTTTAAAGAATCACCAATCTGCTAGAAATGCATTCGTTTTAGGTCAGATTTATAGTGAATTAAACAGAAAAGATTCGGCAAGAATGGTGTTTAGAAAGCTTGCTGATGAGAAATGGGTTCCTGAAAAATATAGAATTCATGCGAGTATCGAAATGGTAAAAAATATAGAAGCTAAAGATTCTTCAAATGTTTTATTGGTTGACCGACTTAGAAAATTGATTCGTAATTCGGATAATAGAAAGTATCTAAATGAATTATATTATCAGGCAGGGGTACTTCAAGAAGATCGTGGAAATACTGAGAAGGCTATTGATTTTTATTTAAAGTCTTTAGAAGTTCCAAGTAGAGATATTTATCAAAAAACATACACGTACGAGAAGTTAGGTAATATATATTTCGAAAAACAAGAGTATTTACTTGCGGGTTCATTTTACGATAGTGTTTTAAAAGCAACTACAGAAGAGTTTGAAACTGAGAAGAGAATTCGTAGAATTAAAAGAAAAAATAAAGGATTAACGAAGTTAAGAGCATTTGAGGAAACAGTAACTGCTAATGATAGTGTTCTTAAGCTAGTTGCAATGAGTTCTGATGAACGAACTGCTTTTTTTGAAGGATATATAGAGAAAATCAAAGAAAGTGACGAAAAGAAAAGACAACGTCTTTTAAACGCACAAGATTTCGGTAGTCAATTTGGCGGAGGATCATCTTTTGGAGGAGGGAATAATCAAGGTAAATGGTATTTCTACAATTCACAGTCTGTTGGTTTTGGGAAAGTCGCGTTCCAAAAATCTTGGGGAAAACGTCCTCTGGAAGACAATTGGAGATGGTCTGATAAAAATGAAGTAGGATCAGAAACTGAGGAAGAAGAAACTGTACAAACAGAGAAGACAGATAGCAGATATGTTGTAGAAACATATTTAAAGCAAATTCCTTCAGATCCTGCAGTAATCAATAAATTAAAAGTAGACAAGAACGAGGCGTTATATCAATTAGGTCTTATTTATAAGGAGCAATTCAAGAACTCAACTTTGGCTATCAGTAACTTCGAGAAGCTGTATGTAATTAATGATAAGCCTGAGTTAGTATTACCAATCAATTATCACTTATATCAACTTTATGATGAAATAGGAGAGGAAGAAAAGGCTAACGAGAAGAAGGATTTTATTTTAAAGAATTATGCAGATTCCAAGTTTGCTGAAATTATTAGAAAGCCAAATAGTAAAATTACAGAGAGTAAAAAGGTTGACGAAATTGATAAAAAATATAGACTTGTTTATAGTTTATATAAGCATAATCAGTTTGAAGATGTTGTGGATCAGGTAGATAATTTAAGTGCTGCAGCTCAAAATTCAGAATTAATTGCTAAATTTGTTCTCCTTCGAGCTTTGGCAATCGGTAAATACAAAAGTAAAGACGAATACAAAAAAGCACTTGAATTTGTTGCATTTAACTACGCAAACCGAATCGAAGGCAAAAAAGCAACCGAAATAATTAAACTTTTAAAATAATCCTCATGTTAAAAAAAAACAAGAAAAAAGAATCGATCGTTGAGAGAAATTCTTCTAATAGAAACGTAATTGGTAAAGGAACTAAAATCACTGGAGATTTAATCTCAGAAGGAGATTTTAGAATAGATGGTGAATTTGAAGGAACACTAAACACAAAAGGTAGAGTAATCATTGGTAAAGGTGGTTTTATTAATGGAACAGTACAATGTACAAATGCCGATGTGGAAGGTAAATTCGCTGGAGAGTTCAACGTTTCTGACACATTAACTGCAAAAACTACAGCTTACATTACAGGAAATGTAAATGTTGGTCAATTATCTACAGAGCCTGGAGCTTCTTTTAATGCTACTTGTAATATGAGAGGAGCAATTAAAGAATTAGGTAAAGAGAAAGATGCCAAGAAAGGAAAGCAAGCCTCAGCTTAGTAAATACATTCGTTTTAGTGGAATTGCCCTTCAAATGGGAGTTACTATTTATTTAGGTAATCTTCTAGGGGAATGGTTGGATGGAAAATATCCTAACCCAAATCAAATGTATATGAAAATTTGTACTTTAGCCGCAGTGTTTATAGCTATGTATTCGGTTATAAGGCAAGTAACAAATCTTTCAAAAAATGATTAAACGAATTTTACTTTTTTTATCTGCTCTAGTATTACTTTTTATAGTAAGTTATTTTTTAAATAGCTATTTAGTGGTAGAAGAAAAGTTTTCGTTTTCGCTTTTAAGTGTATACTTATTTCATACCATTGCGGCATTAATTGTGTATACAATTGTTGAATTTGTTGCAGATTATATGCCAAATCAAGCGGGTTATGCATATTTGGCTTCCATATTTATAAAAATCGGTTTTTTTGTGCTGATTTTTAATTCTACCGTTTTCGCAAATGACAACTTATCTAAGCCTGAGAGATTTTCATTAGTAGCACCATTATTCTTGTTTTTAATAACAGAAGCGGTTGCTGTTTCTAAACTCCTAAATAGTAAGTAGTTTAACGCTTTTCCTGTTTAAATTTTAACAGCTTAAAACTATATCTAAAAAAGAGTTTGTAGTTTTAATTAAATGTGTACCTTTGCACGGAAATTTAGAGACCATAAATTCTATATTTAGTAAAGGTATGATGATAGCAAAAAAACCTATCAAATGTTTAGCAATACTAGCAATAGTATTTTCTTCATTAAACGTTTTCGCTGGAGGCGGTGAAAAACAATCTTCTGATAATGACGGTGGAAAAGTAAACACCAAAGAGGAGATTCAAGATTACATTAAACATCACTTGGCTGATTCACATGATTTTGCTTTGTTTTCGTATACTAACGATGCAGGAGAAAGAAAGCATTTTGGATTTCCATTGCCAGTAATTGTTTGGACAAGTAAAGGTTTAAAGACGTTTATGTCTTCTAAGTTTCACCACAATGATGATGGGCATGTTGTTGTAGATGCAGGTGGTGTAAAATTAGCTAAGATCCACAGTAAGATTTATGAATTAAATGAAGGAGCAGAGCATGTTGCTTTTGATGAAACTCATCATGCTACAAATGCACACAAAGTATTAGATTTTTCTATTACCAAGAGTGTGTTCGGAATGTTATTGGCTGGGTTGTTAATGTTTTTAGGATTCCGTTCTTTAGCTAAAGGTTATAAAAAAGGAGCTATTCCTACTGGAATAGGACGTGTATTAGAGCCATTAGTATTATACGTTAGAGACGAGATCGCAAGACCAAATATTGGTGAGAAAAAATATAAGAAGTTTATGCCTTATTTATTAACTGTATTCTTCTTTATCTGGATATTAAACTTAATGGGATTAACTCCATTAGGGTTTAACGTAACTGGTCAGATTGCTGTTACTGTATGTTTAGCATTATTTACTTTAGTGATTTACATTACAAATGGTTCAAAAGATTTCTGGGCGCACACATTATGGATGCCAGGAGTTCCAGTAATCTTAAGACCAATTTTAGCGTTTTTAGAGTTGGTAGGTTTTATCCTTATTAAACCTTTCTCTTTATTAGTGCGTTTATTTGCAAACATTACTGCGGGTCACTCTGTAGTTATGGGTATTGCAGCATTAATGTTATTGTTGAAATCACAGTTTGGAACTGTTGGAGCAACAGGGATATCATTTTTACTAACATTGTTTTTAAGTGTAATTGAAGTTTTAGTAGCTTTCTTACAAGCATTTATTTTTACGATGTTATCTGCCTTATTTATTGGAATGGCAGTAGAAGAGCATGAACACGATCATGCACATTAATTTAGAATAAGAATTTGTTTAATTTAATATATTAGAAATTATGACTGGAACTCTTAATTTAATTGGAGCAGGATTAATCGTAATCGGTGGAGGAATCGGATTAGGTCAAATCGGTGGAAAAGCAATGGAAGGAATTGCTCGTCAACCTGAGGCTGCTGGTAAAATCCAAACTGCGATGATCATCATCGGAGCATTATTAGAAGGATTAGCATTTGGTGCTTTACTTTTAGGAAAATAATATTCCGAAAAAAAACAAACGAAAACATTCTCTGCAACGGTTGGTTGCAGAAATGTTTTTAAAAATTAAACAACAAAAAAGACAAACAGAAACATTACGTTATGGATATTTTTAATGATTTTTCAGTAGGGTTATTTGCAATGCAGTTGGTAATTCTTATTGTGTTATTAGTTTTATTAGCAAAGTTTGCTTGGAAACCAATCTTAAACTCGTTAGACGAAAGAGAAGAGGGTATTCAAAATGCTTTAGATCAAGCTGAGAATGCACGTAAGGAAATGCAAAACTTACAAGCAGATAACGATAGATTATTAAAAGAAGCAAGAGCTGAGAGAGATGCAATGATGAAAGAAGCTCGTGAGATAAAAGATAAGATTATCGCTGATGCTAAGGAAGAAGCAGGTGAAGAAGCTGCTAAAATGATCGAAAGTGCTAAAGCTACTATCAAGCAAGAGCAGCAAGCTGCTATCGCAGAATTAAAGAAAAACGTTGCTGAATTATCTATCGGTATCGCTCAAACTGTAGTTAAAAAAGAATTAGCTTCACAAGATGATCAATTAAAGCTTGTTGAAGGAATGTTAGAAGACGTTACTTTAAACTAATTAAGTAAAGATGAAAGAAGCAAGACCAGCATTACGTTACGCAAAAGCAATCTTAAACTTAGCTAAAGAGCAAGGTTCAGATGAAGAAGTAAACAACAATATGAAAGATATTGTTGCTACTATTGCTGAGAGTGACGATTTAGATGCAATGCTTAAAAGTCCGGTAATTAAAGCAGCTGATAAGAAAAAAGTATTAGATGCATTATTCGGAGATAAAGTAAATAATATCTCTAAAGGATTATTTAATCTTTTAGCTGAGAATAAGAGAATGTTAATGCTAGAAAGTGTAGCAAAGAAGTATTCTATTATTTACGATTATTACAAAAAAATGCAAGTTGCTACTGTAACTACAGCTGTTGAATTAACTAGCGAGTTAGAAGCTAAAATTCAAGAAAAAATAGTTGAAATTACTGGGAACAGTGCAGCAATTGAAAATATAGTGAATCCTGATATTTTAGGAGGATTTATCTTACGTGTTGGAGATGTGCAATATGATGCAAGTATCTCAAACCAATTAAACGAATTAAGAAGAGAATTTGACGACAGTCATTATATTCCAAAAATTTAATTATACATCAAAAGATTTAAGATGGCAGCAATTAAACCAGCTGAAGTATCAGCAATTTTAAAGGAACAATTAACAAATTTCGAATCAAAGGCTACGTTAAACGAAGTAGGAACTGTATTACAAGTGGGTGATGGTATTGCTCGTGTTTACGGTTTATCTAACGTACAGTACGGAGAATTAGTAGATTTTGGAAACGGTTTAGAAGGAATCGTATTAAACTTAGAAGAAGATAACGTTGGGGTTGTATTATTAGGACCTTCAACTGGTGTAACTGAAGGATCTACTGTAAAGCGTACTGAAAGAATTGCTTCTTTAAAAGTTGGAGAAGGAATTGTAGGTAGAGTTGTAGATACTTTAGGTAACCCAATCGATGGTAAAGGACCAATCGAAGGTGAAACTTTCGAAATGCCTTTAGAGCGTAAAGCACCAGGTGTAATTTACCGTCAACCAGTAACTGAGCCGTTACAAACAGGTATCAAGTCTGTTGATGCAATGATTCCAATCGGTAGAGGTCAGCGTGAGTTAATCATTGGAGACCGTCAAACTGGTAAGTCTACAGTTGCTATTGATACTATCTTAAATCAAAAAGAATTTTACGATGCAGGTGAGCCAGTATATTGTATCTACGTTGCTGTAGGTCAAAAGGGTTCTACAGTTGCTGCAATCGCGAACATGTTAGAAGAAAAAGGAGCTTTAGCTTATACTACAATCGTAGCAGCTAACGCTTCAGATCCTGCTCCAATGCAGGTATATGCACCTTTCGCAGGAGCTGCAATCGGTGAATATTTCCGTGATACTGGTCGTCCAGCTTTAATCATTTATGATGATTTATCTAAGCAAGCAGTTGCTTACCGTGAGGTATCTTTATTATTACGTCGTCCACCGGGACGTGAGGCGTATCCTGGAGACGTTTTCTACTTACATTCAAGATTATTAGAGCGTGCTGCAAAAGTTATTAATGACGATGCTATTGCTGCTGAAATGAACGATTTACCAGATTCATTAAAAGGTAAAGTAAAAGGTGGAGGATCTTTAACTGCATTACCAATTATTGAAACTCAAGCAGGAGATGTTTCTGCATATATTCCTACAAACGTAATTTCGATTACAGATGGACAGATTTTCTTAGAGTCTGATTTATTCAACTCAGGAGTTCGTCCAGCGATTAACGTAGGTATCTCTGTATCTCGTGTAGGAGGTTCTGCTCAGATTAAATCAATGAAGAAAGTATCAGGTACATTAAAGTTAGATCAAGCTCAGTACCGTGAATTAGAGGCATTCGCTAAGTTTGGTTCTGATTTAGATGCTGCTACAATGAACGTAATCTCTAAAGGACAACGTAACGTGGAAATCTTAAAGCAGAATCAAGGTGATCCTTTTACTGTAGAAGATCAGGTTGCAATTATCTATGCAGGTTCTAAAAACTTATTAAAGGAAGTTCCTGTAAATAAAGTAAAAGAATTCGAAGTAGATTATATCGAATACTTAAACGCTAAGCACAGAGATGCTTTAGATACATTAAAGTCAGGAAAATTAACTGATGAGGTTACTGATATTTTAACTGAAGTTGCTAAAGAGATTTCAGCTAAATATTCAGCATAATTATAAAACAATATTTCCTCATCTGTAAAAGGTGAGGAAATTCAACTAATTTTAAGTTCATAATAGATGGCAAACTTAAAAGAAATACGTAACAGGATTACTTCAATTAAATCAACAATGCAGATTACATCTGCCATGAAAATGGTATCTGCTGCAAAGTTGAAAAAAGCTCAAGATGCAATTACAGCAATGCGTCCTTATGCATCTAAGTTAACAGAGCTTTTACAGAGCATTAGTGCTACATTAGACGGGAACGTTGGTGGTGCTTATTCTGAACAAAGAGAAGTGAAAAAAGTTTTATTAGTTGCTATTACTTCTAACAGAGGTTTATGTGGTGGATTTAATTCATCAATTATTAAAAAGACTGTTAGTACAATTAAGGAAAGATATAGCGATGCAGATGTTGATCTTTTTACTATCGGTAAAAAAGGTAACGATATCTTATCAAAAGAATATAATGTTGTTGAGAGTAACAATAAGATTTTCGATGAGTTAACTTTTGAGAATACTGCTGCTATAGCTCAACATTTAATGGATGTTTTCGTAGATGGTTCTTACGATAAAATTGAAATAATCTATAACCGTTTTAAAAACGCAGCTACTCAAATTGCTATGGTTGAACAGTTTTTACCGATTCAACCTGTAGAAAGTGATTCTAGTGTTAGTTTAGATTATATTTTCGAGCCGTCTAAGGAAGAAATTATCTTAGAATTAATTCCTAAGTCATTAAAAACTCAGTTATATAAAGCTTTACGTGATTCATTTGCTGCCGAACACGGAGCTCGTATGACTGCGATGCACAAAGCAACAGATAATGCTACGGAATTAAGAGATGAGTTATTATTAACATATAACAAAGCTCGTCAAGCTGCAATTACAAACGAAATCTTAGAGATCGTTGGTGGAGCAGAAGCATTGAATAACTAGAAGATATTAATTATCAATATATTTAAAGCGAATCTTGAAAAAGATTCGCTTTTTGTATTTATAACATTATATTTTATCATATCATAATGAACGTCAAAAATTGAAATATTACATTCTTTAAAAAGTATGGTTTTACCTTACCTTTAGTATGGGGAAACCAGACTAAATATTTTGAAAATTAATTTATTTTTGAGTCTTGAAAAAGAATTGGGTAACATTTAACTCAAATAAGAACAATAAAGAAAACCATAAATTAAATTGTAATATGAAAATTAGACCTAGAGGTTCAACCTATTTACTTAAAATTAGTTCCATTTTGTTAATAATGATTGGATTATGGAATTGTAAAAACGAAGACTATGGCATATTAACTTCAAATGAACATACGAGTCATGAAGAATATCATAACCCATTCCAAAAAATAAATTACACAGAACTTGTAAAAGATTTAGATTTTGGAAAAACCGTTTCTCTATTAGAAAACCATTCAAGTGATCTAGTAATTAATAAACAAGCATATCGAGGTAAGAGCACCTCAGATGAAAAAGTAAAATTATCTATAGTACAAGATTAAGTTATAAAAATTGAAAAAGAGAATAGTATTACATGGACTTTTGAGCTTGAAAGGAATCTATTTAAAAACTCTGAGTTTGAAAATTTTGTAGTTCGAAAATCTAACTCTAAATTCACCTATTTTCTTATAAGTTATTTAGATACTAAAAATACATCTGAAAAAGAGGAAGGAAGATCTTTTTCTTTTGAGATACCTGAAGAAAAACTAAACTTGGAAAATATTCCATTACAAAGAAGAGGAAACGATTTTGATTGGGCACCAACTGATGATGGTGGAGGAGGTATAGATAGTTCAAATCCTTGTGAAGGAATTTGGATTGAAGAATATAAAGCATGTAACAAAGGAGGTAGAGCTGATGGACATGAGCCAGCTTTGCAACATGATGGGATAACCAAATGTAATGGAAGTGATTTTATTGGTTATATTATTGATTTTTCACACTGTACTGGAGGAACTTATGACCCGCCTAGTGGACCAGGACATGGCTCAAGAGATCCTGGAGACCCAACTCCTGGAGGAGGCGGGGGAGGTGGTTCAGGATTATCTGGTTCCAGTGGTAGTGACAATGATAACCCTGAGACTTTCGTGTCAACTCCAATAGATCCAGATGAGAAAGATAAATGTCCTTAAGGACATATAAAAAATCCAACTACAGGAAAGTGTGAACTTATCTGTAAAAACGGTAAAATTTACAATACAACTACCAAGAGCTGTGAGTGCCCTTCAGGGATGATTGAAAATGCTACAGGAAACTGTATTCCAGACCCGTGTAAAACATTGAGCCAACAATTAAGTAACCCAAGTTACAAGGCTAAAATTGAAGAATTAAGAACAAAAGTAGGAGAGAAAAAAGAATCTGGATATAAGCAAAACAAAAGTGGAGTGTATGAAGCGTTAAAACAACCTGTTAATGGACATACAGCAATTTTTGATATAGATGCAAATACCCGAGGATACATGCACACGCATTTGGACGATTACGAAGAAGGAATTGACCCAAAATCGGGAAATCCTAGATTAATTAAACCAATTAAAATATTTTCTCCGCAAGATGTCCTCAAATTTTTAGAGCTTGTTAGGAGAACAAAATCTAATGGAATACCAATACACCTAGTCTATGGAACTTTAGTTACAGGAAAAAGGAGTTATGTGCTTACCTTTACTGGAGATGTAAATTTTCCTATTGACCAACTCAAGGAAGCTAGAGACTATGATATACCTTACAAAAGAGCAGTTGATAAGAGATCAAAAAGCGGTTTAGAAAAAGCCTTTCTAGTATTTTTAAGAGATCATATAAAGGTGAATGGTATTAACTTGTATAGATTTAAAGACAACGGGACTTTACAAAAGAAATCATTAAATAACGCAGGTGATTTAATCACAGACGAATGTCAATAACATAAATAAAAAAATCATGAAAAAAAATATAACCTTATTGTTCATAATACTAATAAGTATCAGCTGTAAATCTCAAATAATTACGATTGAAAATCTAGTTGATTACAATTCTGATTTACCAGAAGGGGCTTATATCAAAGACGTAAATAATGTTTTAAACAAATATGAGGGGGTTTGGAAAGGTGTCCTTGATAACAAAACCTACGAATTTAGAATTATAAAAAAAACACAGGAATATTTAGAAGAAAGATTCAAAGAAGATTTATTATTAATGCGATATAAAATAACAAACGCTAAAGGAGTAGTTATAGAAAACACATTGTCGCTACCTGATAATGATGTAATGACAGTTAGTGGTCGCTATTTAACTAAATCAGGAGGCTACCTTTTACGATACATTGGTAGAGGAAATTGTGGTCAAAATGGAAACATATACATATCTGTGTATGATTCTCAAAACAAAAAAATGGAGCTCTCTTTACAAGTTGACGGAGAATTTTATTCTGATAATTGTATTCAAGAAGATGAACAAATAATCCCTCGTAAAATAAACTTGACAAAACAGTAGAAGTTTTTTAAATGAGAAAAATAACACTATTTATATTATTTGTATTAAGCTTAGCTAGCTTTACAATAATACAAACAATACAAAACGATAAAGAATTAATTATTGGAACTTGGATTCCTGAAGGATGTCTCGAGTGTAAGTTAGTGTTTACCACAAATGGCAAATTATATGATTATTATCAAGGAAGTATTGATAATACTTATAATTATAGTATTAGTGAATCTACAGCGTCAAATGGAGTTACTTTTTCATATTTGAAAACAGTAAATATAAATGATCCAAAAGACACTAATGAGTATGATATAAATGGATTAAATGATACTGTAATGTATTTAGATTATTTAGGTGATAGAAGTACAAACTTATTAAAATATACGAGACAGCAATAGTATATTTAATGTAAAGGAAAGATGTAATTCAAATACTTAGATAAAGTGTGAATAAAAAAAGCGAATCTCATCAGATTCGCTTTTTTTTATCTATTATGTAATAGGATTTATTTCAAAACTGTAAACTCTATGCTAGAATCCGTAAAGACAGAGTGAGTTTGTGTTTTAAAATCTTTCTCATCTGCTTTATAAATATTGTCTACATAGATTTGCGGATTCAAATCAATTAATGGGAACCATGTACTTTGAACTTGAATTTGAAGTTTGTGTCCTTTTTTAATCGTGTGAAAAACGTCTTGTAGCTTTATATCTACCTTTGTTTTCTTATTTGGTGTAAATGGTTCCGGATTAGCAAAACTATTCCTAAAACGGCCTCTTAACACCTCACTACGCACCATCATATGATAGTTGCTTAGCTTCATGTGAGATTGCATATCCTCATTATCGTTTTTCAAATCACTTGGATGAACATCAATTACCTTAACAATCCAATCGGCAGCAGTTCCTGTTGTTGCCACATTTAACTTCGCTAAAATGTCTCCAGCTAATGTCATGTCTTCTTCCATTATTTCAGTTTCAAATACTAAAACATCTGGTCTTCTTGCGGCAAAACGCTGATCATCGGTCATATATTTTCTAGGAGTGAAAACAGTCTTAATATCTTCTGAATATGGAACAGGTCTTTTAATATCACTTACAAACGAAATTTTAGATGTGTTCGTTTTTGTATTCGATAGATTTTGATCTTCGGTTAAAAACAAAGATTGTTTTCGTGCATTTTTTGGAGGCCAAACATCATATGATTTCCATTCTTTTTTACCAGTATCATAAACATAAGCTTCTGGCAATCCGCTTTCTTTTGAACCACTTCCTTTTAAGAAATGATTGAAGAATTTTGTTTCAATATTTTTCTGAAAGTTTAATGAAATTGAATCTCCGAAATAATAATTTCCAACTGCATTTTTCACTTTACTACGAGACCATCCTCCATGATCCCAAGGACCAAATACAACTGTATTGTAATTATTAGGTTGATTTTTTTCAATTCCTTTATACGTTTCTAATGGCCCGTATAAATCTTCTGCGTCGAACCATCCACCAACTATCATTGTTGCTACTGTAGAAGGTACTTTATCTAAATGCTGAATGATTCCTTTACTTTGCCAAACCGAATCATAGTTTGGGTGTTCTACAATTTCTTTCCAGAAGAAATCATCAATATCACTTTTTGAAGCCACATTTTTAGAATCTGGTTTATCGTATTGGAAATACTCGTTTAAGTTTTTCAATGGACCTTTATCCAAGAAGAATTGATATTGATCTTGGGTGTTCATTTTTGGGAAAGAATACCAAGCACTATCCGTTGGTTGATCTTTATACGTTCCAAATAATGAAATTGCTCTAAAATAGCTTAATAAAAATGCTCCGTTATGGTGGAAATCATCAAAGAAAAAGTCTCCAATACAAGCTTGTGGAGAAGCAGCTTTTAAAGCAGGATGCGCATCAATTGTTGAAACTGTAGCATAATGTCCTGGATAAGAAATTCCCCAAGTTCCAACTTTTCCATTGTTATGTGGAACATTTTTAACTAACCAGTCAATAGTGTCATAAGTATCAGTAGTTTCATCCGACTGTTTTTCAGTTTTGTTTGGAATATAAGCACGCATGTTATCATAAACACCTTCACTCATCCAACGTCCTCTAACATCTTCATAAACGATAATGTTTCCTTCCTTCATTAAAATTTCATTCGGACCAATTTTTGGTCGCATTTGATCTTCACCATAAGGTCTGCAACTATATGGTGTGCGCTGTAATAAAATAGGATAGGTTTTAGTAGTGTCTTTAGGAGCGTAAATCGTGGCGTGCAATTTTACGCCGTCTCGCATTGTAATTTTTACTTCTTTCTTGGTGTAATTTTCTTTTACGTAATTAACAGGCTCAACCTCTTTTTTAGCTGTTTTAGAACAACTCATGGTAACCGTTAATCCTAGTAAAAGAATTAGTTTGGTAAGATTTATTTTCATCTGGTTTTAAGATTTTTTAATTTTCGAATATTTAAAAAATTTAAATACATTCAGTAACTCCCCTTAATTTTAATCATTTCTCTGATGAAGCTGAAATGAGGAAAATTAATGTTCGTTTCATGGTTAATAGATAAGTTCAGGTAAATATAACTAATGCTATATTCACGCCATGTTAAAATCTGAAGATACCTTCAAATTTTAAGAAAAACTTATTTTATTAAATCGTTGATTTGATTAGAAATAGAAACTGAATCTATTTTACAAAGTTGCTGAAGTTCATCAATAGTTCCATGATTGACGAAAGTATCTGGAATTCCTATAACAGTAATTGAATTGTTATACTTATGTGTTGCTGCGAATTCTAAAATAGCAGATCCAAAACCTCCATTTACCGTTCCGTCTTCAATAGTTAGAATTTTATCAAACTTTTGAAATACAGAGTGTAATAAATTTTCATCTAATGGTTTAACGAATCGCAAATCATAATGCGCAACCTTGGCTTTATCAGTTGCTAAATCTATTGCTTCTGAAACATTTTTGGCAATAGTTCCTATAGATAAAACAGCGATATCTGTTCCTTCTTTGATAGAAACTCCTTTTCCAATTTCTATAGCTTCAAAAGGTCCTTGCCAATCTACTGTAATTCCTCTTCCTCTAGGATATCGAATTGCAATTGGATGATCTAATCCCAGTTGAGCCGTGTACATTATATTGCGCAACTCTACTTCATTTCGTGGAGCAAAAATGATCATATTAGGAATGCATCGTAAGTACGCTAAATCGAAAACTCCATGGTGTGTTGCTCCGTCTTGTCCAACCAAACCTGCTCTATCTAAACAAAAAATTACAGGAAGGTTTTGAGTAGCAACATCATGAATGATTTGATCATATGCTCTTTGCAAAAAAGTAGAATAGATATTACAAAAAGGGATGATTCCTTCAGTTGCCATTCCAGCAGCTAAAGTAACGGCATGTTGTTCGGCAATTCCAACATCAAATGTTCTTTCAGGAAATTTATCTAGCATAAATTTCAATGAACTTCCCGTAAGCATAGCAGGAGTAATTCCTACAATTTTTTCATTTTGCTGTGCTAATTCCACAATGGTTTTACCAAATACATCTTGGTACTTTGGAGGTTGTGTAATACTGGGTTTTGGTAGTAGATCACCAGAGACTTTATCGAATTTTCCAGGAGCATGATATTTAACCTGATCTTCTTCTGCTTGTTTTAATCCTTTTCCTTTAGTTGTTGTAACATGTAAGAATTTTGGACCTTCAATTTCTTTCAAGCGATTTAATTCAGAAATCAATTCTTCCAAATTATGACCATCAATTGGCCCTGAATAATCAAAGTTTAATGCTTCAATAATATTGTGTTGTTCAATATCACTTCGCTTTGATTTCATTCGAGTTAAATATTCCTTTAACGCACCAACTGAAGGATCAATTCCAATAGCATTGTCGTTTAAAATAACCAACAAATTTGCATTTGTAACTCCAGCATGATTTAAGGCTTCGAATGCCATTCCACTAGCAATTGAAGCATCACCAATCACAGCAATATGTTGTTTGTCTTCCTTTTTAATTTGAGAAGCGATTGCCATTCCTAATGCCGCAGAAATAGAAGTTGAAGAATGTCCAACTCCAAAAGTATCGTATTCACTTTCACTTCGTTTAGGAAAACCTGAAATTCCATTCAATTGTCGATTCGTATGAAAAACATCTTTTCGACCCGTTAAAATTTTATGTCCGTATGCCTGATGTCCAACATCCCAAACCAATAAGTCTTCAGGAGTATTAAATACATAATGTAACGCAATGGTTAATTCTACAACTCCTAAACTGGCACCTAAATGCCCTTCTTTTGTGGCTACAACATCAATGATAAAACGTCTTAATTCTTGAGCTAATTTGGGCAATTGCTCAGGATTTAAACTCCTAACATCCTTAGGAAAATTAATATGTTGTAACAACTTTTCAGACATGAGACAAATGTACTAAAACTTTGTTGTAGCTTTGTTATATGAGTAAACTGTATTTGGTACCTACACCGATAGGAAATTTAGAAGATATCACGTTTAGAGCACTAACTGTTTTAAAGGAAGTAGATTACATTTTAGCAGAGGATACAAGAACTAGTGGAAAACTGCTAAAGCACTTTGATATTAGCACACCAATGCAATCTCATCATATGCATAATGAGCATAAAACAGTTGAGAATATTGTAAAACGAATTCAAGCTGGAGAAACGTTTGCTTTAATTTCTGATGCTGGTACACCAGCAATTTCTGATCCAGGATTTTTACTTACAAGAGCTTGTATTCAAAATGGGGTAGAAGTTGAATGTTTACCTGGAGCAACAGCTTTTGTTCCTGCTTTAGTGAATTCAGGTTTACCCAATGATAAATTTGTTTTTGAAGGTTTTTTACCGGTTAAAAAAGGTAGACAAACCCGATTGAAACTTTTAGCAGAAGAAAGCAGAACAATGATTTTCTACGAAAGTCCGCATAAACTTCTAAAAACCTTATCAAATTTCTCCGAGTATTTTGGAGAAGAACGTCAAGTTTCAGTTTCTCGAGAGCTTACCAAAATGTTTGAAGAAACCAAGCGAGGAAGTGTAAAAGAAGTGTTATCATATTATACAGAAAAACCAGCCAAAGGCGAAATTGTAATTATTGTTGATGGTAAAAAATAAGCTAAACTAGGCTGTATTCGGGATACTGTTCTTCCAGTAATTCTTCTGCTTTGTTTGGAATTAACACCAAGGTGATATATCCAACAAGTAATAACATTACCAATAAAACAGCTACTAGAAAAGCATATTGCATTTCTTGAAGTAAATCTCCAAATTGAAGTATGTTGAAGGCATTACTCAACAGTATTAAGAAATTAGAGGAAGCGAGTTTAAAAATAATATCTTCAAGTAACCAGTTTTTTCCAGTTTCTTTTACTTTTCTTTTATGTTTTACCATTAGTAATCTGCATCTAACAAAAAAGTAAACCATATAAACTCCTAGGATAGTATAATAGAAATATGTTCCTATTGATGGTAATCTAAGGATGGTGTAAAACAGAAAAATTAGCGCCAGTGTTGTTGCAAGTTTTGGGAGTTTAAACCACGCTTTAAATAATGTCCATAAAACTTTACGATATCTTTTTCCAACCTGTTTATGCTTTTCTTCTACGACATTCATAAAACCAAAAACACCAAATTTTTTGAAAGATTTATCTCTGGCTTTTTCAAAACTTAGATTCGGATCTTCTTCCCAAATAGCTTCGATATCATTTGCTAGATGATCCACTAATTCTGTTTGAACATCATAATGCTCAACGAAATGCTTTCTAGTAAATTTATATAATTCTGTTATGTTGTTATCTGTTAATTTCATAGCGCAAGTTCTTTTTTAATTTGTGTTACTTTTTTTATTGCAGTTGTAAAAACTATGAAGCCCGCATACATTGCTGCCAAATATATTGGTAAGGTAATCAACCATATAATTTGTTGGTTTGTATCGGAAGTGTATCTCATAAAATGAATTACCGAATTTATCATCAGAAAGGAGAAAGAAAAATAAAATAGTCCATAACTGATGTGGACTGACTTTCCAAATCTTTTGAAAAGTAACCAAATAGAAGATACTAAAACAATCAACATCGGAAGTGTAAATATGATGTAGCTAATTTTACTGAAAATAGCAAAAGTTAAGTTTTGAGATAATGTATAATAGATTATAAAAAAGGCTATCACTAAAAACGATTTTTTTGTTGAAAGAAAGAATTTTAGCAGCTCTTTTTTAAATAAATTACGATATCTCTTATTGATATTTTTCCAGCCAACTTTGTTTTCAGACAATAAACTCTTATTCCATTTTACTCTAATTAAGGCATTTTCAAATTCTTTTTTAAAGTTGTCTGATGTTGCGTGATTTTCTATATCAGAAACGATATGATCAATCATTTCAATACGTAAATCCCAGTATTGAATACCTTTTTTCTCTAGAACATAATCAATATGTTCTATTTGTTCTTTATTCAACTCCATAGCCTATTGAATTAAATGTTTAAATCTTTGAATAACAATCTTACTTTTATGATAAAAATTAAGATGTACAATACCTGTTACTAATAGCGTAAATAAGGATTTATTCAAAGCAGCTGTAGAGTAATTCCCTTCAACGAAAACATGAATAAAGCCTGGGAATATCATAATTAATAAAGACAACATTGAAATAAGTATCATATAAAAACTGATAAACTTAATTTCATGGTATTTCTTCATAAATACATTAATTTTAATGGAAGTATTTATATGCATTAAAAAGGTTAGTGTAATAAAGAAAATAGACAGTTCTTTAAAGTAAGTATGACCAAGTTTTGTTGTTATAAAAATTAAAAAAAGACTTGTTGTTAAGGTAATTGGGGTTAAAAGTGTTTTTACAATACTTTTGCAAAATGACTTTATAAAAAATAAATTCAAGTTCTTTTCTTGAGCTCTATACTTTTGTAAAAGGGATTCTTTTTTGCTCAACATAAATTTTATGAAAGTGGTTTGAAAGCCATCTTCTTTGAAAAAAGAATCAATGTCTTCCACATTATCTTCTATTTCTGAAGCAATATGATCTACCATTTCAAAACGAATATCAATGTACTCAACACCAATAGCTTCAAGAAATGAATCTATTTTTTTAATCTGTTCTTTATTCAATTCCATAGCTGTTACTCTAAACTAAATTTAGGATTTACTAAATGTTGCATTGTGCTCAAAAACTCTTGCATTTGCGCTAACCGATTTACGGTTTCTTTAGTTCCTGTTTCTGTAAGTTTATAATATTTTCTTAAGCGGTTTCCTACTTTAGCAACTTCAACATCTAACAGTCCTTCTGCTTCTAATTTGTGCAATGCAGGATATAAAGCTCCTTCTGTAATTTGCAATTCTCCCTTAGTTAATTCCTTTACTTTCTGAGTAATTTCATAACCATACATTTTATCATTTTCCGCTAATAGCTTTAAAATGATTGTTTGTAAAGAACCTTTGTATAATTTCTGATTTCCCATGTCAAATTTTTAATACCTAAGTTTTTTAGGTATACAAATATACATAATTTTCTTATACATAAAAATCTTAGGTATATTATTATCACAATACTTTAACCACAAATCTTCTTTTGTTTCCGTATTTTTGTGGTCAAATTTTTACGAATGAGTCAATTTTACAAACTGAAGATAAAAGAAGTGATTAGAGAAACAGCAGCGGCAGTTTCTTTAGTTTTTGATATACCAACCAATTTACAATCAGAATTTACATTTGTTGCAGGGCAATACATTACGTTAAAAGCAACAATTAATGGAGAAGAAGTTCGTAGAGCATATTCTTTGTGTTCTTCACCAAAAAGTAATACTGTAAAAGTAGCGGTTAAGGCAGTTGAAAACGGAACATTTTCAGTTTATGCTAGTGAAAAATTGAAATCAGGAGATGAATTAGAAGTATCTAAGCCTGAAGGAAAGTTTCTTTTACATCCAGAAGCAAACAAGAACTACATAGGTTTTGTTGCCGGAAGCGGAATTACTCCAGTACTATCAATGGTGAAGTCAGTATTAGAAAGTGATGATTCTGCTAGCTTCACATTGGTTTATGGAAATAAATCTATAAACGATACTATTTTTTATAAAGAGTTAAATGAATTAAAAGAGAACTATACTTCTCAATTTAATTTAAGTTATGTCTTTAGCCGTGAAAATGTTGAAGGTTCTGTTTTCGGTAGAATTGATAAAGCTCATGTAAATTATTTCATCAAGAATATTTACAAAGATATTAACTTCGATAAGGCATTTTTGTGCGGACCAGAAGAGATGATCAATACCGCTTCTGAGACGTTAGCTGAAAACGGATTTGCTGAAGATGCCATTTTATTTGAGTTATTTACTTCTTCTATCGATGAAGAAGCGGCAAGTCAAGTAAAAGATGGTCAAACTGAAGTTACGATTCTTTTAGATGATGAAACTACAACTTTTACGATGCCTCAAGATACAGATATACTTTCTGAGAGTTTACGCAATAATGTAGATGCTCCATATTCTTGTCAAGGAGGAGTTTGTAGTAGTTGTATTGCTAAAGTTACTGAAGGAAAAGCAGTAATGGTGAAAAATCAAATTTTAACAGATGCTGAATTAGAAGAAGGATTTATATTAACTTGCCAAGCGCACCCAACAACATCAAAAATTACAGTTGATTTTGATGATGTATAAAATTGCTATAAATTATGAGTTTACTAGACTATAAAGATGCGTTTTTGGTTGGACTTTTCATGTCTTTCATGATTGGTCCTGTATTCTTTATGTTATTAAAAACAAGTGTTCTAAAAGGATTTAGAGCAGCTCTCGCTTTTGATGTAGGAGTAATTTTAGGAGATATTGTTTTTATTAGTATTGCCTACTATGGAAGTAGAAACTTACTTGAAAAGATTAAAGATGATCCTCGTTTATTTTTTATAGGAGGTCTAGTGCTAATTGTTTATGGACTAATTACCTATTTAGATAAGAACAATAAAAAGGAGCTAGATCAATCTGAAGTTGAAGTAGCAAAAGGAAATAATTATTTCAAGCTATTTTTAAATGGATTCTTTTTAAACTTTATCAATATTGGTGTTTTAGCAGGATGGTTAGGAATTATGGTTGTAGTAGGACCAAGTTTAAACATGAATCCTACCTCAATATTTTGGTATTTTACATTAGTTATTATAGGTTACTTTGCAACCGACATCATTAAAATTTTACTAGCCAAACAACTACGTAATAAATTAACTCCTTTGGTGATTTATAGAATTAAACGTGGAATGGGAGTTTTACTTATTGCTTTTGGAGCATTAATGATGCTTAAAGGTTTTGTTCCAAAAGAGAAAATAGATGAACTTATAAATAAGGTTGAGATTAAAAGGTGATTTTTACTCTTATTTTAATCGTAACCATTCTTCTTTAGTCAAATTATACCAATTATGTGGTGTATTGTCGTACTCGAAAGTTTCTATAAGTTTTAGACCAACTCGCTGTAGTACTTTATTCGAGGCAATATGATCGATATCTGCAGCAGCACCAATTTCTTTCAAATTCATTGTTTCGAATCCGTATTTTAAAGACGCTAGAGCTGTTTCTGTAGCAATTCCCTTTCCCCAATATTCTTTTCGGAATCTATAGCCTAAATCGTAATAATTAAACTCTTTTCGAAGACCTTCTTCATACTTCAAACCAGTCCAACCGATAAAATCATTAGTTTGTTTATCGATTACGGCCCAACGTCCAATGCCATTATCAAGATATTGTTGTCTGATATTGGCGATAACAGCTTCAGCTTGCTCTTTTTTAGAAATAGGATTGTTACCCAAAAACTTGTGCACGTCGGGATCTGAATCTAAGGCAAACATTCCGTCTACATCAAATTCCTCTAAGTCGCGAATAATAAGTCGTTCTGTTTCAATATGAATTTTCATAGTATAGTTGATTAACTTTTTCAACTACAATATCATCAATTTTTATGAAACTTCTAATCTTTCTTGTGTTCTTGTTCTATATAATTGTCATTTCCAGTTATCATTTTATTTTCATCATACATTGCGTTTGACATTCCCAACATAAAAGCTGTGATGATGTAAAGTAGCTTTCTTCTTAACCACGATCTTTTTCTTGTTTTATTTTTTGTGTTTTTGGTGTGTTTATACATGCTGTTTTCTTAAACTATGAAACATAAGATTTGACACTTACTGGATTCGTAAGTGCTAGTAGGCGAAATGCCTTTTAGATTATGTATAAACTTTATGCGAAGTTGCTAGCAGCAATTCTAGATGTTAGAAAGAATTGGTTTATAAAAGTAGATTTTAGTCTTTGAAAATTCTTTCTATGTAATTTAACTACAAGTGTGCAGAAATTATGAAAATGAATAGAGATGAAGGCGAAATCCTTTAAGAACTGAACCTTTACCTTTGATACGACTACCGCCTTTCGTTTGTAGTAAGAAATTTGATTTGTTGAATATCTTCTACGGCTTACTAAAATTTGATGATACGTAGTAGTTTGTAAATGAGAAAATATAGAACATTCACCTTCTGCTTGCCCGAAAACAAGTAATAAAGAAAGTACGTATTTTATATATTTTATCATTAATTTTTTTAGGTTAATGCTTCTCAATCAAACAGATTTTGAATACGCTTCCAAAATCCAATTTTTTAGTTCTTCATCAATTTCAGAAATAGTAGAAAGTTTTACTCTATGAGTACACATTGTTCCAAACGGACCAGAGTTTTCAAGTCTATCTGTTGTTGGTTTATCCTTTAGCTTAAATCCTAAATCGATTCTTGTTTTAGTTGCTGGCTTTATAAGAACAAATTGTCGTTTTCGAATAATGCTAACACTTCCTTTTTTAGGAGTTATCGTAACATCATCACCAAGTGTTTTCACAAATTCTATCAGCTTTTCATATATAGGAAATAAGATTTCTTTTCCTTTATACTGAATACTAACCAAATCATCTGGAGTATTGTTCTCTTCTTTTGATAGGGTTACAATAGTATTTGCAAATCCATGAGTAACATTATGTTCTGTTTTTAAGTACTTAACACCTTCAGAGTGTTTAGTAAACTCTTTTTCTTTAAGAATAGCTTTCCATTCATTTAGAGACTTACCTGTTTTTTCAGGCATATTATCAATCATTGTTTGTAATGCTTTGTCCATAATATGATGGTTTAAAGGTGTTCAGATTCTAAATTTATAAAAAACTCAGGAAACTATACTTTATGAATTATTCCCTAAACGGTGGCGGCGGGCAAATTTCAATTAAATATTTTTTTGGCACTTCTTTTATGTCATTTCCTTGGTAAAAACGTGCGACATTCATCCACCAATTTTTCAATCCAATTTTTTCAGTAAATAAATATGAACCATTGGACTCTAGCTTTTCATTGATTACTTTATAAGAAACAACAGCTACAAAATAGTAGGAATTTTGTTTAATATCAAAAGCAAATAAATTGTAAGAAATAATTGTTTTGTCTTTATTAGGCATAAGGAAATTGCCATAAATAACATCTTTAGATCCGATGTTTTGTTTGTATTCAACTAGCCTTGAGTAATCCCAAGTATCTTTTGGAGGAATTCTACTTTTTAAAGGTTCGATTCTTCCTGACTTTATATTTTTAGAAAATGCTTTACCACTTTCAAAAGCCTCTTGGTAAATCTTAGCGTTTGACTGTTGAGAATAAGTCGTGAAACACATTAAAATTAATAAAATAACTAGCTTCATTTTTTTAAAATTTAAAAAAACAATTGAAATTATAGTTCAAGAAAATGATTAATCAAATATTCCTCGAGCTTTTAAAACTCCATTTTTTTTTCTTTCAAATAATTCTTTAATACTCTCTCCTTCAAAGCCTATCCAGTCTCCATTATCTAAATCAATAGTTATAGGATCAAATTGATACTTTTGGTGATAGTATTCATTTGTATTCTTGTCTTTTGATAAATACAAAATAACAACTTCGTAGTTTTCAAATTTAGGTCTGCCATAATGATCATAAACTAAAAATTCAATAGTGTCTGATTTGAATTTGTTATATACTTTTTCTAGAACCTTATATTTAGCTTTAAAAGCATAATCTATAGAAATATTGTGATACAAAATTGTATCACCTGTTATAGAGTCAACTTCCATTTTTGTATTATTCTTATTGGGATCAAATTCGGTCAATGAAATTTTCTCACCTATAAAGGCATATAGATTTACGAACTCTTTTAGTGTTTTTGATTTATGTTCTGTTCTGGTTGATTTGCAACTGTAGATTAATAAGAGAACTCCAAATATTAAAAGTATTCGATTCATTTATTTTATGTTTAAAAGAGTATAGCTTTCTTCTAGTTATATCTCCACATATTAAATTCAGATTTAATTACGTTTAGAAGTTCCGAGAAAAAAAGCAATTCATCAACTTCAGGATACATTTTTAAATAGCTTTCAGGATTTCCATAATAAATTTCATTGGAGTCTTTACCTCGTTTAATTTTTACTTTAAATCCTGTTCCATCGGTTATAAAAGATGTTTTATTCCATACTTCATAACTCTCATCGACGAATTGAACTTCTCCTCTTTTTTGCAATTTATACATTATTTCCTCCATGTCTGGAATTTCGAGAATGTTAGCTCGAAGTATACTTTGCCAAACAAACTCAGGATGTGTTTTAGCAGTTAATTTGATCTTTTTAATATTTGGTTTTTGCATTTCCTGTACAGGTGCATAGTAAAAGTATCGTTCGATCTTCCATTGGTTTCGCTTTTTATACATTCGAAAGACTTCTGTCAAATTGGTAATACCGAAACCCTTATAAATTCGAATTTCCGCATCATAGCTCAAGGAATCAGGTATATTTAATGCTTTATCAATCTGATTTATATCTTGACTAAATAGGGTTAACGAGATGAATGAGAATAGTAAGACTAAGGTCTTTTTCATATTAATATTGTGTTGGAACACTTGAAGTATTAGTAAATTACTTCTCTTCTCGTAAAATCTTTTCCATTTTACGTCCTTTTGCCAATTCATCAACTAATTTGTCTAAATACCTACATTTTCTATAAATTTCAAATTCATCAGCAATGTTTTCAATTCTATAACCACAAATAACTCCTTTAATTAAATGGGCATTTGGGTGAATTGTTGCTTGTTCGAAAAATGTTCTAAATGTTACTTTTTCATCAATTAGAGACTGTAGTTTATTAGCATCGAAACTAGTAAGCCATTCAATAACTTGATGTAATTCCTCTATGGTTCTGCCTTTTTTTTCTACTTTGTTGACGTAGTGCGGGTAAATTGAGCCAAATACCATATTAGCAACTTGTTCATTCTTTTTAGCTGTAACTTCCATTTTAATATGATTTTACTCTAAAATTAAGAAAAGAAAAATTGACAAGTCTTTCCTTTTCAGAAAAGGGCGTAATAAGAGGAGATTTACTACCTATTTTAGCTTGCTTCTTAAATACACAAAACTTTCCTCGACAGTATCAAACAAGTCTTCTTCAGGAACAAGATCAGGAATTATGTCAATAGCCTTAAACATATCGTTAGGTTGATCTTTAAGTCCTACAATAATTACTTCGGTACCTTGAGCTCGTAAATCGAAAATTATTTCTTCGATAGTGTATAAACCCGATTGATCTACATAAGGAACTCTGTCCATTCTTAAAATCACGGCTTTAATATCGTCTGGTAAGGCTTTAATTTGATCTTTAAAGTAAGAAGTAAATCCAAAGAATAAAGGACCATATAAGTGTTTGATGATGACTTTGTCTTTATATTTTTCGTAGAATTCTTTTTCGTCTTGCCAAGGTTTAGAATTGTCGATATCAGAAATTTTTCCAACTTCTAATCCTTTCTCACTAATATCACCTGATTTTTTCATGAATAATAAACAAGCAAGTGTAATTCCAATTCCTACAGCGTGAATTAAACTACCAAAAGTTGTAATTAATAATACTAATACAAGCACAACTGCATCAGGTCGTGGTACTTTAGTTAAGTGTTTTAATCCTTTAAAATCAACAATTTTAAAACCAATCGGAATAAGTAAACCAGCTAAAACACAAAGAGGAATATGAGCAGCTAATTTTCCAAGTCCTAATAAAACAGCTAATAAAACAAGTCCATGAATAATTCCAGATAATCTCGTTTTTCCACCAGCGTTAATGTTTACAACCGTTCCTTTTGTTGCTCCAGCTCCTGGAATTCCTCCGATTGCCGCAGCTAACATATTTCCAATTCCTTGACCAATAAGTTCTCTATTACTATTGTGTTTTGTTTTGGTCATATTATCTGCTATTACAGAGGTCAACAAGGAATCAATACTTCCAAGAACTGCTAATACTAAAGCATATTCTATAACTAAAGAATAGACGCTAGAATCAACATTTAAAATTCCACCAAGTTTAAAAGCTGGTAGTCCTGAAGGAATTTCACCGATTAAAGGAACATCCATTTTAGTGAAATAAGCAATTAAAGTTGCTCCAATTAAAGCAACTAATGCACTTGGAATTGCTTTAGTGATCTTTGGGAATAGATAATATATAGCGATTGTAATTGCACCTAAAATAAGCGCAGAAACATTAAATTCTGTAAATAATGTTGGTAAGTTTTGTATTACAGCTAGTGTTGATTTTGATGAACCTAAACCAGCAAAAGGAAATAGTTGAAGAATAACAATAATTAATCCTACACCACTCATGAAACCTGATATAACGGGGTAGGGGAAGTATTTCACATAACTCGCAATATTTAAGAATCCAAAAATTACCTGAAATAAACCTCCAACTAAAAAGGTAAGAAGAATCACGCTCATTGCGTTATCTAAACTTCCGTGAGATTGAATAGCTGTAGCTACTAATGCAGCTGAAACCACAGTCATTGGTCCAGTTGGCCCACTTGCTTGAGTTTCAGTTCCACCAAATAAGGCAGCAAAAATTCCTACAGCAATGGCTCCGTATAATCCGGCTGTTGCTCCCATTCCTGATTGAACTCCGAAAGCTAAGGCTAAAGGTAAAGCAACAACACCTGCTACTAAACCACCGGTAAAATCTCCTTTTATATGTTTAAAATCAAAAAGCTTTTTTTTCATTGTTTTTTCTTTTTAGTTGCTTGCAACATTTGGTTAAATTAAAATACAGGGAAAGCGTTTTATGCCTTTTCTGTAAGTGCTTAAAGTTAATTAATTCAATTTAATGTCGATTGATTAAATTCCGTATCCTTCATTTACACATTTAATTCCTGAAAGATCAGATAACTTTTCTATTTTTTTGTTTTGAAGATTAACCTTCCATGCTGCTTCAATTTCAGTGTAATATTCTAGATCAGGATCAGTTTCTTTATATTTTATTCGAGCAAAAATTCTAGAGTCAGCAATATCATTTTTATCACATAACCCCACAGAAATAAATTCATATTTTGATAAATTATTTAAGTGAAGTGTATCTAGAATTTGAAATTTTTTTCGAGGTAATCCAGTCTCTATAATTTTTTCAAAAACTACCAATCTAGACTCTTCTTTCTGCAATACGATTACAGCATATTCCCATTGACTATCTTTATAATTTATTACTGAAGAGGAGTTATGTTCATAATTCTTAAATTCCTTAATTTCTAAAATTTCTTGGTAGTTTACATCAAAAATTGTTTTTAAAGAGTCAGGAGTTTTGTCTAAGGATTTTTCTTTTTTAGCACTAGTAACCACCTTTTCCTCATTCTTGTCTTTTTGTTTTGTAGAACATGAGGTTAAGATAAGTAATACTAAACAAGTAGCGATTTTTTTCATATGCAAATAGATTCTGGTAAAGTTTTATTTCTATTCAAACTCAATAGATAATAATTCGTGATTAACCGAATTAAATAATAAAATCATTGAAAGAGCGGCTTTTTCTCTTACTTGTGCAATATATACTGAAGTTATTTTACCGAATTGTTTGGTGTCTCTTAGAGTAAATCCTTGAAATTCAGATTTTTTTATAACCCCGTATTTGTCTTTCAAGTCCACAAATAATTTAGCTAACACTTTTTTTTCAAGTAAAATAGATTTGTTGAATGTATCTGCTAAAGCATCAATGTTATCCGTTTCAATATAAGCGTTTACCTCTTGTACCTTAGGTATTATTTTTTCAACTCCTTCCAATTGTTCATCTGAAAAAACATAATCTGAAGTTGTATCATCGTTAAGCGTAATTTTTACTCGAATTTGATTATAATTTGACTTTTCATCTTCTAAATTTGAGTAAAATAAATGAGCAATGTTACCTGCATGAGATTTAGCTCTTTTTTTATTTTTTTCAAGTAAATCACTCTTCTTCATTTCAAGCTCGAAGAAATTTTTAGTTTCTCCATTCTTGGTTTCGAATCCTTTAGATCTATGACATTTTCCGTTATAAAAATTTAAAACCTCTTTAATTGCTTTAGATTCTTTTTCGGTAACAGCAACATTTCCTGTGCATGAAGAGGCTACAAGAATTACAAATAAGATTACAACTTTAGTGATTGTTTTTGTCATTTTTCAAAATAATTTTTCGGCTTAGAAACTCATTTTCGAATGCGAATTTACTAATAATCTTTAGGTTTACTAATCTAATGAAAGGGAGATGTAAATAACGAGAATGTATGAAGTTCGGTTTGAGTAGGATAATTACTTTAAATAGAATCTAAATTTTCGTGGGGTAATTTAAGAACTCATTAGAAACATCTTGTAATACATAATAATAAAAAATTCGCCATCCTTTATTATTTCCCTGTTTTACGATTAAAGTATCCTTTTTAGTTTCAAACTCCCATTTAGAAAAAGAACCACAGTTTATCGTTGAATAATCGAGAAAATAATTTTTATTTCTTTTATGAATAACAAATCCTATTTTACCTTTTTCTGGATCGAAAGAATTTTTATTTAAAGGTGCATTTCGTTTTTTTGAAAAGCTATAATAAGTTCCGTTGGTATAAAACTTAAAATAGTAGTCATTTTTTAAGTTTATTGTGTCCGTAATTTTAGAAATTTTTTTCGATTCTTCTTCGTACTTATATTTTATTGATTTGTATACACCATGAGTTTTAATATTGACGTGATTAGGGTCAATTCTATTTTTTAAGTACTTTTTATATAACTTAGAACTCCGTAGTCCCTTTTGATTGGTTAGATAAAGATCACATTTGAAACACGAACAAAGCGTTAATGATAGAATGAATATAATGAGATATTTAAACATTGATCAAGTAATATTTTCATTAACCATTCATCTTAACAAGCTTAGTCATCATCTTATGATATTCTTTTGCGACTAATTTTGGCAACCATTTTTTTAGAAAAAACTTAGTTTTTGCATCTGTAGGATGTATGATTTGAAATTTTCCTTTTGCTGCTTTATCCAACGTAATTTCTGCTACTTCATCTGCATTTGTTTTGGAGTATTTCATTTGTTTTTCGGCATACCCTTTCATTACTGGAGAACTTGCATTTTCCATAATATTCGTTTTGAAAAACGTCGGAGTTAATACACTTACTTGAATATTATAGGGCTTTAATTCATGGTGTAATGATTCTGATAATGAATAAACCGCAGCTTTTGATGTGCTGTATGCGGACATAGCAGGCGCATTCATAAAACCAGCAGAACTACCTACGTTAAGTAACAATCCTCTTTTTTGTTTGATTAAATGAGGTGAAAAAAAATGACAACCGTAAAAAGTTCCCATAAGATTAATCTCTATCATCTTTTCCCATTTGTCCACAGGATAATCTTTAAATAAAAGACCATCGCCAATTCCTGCGTTATTAATGACCACATCTACGGATTCGGTGTTTTTAAATACTTCTTGAACAACTTTTTCAAATTGATGCTTATCGCCAACATCTAATGTATATTGAAATATTTTTTCATTTGTTTTTAAATCTCCAACTACATTTTTTAAAGCATTTTCATTGATATCACTTAAATGAAGTGTCCAATTATTTTCAGAAAGTACTTTAGCAAAAGCTGCGCCCAATCCAGAACCTGCTCCAGTAATAAAAGCAATTTTGTTAGGATATAAAGCATTCAATTTTTTTAAATTCATAAGGGGTGTTGTTAGAAGTTACTTTTTACGTTTTATAATATTTTCACAAGTTTTGATAAGGTAAATAGAGATTAACCAAAAGTTTTTAAAAGCTTTGTTTTTTGTATATCCTTTTGAGTATCTGAAGTAGATTTGTTGAACAATTCCTGCGAGTCGGAATAATCCGTAAACTCTATAAAAACGGAAATCTTCAATTGTTCTGCCTGTTTGTTGGCAATAGTAATCTATAATTTCTTGTCTGGTTAACATACCAGGAATATTACTCGGTTGTCTTCTGATGGATTTCACGAAGAAATCATCTTGTTCTTGCACCCAATAGGCTAAGCTGTTTCCTAAATCCATTAAAGGATCACCGATAGCAGCCAATTCCCAATCTAAAACACCTAGGATATTTTCTGGATCTGACGGATCGATTACAACATTATCTAATCGAAAATCATTGTGAATTATACAAAGATTTTCTTCCTTCGGCATATTGTTTTCTAACCATTGTCTGACCTTTTTCCCTGAAGGAACATTCCAAGTTTTAGCATTTATATATCGTTTATTCCAACCTAGAATTTGACGTTCAATATAGCCTTCACCTTTTCCTAAATCTTGTAATCCTTCTTTTTTGTAATCTACATTGTGTAAATGAATCATTTTATCCCAGAAAGAATAGCATATTTTTCTTACCGTATCTTCGTCCCAATGAATTCCTTTGGGAGGATTTTTTCTAAGAATAATTCCTTCCAATCGTTCCATCAAATAAAAGGTAGATCCTAATACAGATTCGTCTTCACAAACAGCAATCATTTCTGGAACATAAGGATAATGAGGTTTTAATTTTTGCTGCAGTTTAAATTCTCTTGGCATATCATGCGCTCCTGCTGCTTTTTTTCCAAGTGGTGCTCGTCTAAGAATAATATCATGCTGATTAAACTTTAGGCGATACGTCCAATTTGACGCTCCTCCTGAGAATTGTGTTATTGTAGGATTATCATCAATAGTTGGAATATGATTTTTAATCCAAGGTAATAAACTCTTAAGGTCTAATTCCTCACCTGAGCGTTGTTGTTTTTCAAGATCTTTAATTGTGTTCGACATTAGCTCAAGTATTTTTTAAATTCAAGTCTAGAAATCATTCGTAAATGAACTTCGTCTGGTCCATCAGCTAATCGTAAAGCTCGAGCTTGTATAAAGAAATTAATTAAAGGAAAATCATCTGATAATCCCGCTCCTCCATGAATCTGCATAGCCATATCACTCACTTCTTGTAAGACGTTAGGTGCAACTACTTTTATGGCAGAAATTTCAGTCATGCTATTTTTTACACCATGTTCATCAATTTTCCATGCTGCATAATGTGTTAGTAATCTAGCTTGATCTATTGCAATTCTTGCTTTAGCAAACTGTTCAGAATTTCCACCGAGTTTAGCCAAAGGTTTTCCGAAAGCTTGTCTGGTTCCACTTCTAATTATGGCTAATTGTAAAGCACGTTCAGCTGCGCCAATACAACGCATACAATGATGAATTCTTCCTGGCCCTAATCTTCCTTGTGCAATGGCGAAACCAGCTCCAAAATCCATAATTAAATTCTTTTTAGGAACACGTACATTGGTAAAATGAACTTCACCATGTCCAGCAGGAGCATCATATACGCCAAATGTATTTTGCATGCGCTTAATTTCTACTCCAGGTGTATCCAATGGAACTAACACCATACTGTGCTGTTTGTGTTTTTCTTGAGAAGTGTCGGTTTTTCCCAATACAATTGCCAACTTAGCCATAGGATGTCCTAATCCTGTAGACCACCATTTCTTTCCATTGATTACAATATCGTCTCCATCTTCAATTATGGAGGTTTCTATATTTGTTGCATCAGAAGAAGCCACATCAGGTTCTGTCATACAGAATACAGATTTTATTTTTCCATCAAGTAAAGGCTGTAACCATTCTTTTTTCTGATCATTGGAACCAAAATGATACAGTACTTCCATATTTCCTGTATCAGGAGCATTACAATTAAAAATTTCTGCTGCATTGTAAACACGTCCCATTTCTTCTGCGAGTGGCGCATAATCAAGTACGCTTAATCCTTGTCCTAATTCGTTATCAGGCAAGAACAAATTCCATAAACCAGCTTCCTTAGCAAGCTCTTTCAAATGTTCTAATTTGGGGTGTTCTGTCCATTCTTTCCAGTTTCCCGAAGAATTATGTTGTTTGTAATATTGAGTAAATTCATGTTCTATTGGATATACATGTTGCTCCATGAACTTTTTTAGTCGACTTAAATAGTCTTTAGATTTTTGAGAAGGACTGAAATTCATAAGGATATAGCTTAAAATTTTCTCAACATTTTTAATGTGAAAAACGGCATTAGTAATTTGAAAAAACGCCAAGGCCAAAAAGGAACAAAGGCATTTGCTTTTTCTTTATTGATGGCTTTGACTAAAAGTTTAGAACCTTTTTCTAAAGGAATCATAAACGGTGGAGGTTTACCAATAGAATCTGTCATTTCAGATTGAATATATCCCGGAAATATGGTAGAAACATTAATTGGTTTTTTCAAAACATCTGCTCTAATTCCTTCGGCTAAACTTCTAACACCTGCTTTTGTGGCTGCATAAACTGACATTGCTCTTGGATAACCTCTGAAAGCAGACATAGAGGAGATTACAACTAAATGGCCAGAGTTTTGTGCTCTAAAAATTTCCATAGCCGCTTCCATTTGATTTAAGGCACCGCAGAAATTTGTAACAGCAGTCTGCATATTCTGGTTTGCAAAGCCTTTTCCAATAGAAGCTCCTTTTCCCATTCCAGCATTCACAATTACTCTATCTAAAGTTCCGTTTTGAGTTTTAAAATCTTCATTGAAGCTATTGAAAACTGAAAATACATTTTCTTGCTTAGTGACATCTAAAGGTCGAATAAAAACAGAGATATTACTGTTAATGTTAAGTAGTTCTTCTTTAAGAGCTTCGAGCTTTTCTGTACGCCTGGCACATAGCGCTAAATTGCAGCCTTGTTTGGCAAATTCTATGGCCATTCCTTTTCCTAAACCAGAACTAGCTCCAGTAATGAGTATGTTTTTTCGATTCACAATAGTTGAATTTGAGTTGAATACTCTAAAAGTAAGGAATTGAAATGGCTTATTTTTTTACTTATGTTAAAAAAGAAATTTATGTTTTGAAATTTTGAGGTTTTTCATAGACTTAATGAGAACCATTAAAAAAATCTTGAAATTTTATTTTTTAGATGAAATGAAAAGTAATTATCTCAGTTGTTATAAAATTTAAAAATCTCTAACTTTTTTTATATCTCCATTTGGATAATATTTTATCCATTTATCAATTTTTTTACCATTCATTCGCTTACCTTCTTTAAATAAGAACCAACCGCAAATTTCAGGTGAGAACTGATATTTCTTTTCATGTACAATTATATCATATGACTTATTGTAACTTAAAAATGCATCCAAATCTTTCTCATTAGTATCTATGCTGATAGCTTTTGTCTCTTCCATTAAATTACCGAAACTATCATAGAATTTCGATTTAAGTAATATTCCGAAATTATCATAGTACATTTCTTCTGCTATTCCACCACTGTAATGATATCTTATATGTTTTCCTGCTGCTACTGTATATTGATATTTATTGGTTAAATACGTATAATAAAACCCGAATTCTTTCTTATTACCATTTTTATGTTTTGTGTTAACAAGAATGGTATCAGATGGCTTAAAAATGTAAGTAATTTCTTTAAATCTTTCAGTATGTTGAGCGGTTACAGAATTAATAATAAGCATTATTAACCCTATTAAAAGAGCTTTCTTTTTCATTTATTGTAATTATGAAAAATGTATTCGGTTATGATTTTTTACTGAAATACATTTTTAAATGTCTCCATTCTCTAATAATAGTAAGCTTAACTCTATAATCTAAGTTTAACTTTCGTTGAAATGATGAATTATGCGATTTTCTCAATTCTTCAATTCCTTTCTCTAAATCAATATCGGCATTAATGAACTCTAGAAACTTCGGAAAATCTTGTTCAATAGTTTCTAAGTTAATTGTCATTTTTTTTGATTTATCCAATAGGAAGTACTCGATATTAGTATTTACGGTATCAACATAATCATAACAAGCTTTTAATCTCATTTTTTTAGATAACTTTTCTACCGGGTTCATTCGAACACCATCACAAAAAGCATCAATAATACTTCCAGGAAGATAAAATCTTTGAAAAAAACTATTGGCTGTTTTATCTCGATCTCTTTTTAAATGGATGTAAATCGCATCATCACCAAAATATTTATTTAAATGACCTAAACTCCAAGATAACCTATTGTCAACTTCAATATGATTATTAGGAAAATTAAATCTTTCGTTACCAAAAACATCAGCTAATGATTCATGACTTGTAGTAAAATTTCTAATGTGTTTGCAAGCATTTACAAAAGATAGAGAACCACTTCTACCGGTACAAAGGACAAAAACTCTCATTTATTTAAACTCCTAAAATTAACTTAGCAATAGTGAAATAAATTAATATTCCAAAAATATCATTACTTGTTGTAATAAACGGACCTGTAGCAATTGCAGGATCGATACCACGTTTGTCTAGAAATAATGGAATAAATGTACCAATTAAACCAGCAACAATAATTACTACAACTAAAGAAACGGAAACAGCAAAAGAGGTTTGTAAATCGTTATTATAAAACCAAATGAAAATGAAAAGAACAATAGCTAATGCAATCCCGTTTAAGGTAGCTAATAGCATTTCTTTGATTAAACGTTTGTTTATACTTCCTTTTACATCATCATTCGCTAAACCTTGTACTATAATTGCCGAAGATTGTACTCCAACATTTCCAGCCATTGCAGCAATCAATGGAGTGAAGAAAAATAACACAGCATTTTCTTTGAAAGAATCTTCAAATCCGCCCATAATTAAAAAGGCTCCAATTCCTCCAATTAAACCTAAGAATAACCAGGGTAGACGTGCTCGAGTAAGTTCTAAAATAGTATCGTCGGCTTCAACATCTTGTGTAATACCGGCAGCTAATTGGTAATCTTTGTCTGCTTCTTCCTTAATTACATCAACAATATCATCAATTGTAATACGTCCTACTAAAATCCCTAATTCATCAACAACAGGAATGGCTTCTAAATCATATTTACGCATTTTATTAGCAATATCTTCAGCACTGTCATGAACATTTACAAAATCTACTCTTGGAATATAAATATCCGCAATTTTAGACTTTGTTGAAGCCATTAATAAATCTTTTAATGACAAACGCCCTTTTAGTTTTCCGCTATCATCAACTACATAAATAGAGTGAACTCTGGTAACTTCTGTGGCTTGAGCTCTCATACGAGTAACACAACCTAAAACAGACCAGTTTTCGTTTACTTTAACTAATTCCTTAGCCATTAAACCACCAGCAGAGTTTTCATCGAAACGCAGTAATTCAACAATTTCCTTGGCATGCTCCTCATCTTCAATTTGTTGCATTACCGCTTCCTTACGTTCTTCTGGAAGTTCTGCAATTACGTCGGCCGCATCATCAGTATCTAACTCTTCAATTTCTTCTGCAATTTCCTTTGCAGATAATTGTTCAAGAATTTTTTCACGAACATCATCATCAACGTCCATTAACACTTCAGAAGTAGTTTCACTATCTAATAAACGAATAATGTATAAAGCTTCGTCAAAAGATAATTCATCTAAAACTTCAGCGATATCGGCGTGGTGTACGTCAGTAAATAAATCAGAAAGCGCATTGTCTTTTTGATTTGCGATTAAGTTGGAAACGTTTTTAAGAAGTTCTTTCGTTATTTCTATCGCCATGACTTGCAATTTTGTCCGTCAATTCTATAAATTCTTGTACCGATAATTGTTCGGGACGCATGGCAAATATAGGGTCTTGTTTTAAGTTATCCGAGAGATTCATAGATTTTAAACTGCTTCGAAGCATTTTTCTTCTTTGGTTAAATGCAGTTTTAACTACTCTTATAAATAATTTCTCATCCACAGGTAATGTGTAATTTTCTTTTCGAATCATACGCATTACACCAGAATCTACTTTTGGTGGTGGATTGAATACAGTTGGAGGAACTGTAAATAAGTACTCAACATCATAAAATGCTTGAGCAATTACAGAGATAATTCCATAGGCTTTACTTCCTTTTTTTTCTGCAATTCGTTGAGCTACTTCTTTTTGAAACATACCCGAAAATTCAGGTACAAGATCTCTGTTTTCTATCGCTTTAAAAACAATTTGACTCGAAATATTATATGGAAAATTACCAATGATAGCTATAGGCTCTCCGTTGAATAACTGTTGTAAGTTTTGCTTTAAGAAATCTCCTTCTATAATTTGAAAGTTATCACTCGAAGTGTCCAGTTTGATGTGTTCAACTGGAAAAGTGTCCTGTAAATAAGAAACAGATTCCGAATCGAGTTCTAGCACAGTTACTTTAGGTTTCTTTTCTAATAGATATTTGGTTAATACTCCCATTCCTGGACCAATTTCCAATACGTTATTGTAACCAGTTTCAGTTAAAGTATCTGCTATTTTTTTAGCAATATTTTCATCTGTCAAAAAATGTTGACCTAAATGTTTTTTTGCGCGTACACTCATGCTGCAAAGATAGCAAGTTATAAAGAGCTTTCTTGAAATAGTTGCTGCGTATAATCTAATAATTCTGAATTACCAGATTTTCCATGTCCAGGGATAACAATTTTAATATTTGGATATGTAGATTTTATCTTTTGTATCGTGTTGGACCATTCGGTAATATTAGCGTCAGCTAAATTACCTTTGGGTGCATTTAAACTTTTAACTAAACATCCACCAAAAAGAACATTGTCAGCAGGGAAGTAGGCTACTATATTATCTTTAGTGTGACCTTCTCCCATAAATGAAACAAGAACTTTTGTGTTTCCTAGTTGAAATTCTTTGGATGAATCGAATCCGTTTTTAGGTAGACTAGAGTTGTTGTTTTTAGCTAGTTCAATGGTTTTTTCTGAAGCATAAGATTCAACGTTGGCATTATGAAACTCTTCCAGCGTATCTAAACAGTCAATGTGAAAGTGAGTTGGAACAATTGCTATAATCTCTGAATTGAGTTCAGATTGTACCCAGGTAATTAACTCTTTTGTAGCTTTCTTACCAACAGGAGTATCAAAAACAATTGCTTTTCCATCATTAACCATTACTGCACCATTACAAGGAACATCTCCAAAAGATTTTGTTTCTAGAGTAGAGGTGTGTTGCCAAACATGTTTCGATACTTTGGTGATTTTTATCAAATCAGAAGAAAAGTTTTGTGTTTTGTTTGCGCAATTCAATAAAAAAACTGTCGAAAATAAAAGAAATACATTTTTACTCATAATACTTAGTTCTGTTTAAAAAGTAAACATCGTCACGTACCTCTTTTCTCCATTTTTCGCCGTATTTATTGTTAAAGTATTTAAAAATTGTTTGATTGTATTGTTTCATACATTCGAAATCTTCTATTATACAGCCAAATATGTGATACTTAAAATTGTATTTCTTTTCATGATTAGCTTCATCTTTAAAATGAGAGATCGCTATTCCACCTAATACTATAAGTCTTATATTGTTGTTCTTAATATCTTCAAGTGCTTGAGTTTTTGTGAATTCACAATTTGAATTGTAAATTATATTGAAGTTTTTAATTGATTTGTTCTTAATCTGAATCTTAAATTTATTGTTTATGCTTCCGTCATAAACATACTTAAGCGTATATCTTCCTTTTTTTAGGTTTTTAAATTCAAAAAAACCTAAACTGTCTGTTTCAATAATATGATAACCTGGTTTTAATTCTAGTACCAAATCATTACTGGGCAGTGTGTCATTACCTACAATCACTTTGGCGTAACCAGATAAAGAAAACGTTCCTTTTTCTTGAGAAGATAAAATTAAACTTAGGCAAAGAAAAAATATGTAAACGATTCGTTTCAGCATTCTTAGTTACTCGCAACTATAGGAAAAAACTCTTCAACTACTTTTAATTCAGTTCTAAAAGCAACCATTTTATCAGCAAAACGTTTCATTCCGTCAGAACGAAGTTTTTCGGCATCATGTTTATAGTAATTGTCTAAATCTTCTCTTGTTTTTGCAGTGTATTGAATTGAATAAGTTACTCCGCCCATTTCTTCTTCTACTAAAACTTGAGTCATTTTTGCACTAGTAAATCTTCCTGTTGCTAGTACTTCTGGTATATGAGATTGCATCCAAGTTAACCACTCCTTTTCAACCGTCTCGTCAATATTAATTGTTACGTTGTATATATACATTCCTTTATTTTATCTATGTTAAATAGAGTCCCCTCTTAATTTTCTAAATTTCTTTCGTGCATCTACCAAATATATACTTGATGGAAAATCAAAAATAATTTTTTGGTAATATTCCTTTGCTTTTTCTAAGTCTTTTATTTCGTTCTCGTACAAACCAGCCATTAAATAATAAGCGTCGTCGGCTAAAATTCCTTCCTTTCCTAACGCAATAATTTGATTATAATTCTCAATGGCTTTATTAATTTGTTTTGTTTTTACAAACAATTCAGCTTGCTTGAATAAAGCTTCATCTTCAATAGGCTGACCTTTATATTTTGAAAGGATATCTTTTAGTACCGTTAGAGATTCAGTCGTTTTGTTTTGAAAAGCTAACAAATCCGCTTGCGCATATTCTTTTAATCCAGAAGGTACACTATCCTTTGGTTGGTTATCAGATATAACTAAGAATAAATCAGCAGCATCGTTGGCAATTAATTGTGTTGCAGAACCTTTTAATACTTTTAATTGTGCTTTTGCCCATTTAAAATCATCTTTAAAATATGAGGTTTGAGCAACTTTATATCTCGCCAATTGCCCAAGTTCATGATTTTTGAACTGAGTTTGGATTTGAGAATAGTAGATTAAAGCTTTATTGAATAAACTTTGATATACATGAACATCAGCTAACTTTAATTTAACTCTTGCTTTTTGAAATTTATTGGCAGCAAAAGGAAGCGCTGTTTCCAATACTTTTTTTGCTTGCTCAGGTTTATTCTTTTTAAAAGTCAGATAATCAGCATGTGCAACTTGAATAGAGAATGTATTACTGTTGATTCCAAATTCCTTAAAAACTCCATCAAACTTCTGCTCAACTTCAGGATCATTTTGTTTTACTGCAATTTGAAGATTCATACGAATTGCATTGAATTTATCTCGCTGATAGTTGGTTTTTTCAATAGTAAAATCAAAACATTGCTTAGCCGTATCATAATCCTCATTATCGAAAGCAATTTCTCCAAGTTGGAAAATACTAATTAAGCGATCATTGTTCCTTTGATATAAAGCCTTATTTTGGATAAAAGCTTTTCCGTAATCCTTCTGTTTGATAAATAACCAACGTAATAAATCATTCCATACGTCTTTTGGATTACTAGCAGACTTGCGTAAAAGTGCTTTTTTAAATAAAATGTTATTTTCATCTTCACTATCGTCAGAAATGTAACGTGCACAACTACGTTTAACAATACTTAAATAATTGTCATTTTTATCTAGATAATCTACATATTCGTTAAACATGAATTCAAAATCTCCTTTCTCACCATAAATCTGAGCTATTTTAAAACCATAATTAGCATTGGAGTTGAATTTCGAAGTTTCTTTGTATGCTTTAACAGCAAGATCTAATTTATTATACTCTTTAAATAATCGTCCAATCGCACCGCCATAACCTGGTTCTTTTGTTATTGAATTTAATGCTTCTTGATATAGCTTTTCTGCTTCTTTAGTTTTTTGTTGTCGTTCGTAATTGTAACCTAACATTACTTTTAAAGTAGCAAGTTTAGGTATTCGTTTTATTTTTTGTTCAAGAAGTTTTTGTGCAGCCTCAAATTTCGTTGTTTCCTGATAGCAACTTATCAGACGTTGTAAGTACGTAGTGTTATACGGGCTTCGATTTACTAAGTCTTTATATAGTTGAGTTGCTTTTTCGTATTCACTATTTCTGAAATAATTTTCTGCCAGTGCAAAAGAACTTGACTGTGCTTGGGTAAAAACGCTAAGAACCAGAAGGGTTAGGAATAGTAATCGAAATCTCATCAATCAAAAATAAGGAAGATAAATGTTAAATTTTAATTAAAAGTGATGGTTTTTTTTGAGGTAAGTGTAATGTTTTGGCACGGAATTTGTCTTATACATAGAAACTAATACAAATTTATTATGAAAAACATAACTAAACAATACGAGCAGTCGAATAGAAAAGCAAAGGAGTTTATGAAAAACGGTCAAATATCACAGTATTTTGAGGCTTTGCTTGAAATGAATAAATACAAAAGATTAATGATGGCAATTGCTGCCAATTAATATATACATTGTTTGAAGAAATCCAGTTATCAGCGGCGCGCACTGATCACTGACTTCTAAAAACTTTTTAATTTATAATATCAAAACCACAATAAGGAACTAATACTTCAGGTATTTTAATTCCTTCTTCAGTTTGGTAATTTTCAATAATTCCAGCAAGTACACGAGGTAAAGCTAATGAGCTTCCATTTAATGTGTGTACTAATTGATTTTTTCCTTCACTATTTTTAAAGCGTAGTTTTAAACGATTTGCTTGAAACGTTTCAAAGTTCGAAGCAGAACTAATTTCTAACCAGCGTTCTTGAGCAGTTGAATATAATTCAAAATCGAAGGTTAAAGCAGAAGTAAATCCTGTATCACCACCACATAATCTTAAAATACGATACGGTAATTTTAATTCTCTCAATATTTCTTTGATGTGTTCAACCATACCATTTAAGGCATTGTATGAATTTTCAGGATGTTCAATTCTAACAATCTCTACTTTATCGAATTGGTGTAAACGATTTAATCCACGAACGTGAGCTCCATAACTTCCAGCTTCTCTTCTAAAACATGGAGTATATCCTGTTAAAGCAACTGGTAATTCATCAGCTTTCAATAAATCTCCACGAAATAAATTCGTAACAGGAACTTCAGCTGTAGGAATTAAATATAAATCATCACCAGTTACGTGATACATTTGTCCTTCTTTATCTGGTAATTGTCCGGTACCAAAACCAGAAGATTCGTTTACCAAATGAGGAACTTGAACTTCTTTGTAACCAGCAGCTGTATTCTTATCTAAAAAATAATTGATTAACGCACGTTGTAAACGAGCACCTTTTCCTTTATACACAGGGAAACCAGCACCAGTTATTTTTGCTCCTAAGTCAAAATCAATAATATCATATTTCTTAACTAATTCCCAGTGAGGTAAAGCTTTGTCGCCTAAATCAGGAATAGTTCCTTCTCTAAAAACTTCTTCATTATCTTCTTCATTTACTCCAGCAGGAACAGAAACATGAGGAACGTTAGGAATTTGATATAATAGTTCTTGTAATTTATCAGTTACAGTATGCAACTCTTCAGTTAACGCTTTTGATTTTTCCTTTAACTGTCCAGTTTTTTCCTTTAGTAAATTAGCTTTTTGAACTTCTCCAGACTTGAAGAAACCACCAATTTCTTTGGATAATTTATTCGATTCAGCAAGTGTTTCGTCTAATGAAACTTGAGTAGCTCTTCTAGTTTCATCTGCATTTAATACTTGGTCAAGAATTTCTTCAGCATTAGCAAAATTTCTTTTTGCTAATCCGTCTAAAACAGTTTGTTTGTTTTCTCGAATAAATTGAACTTGTAACATGTTGTTTAAAAATTTAAGCGACAAAGATAAAAGAAGCGCTACATTTAAACAACGGCTACTTACATATTATTATTAATGAATTCTAAAGAAGCGAGTTTATCTTGTTTTAACTGGTCGGTAAGAGCTTCAAGTGAGTTGAATTTTTCTTCCTCTCGTAGAAAATAAAGTAATTCTATTTCGATAGTTTGATTGTATAAATCTTCCGAAAAATCGAAATAATTCACTTCAATTGTTTGATGACTTCCATTTAAGGTAGGACGATTACCAATATTCATCATTCCATAGAACGTTTTTGAGTCAATTGAAGATTTTACAACATAAACCCCGGCTTTAGGAATTAATTTATAATCTTCTTTAACTTCTATATTAGCAGTAGGGAAACCTATTGTATGTCCAATTTTTTTACCATCAACAACCTTTCCTTTGATTGTAAAATGATATCCTAAATAGTTATTAGCGGTTTTAAGAGCTCCTTCTTTCAAAGCTCTTCTGATTTTAGTTGAACTTACGGCTACGGTATCAATATCTTGTGCAGGTATTTCTTGAACTTCGAAGTTATAGATATGAGAATATTCGGTGAGTTGTTCGATATTTCCTTCTCTATTTTTTCCAAAATGGTGATCGTATCCAATAATGAGTTTAGATACATTTAATTGATTCACTAAAATATCTCTAACAAAATCGAGTGCTGTTAAACGAGAAAACTCTTTACTAAAAGGATGGATAATTAAATAATCTAACCCGGTTGCTTCAAGAAGTTTTTTTCTTTCATCAATGGTGTTGATAAGTTCAATAGAAGCCTCTTTTTGAAGAACCATTCTAGGATGAGGGAAAAAAGTTAGTAAAGCAGACTTCTTATTATTATCATGTGCTTGCTTCACTAAATCTTTTACAATTTTCTGATGACCAATGTGAACACCATCAAAAGTACCTATAGTAACATAGGTTTCATGTGTTGGTGTGAAATCAAAAATAGAATGGACTGTCTCCAAATTGAATTTATATTTTAAGGCAAATTTACAAGTTAAAATAGCAATATTTTATTTTAAGTCATAAAATGTGAAAATGATAAAAAAACGCTCTGAATAATGTGTGAATAGTAATAAAAACTGACAAAATATTTTATGAATGAAAAAAAATTGTATTTTGCGATATAGTTAACAAATTATTTACATTATGATAAAAAAGTTATTATTGGCTGCGTTTACATTGTTTTGTAGCTCATTAATGATGGGACAAACTACCGTTTCGGGAACGGTAAACGATGCGACACTTGGAGGTCCTTTACCAGGGGCCGACATTAAAGTTTCTAGAAAGGCTGTGGGAACAAACACAGATTTTGATGGAAAATTTACTTTAACTGTTACAGATACACCTCCTTTCACACTTGAAATTTCTTCTTTAGGGTATCAAACAGTAACAGTAGAAATTACTAAAAACAACCAAGTTGTAGAAGTTTCTTTAAAGGAGAATGCTACAGCGTTAGATGAAGTTGTAATTTCAGCTTCTAGAACACCAGAACGAGTTATGGAATCTCCTGTAACTATTGAAAGGTTTGACTCTAGAGCAATTAAAAACACTTCTGCACCTTCTTTTTATGATGGTTTAGAAAATTTAAAAGGTGTTGATATTAACACGAACAGTTTAACGTTTAAGTCGGTAAACACTAGAGGATTCGCAACTTTTGCTAATACACGTTTTATGCAATTAGTAGATGGAATGGATAACTCTTCACCTGCATTAAACTTTGCTTTAGGTAATTTATTAGGATTATCTGAATTAGATGTTAAGAGTGTAGAATTACTTCCAGGTGCATCTTCTGCATTATATGGAGCAAATGCTTTCAACGGTATTATGTTCATGAGAAGTAAAAGTCCATTTGATGATCAAGGTATAAGCTTTGTTTTCAAAACTGGATTGACATCTCAGGATGCTGCAGGTAATAACGAATTTTATGATACAAGTATTCGTATGGCTCACACTTTTGACGATTATTTTGCAGCTAAGGCGACTTTATCATATTTAAAAGGAACTGAATGGTTTGCAACTGATGATAGAAATACGTTAAACGGAGACTATACTTTTGGGGATAGAGATTCAGATCCAAATTATGATGGTTTAAATGTTTACGGAGATGAAGTTGCTACCAGTTTAGGAGGGGCAATAGGAAACGTAAGTAGAACAGGTTACGACGAAAGAGATTTAATGGATTATGATGCTAGAAGTATGAAATTCGGTACATCTCTTCACTATCGTCCTTGGGGTAATGATCGTTTAGAGATTATTTGGAATTCTAAATTTGGTAGAGGTAATACTATCTATCAAGGGGCTAACCGTTACTACATAAAGAATTTCTTTATGGAGCAACACAAGTTAGAGTTTAGAGGAAAGTATTTCTTCGTAAGAGGATATCTTACTTCGGAAGATGCAGGAGATTCTTATGATACCCGATTTACAGGTATTAATATTAATAATTTATGGAAATCTAATCAGGATTGGTTTGGTGAATATGCTGCAGCTTATCTTGGAGCAGTACCTGGTGTAACAGCTTCTAGTCATCAAGCGGCAAGAGCTTTTGCTGATAGAGATAGGTTAATTCCTGGAACTGCAGAATTCCAAAGTGCATTTGAACGAGTAACGTCTGATCCAGATTTAGCTACAGGTTCAAAGTTCCAAGATCAATCGCAAATTCGTCATGTTGACGCAAATTTAAACTTGAAAGAGTACATTGACTTTGCAGAAATTCAAGTTGGAGGTTCTTACAGAGAATATTCTTTAAACTCAAGAGGAACAATTTATACTGATTTTGATGGTCCTATCACTTATGATGAATACGGATTATATACACAAATGCAAAGGAAACTTATGGACGACAGACTTAAATTAACTGGTTCTGTTCGTTATGATAAAGCACAAAATTTTGACGGAAACTTCTCTCCTAGAATTTCTGTTGCATATGCTGCGGGTGAAACTAGAAACCACAACTTTAGAGCATCTTTTCAGACTGGATTTAGAAATCCTACTACACAAGATCAATATATTGGGTTAAACGTTGGTAGAGCATTCTTAGTTGGTTCAGCTGCAGACAATTTAGATAGATATAATACTCCTCAAATTGATTTAAGTGATAATGGAGAGGCTATTGTTGGAGCAGGTAGTGTTTCTTTACCTGGTAGAGTGGCTTATGAAAACGCATTCTCTTTAGAGTCTGTTTTATCTGGTAATCCAGTTTCTGCTAATGCTGGATTAGTAAAACCAGAAAAGGTTACTGCTTATGAAGTAGGTTATCGTGGAGCTATTCCTACAGGAGATAACAAGTTGAGTGTTGATTTAAGTGTTTATTACAATGAATACGAAGATTTTATTGCTGTAGAGAATGTTCTTGTTCCATTATATGGTAAAATTGATTTTTCTGATACTGTACCAGGAACAACAACTCCTTTAGCTCAAGCTGCTTTAGCAAATGGAGATACAACAATTTTTAATGCTTACACAAATTCAAATGCAGATATTAGTTCGTATGGTGCTACTTTAGGTTTAAACACAAAAGTGTTTAATGGATTCAATGTTGGATTAAATTATACATGGTCTAAGTTTGACTTTGATCAAAGTTCTGATCCAGATTTCGAACCTGGATTTAATACTCCAGAGCATAAGGTGAAATTCCAGTTTGGACATACAAATCTTTTCGAGAATTTTGGATTTAACGTGAATGTTAGATGGCAAGATGAGTTTTTATGGGAATCTACTTTCCACGATGGTATGGTAGACGCCAGAACTGTTCTTGATGCTCAAATGAATTATAAGATTCCTTCTCTTAAATCTGTGATTAAATTAGGAGGAGCGAATTTAACAGGACAAGAATACTTTAGTGCACCAGGTATTGGAGCAATCGGATCTCAGTATTATATTTCTTGGACAATTAATAACTAAAAAAGATGAAAAAAAATATATTAAAATATAGTTGGTTATCTATTGCCTTATTAGGATTAGTAGCATGTGATGTTAACAATGATTTAGAACCAATTGCAGGACCAGATGTTCCTCAAGTTGATCTTACTACAGGGAACTTAAACTTTTCAAGTTACGTTGCTGTTGGAGCATCGTTTACAGCAGGTTTTACCGATAATGCTTTGTTTATAGCTGCTCAAGAGAGCTCTTTTCCAAACATTATGAGTCAAAAGTTCCAAATGGCAGGTGGAGGTGACTTCGTTCAACCTCTTATGAGTGATAATATTGGAGGGTTACTATTCGGTGGTACAATGATTCAGGGACCTAGATTGTATTTTAATGGATCTGGACCAGCTTCTATTGGTGCTATGCCAACGACTGAAGTTACAACGAAATTACCAAGTAACAACAATAATTATGGCATTCCAGGTGCAAAGAGTTTTCATTTCGTAGCTCCTGGATATGGTAGTGTTAATGCAGTGCCATTAGGACAGGCAAATCCATATTTTGCTAGAATATCTTCTAGTACGGGAGCAACGGTTCTTGGAGATGCAATGGCAAATGCACCAACTTTCTTTAGTCTTTCTGAAATCGGAGGAAATGATGTTTTAGGTTATGCCTTAGGTGGTGGTGCTGGAGTCGATCAAACAGGGAATCCTGATGCTACTTCATATGGACCTGCTGATATTACTGATCCTACTCTTTTTGCAGGGGTTGTTAATCAAATGGTTACAACATTAACTTCAAATGGAGCACAAGGTGTAATAGGGAATATACCATATATAACTACATTAGCACATTTTACTACAGTGCCTCATAATCCTGTTCCTTTAGATGCCGCTACTGTTGCTGGTGTGAATCAAGCTTATGCAGCATATAACCAAGGTTTACAAGGTGTTTTAGATGCTAAGAACGCAGGTTTATTACCGCTTCAAGTGATTGCTTTATTAGATCAGGCAGGTTTTGATCAAGCAGAAGTTGATAAACGTCAAATAAACTTTACAGAAGGTAATAATGCTGTTGTTATAATGGACGAATATTTAACAGACTTAACTGCGGTTAATCCAGCTTTAGTTAGTATGCGTCAAGCTACCCAGGAAGATTTGTTAGTTTTACCAAGCTCATCGTTTATTGGAACTTTAGCTGACCCTAGTAATCCAGCAAGTGTTAATGGTGTTGGTGTTCCTTTGGCAGATAAATGGGTTTTGACTCCTGAAGAGCAAAATAATATTAGAGTGGCAACAGATGCATATAATACAACGCTTAAAAGTGTTGCAGACGCAAATGGTTTAGCTTTTGTTGATTTTAATGTGGTTCTTCAAAATGCTTCAACTGGAGGTCTTGAATTTGATAGATATACCTTAACTACAGACTTAGTGACTGGAGGATTAATTAGTTTAGATGGTGTTCATTTAACTGGTAGAGGATATGCATTAATGGCTAATAAATTCTTAGAAGCTATAGATGCTCAATATTCGAGTAATTTTGCTTCGGCTACTGATGGATTGGCAAAAGCAGATGATTATCCTACAAATTATTCACCTACGTTTAGATAAGAGAGTAAATTTAACACAGATAAATAAAAAGGTTGGGATTAATTTCCCAACCTTTTTATTTTTTGTCTTTATCGTTTTGGATTATATATTTTTTATACTTCCCATCTTTATATCTATAATAGATAAATGTAGGCATTAATATAAAAGACATATATAAAACTCCTAAGCCCATTACTATTTGAGCTTTTTCATGTTGTGTATTTAGTAGATATATCCCAGTAATCATCCATATAAGAAAGATTACAAATAATATTTTAAGTATCGTTTTCATTCAATTATAATTTAGTGCAAAAATAAAAATCCTGTTAATAGATTACTAACAGGATTTCTAAGTTTATTTAAGTGTAGTTTCTTACATTTTCATTAACCAAGCACGCATATCAACTTCTTCTTTAATTATGGCTCTTAAATCGTCGATTTTTACGCGTTTTTGTTCCATGGTATCTCTGTGACGAATAGTAACAGTATTATCTTCTAAAGTATCATGATCTACTGTAATACAGAAAGGAGTTCCGGCAGCATCTTGTCTTCTGTATCTTTTACCTACAGAGTCTTTATCTTCATACATAACCGTAAAATCCCATTTTAAATCGTCTACAATTTTACGAGCTAATTCAGGTAAACCAGAATTATTTACTAAAGGAAATACAGCCACTTTCGTAGGCGCTAAAACAGCTGGTAGCTTTAATACTGTTCTTGTTTTTCCGTCACCTATTTCCTCTTCTTGCAAAGAGTTCGAGAAAACAGCTAAAAACATACGGTCTAATCCGATTGAAGTTTCTAACACATATGGTACATAACTTTTGTTTTCTTCATGATCGAAATACTGTAGTTTCTTTCCAGAAAATTCTTCGTGTGCTTTAAGGTCGAAATCAGTACGAGAGTGAATTCCTTCTAATTCTTTAAATCCAAATGGGAACTTAAATTCTATATCCGCAGCGGCATCAGCGTAATGTGCTAATTTCTCATGATCGTGGAATCGGTAATTATCACTTCCTAATCCTAATGATAAATGCCATTTTAAACGACTTTCTTTCCAGTGTTTATACCATTCTTTTTGAGTCCCTGGCTTGATAAAGAATTGCATTTCCATTTGTTCAAATTCACGCATTCTAAAAATAAATTGTCTTGCTACAATTTCATTTCTAAATGCTTTTCCTGTTTGAGCAATTCCAAAAGGAATTTTCATTCTACCTGTTTTTTGAACATTTAAAAAGTTTACGAAAATACCTTGCGCTGTTTCAGGACGTAAATAAACTTTCATAGAACTATCTGCTGAAGCTCCTAATTGAGTTCCGAACATTAAGTTAAATTGCTTTACATCCGTCCAGTTTTTAGATCCTGTTAGAGGATCCGCTATTCCTAGTTCTTCAATTAAGGCTTTTACATCAGCCAAGTCTTCATTTTCTAATGATTTAGCTAATCTAGAAAGGATAGTATTTATTTTTTCTTGATAACCTAATACTCTTGGGTTAGTAGCTAAAAACTGATCTTTATCAAATGAATCTCCAAATCTTTTAGCAGCTTTAGTTACTTCTTTATCAATTTTAGCTTCAATTTTAGCGCAGTAATCTTCAACTAAAACATCAGCTCTATATCTTTTTTTAGAATCTTTGTTATCTATTAAAGGATCATTAAATGCATCAACGTGTCCTGAAGCTTTCCAAGTTGTTGGGTGCATTAATATAGAAGCATCGATACCAACGATATTCTCGTTCATTTGTACCATTGCTTTCCACCAATATTCTCTAATATTCTTTTTTAGCTCAACTCCATTTTGAGCATAATCATAAACAGCACTAAGACCATCATAAATTTCAGATGATTGAAATATATAACCATATTCCTTAGCGTGTGAAATAACCTTTTTAAATTGATCTTCTTGTTTTGCCATAATACTGCAAAAATATAATATGGTTTGAATTTATAATAGTGTAAAAACAAAAAAGTGAAGAATTTAGATTCTTCACTTTTTTATGATGTGTTTTTTGCGAATATCCTATCTCAGTTTTACTTGTGTTCTAGCAGAAAAATTGCCATCGACATAAGCATTAACAGTATAGGTTCCTTTTTTGATGTCATCTCTGTTCACTAGTATTAATGAAACAACACCTAATCTATTGTTATCATAGTTGGCAGACATATTATCGCTAAAGAATACTGAAGATCCATCTTTAATCTTTTTATTTCCTTTAGCAGCAACTACCTTTTTATCTTCATCAAGAATCTGAATTAGGATTTCTTTTTTACCAGCAGTAGTTACTGGATTTGCTAATAAATCAAATTTTATTCTAAATGCATCAGTTCTTCTAGATCTTGAAGTGCTAGTTAATTTTCCGCTACTTCTTTCTTTCATTGCTTCAGCAACAATATTATTTACTTTAATAACTCCAGCGATATCAACTTTTGCTTTAAGTTGTGCTTGCCTCTTTTGCAACGAAATGTTTTTACGCATTAAGTTTTTCTGAGAAGCAGTGTTTTCATCAAGTTGTTGTTTAACAACAATATTTTCTTGAAGTAGTTCATAGTTTTGCTTATTTAAAGAATCAACCTGGATAAATAAACGTCTGTTTTCTCTTTCTAGTTTTACTATTTTTCTAGAGTACTTTACGATTAAATTATAGTTAGATTTCTTTAAATTTTTAATAGAATCTCTAAGAAGTATGATTTTATTAATTTCTTTTACTAATCGTTGAGATAAGTCTTTATTCTTAACATTAACATTCTTGTAATCTTCAATGATTTCGTCAAGTTCTGCTTGAAGTTCTATTTTTTGTTCAGAAAATGCATCTTCAAGTTTTTGATAATCACTATTCAGCTTAAAAGAGTAAACAATCAATAATATGACCAATGCCGCAAATAGATATTTAAAACCGCTTGGTTTAATGGTAATTTTAGAACTCATTATATTGCTAATATTGGGGTTTAACTTTTATGTATTATTAACTAAAACATTTGCCTAGTAAGGGGGATTAACTTAGTGAGCTAAGTTACAATTAATTGAATTAATTCAAAAAAACCAGGCTCAAAGATAGTATAATATTGTAATAGTTAACAAAAACTTAAAAAAATATATATACCATCGTTTTTTTATTAATAACTTAATGATGAGTAAATTATTATAAATTAATCGATGGATTTTTTTATAAAATCAGCAATAATTTTAGAGTTGAAAAATTATCTTCTCGTCTCTTTTTGATGTGTGAAAGATGAAATCTCTATTGATTTTTGAGAGTTTGAAGCTGTATAATATAAGGTCAACATTCCGTTTTCTGAATCGTTTGAACTTTGAAGTACATTTTCATTTCCTTTAAATAACACTTCAATAATATGTTTTTTTTGCATTCCAGTATTTTCGATAACAGTGTGTATACGGTTTAACTTGTAGCACTTATTCTTGTCAACAATGGTTGCACTATCAATAGTTATTAAATCGGAGGTTTTTAATGTAACTACAAATTTAACGTAAGGATTCGCGGTTTGAACTCCGGGATAAATAGTTTTGCGCTTAGCGCTTACCACCTCTAAGTTACTTTGACAACTTAGAAGTGATAAAAAGCTAAGTAAAATGATAAATGAATATCTCATTCTAGTTAACAATTAATTTTTTAGATAAACTTTTACCATTGTTAGTAATATTTACTATGTAAATCCCCTTAGAGAAGTTTTGCAGATTTATTTCTTCTCTAGTATTTGTAGTAGTGATATTTTTTACAACTCCACCAATAATGTTGTAAATCATTACTCTACTTTTCCCTGTTAAATTATTAAGTCTTACAGAGAATGTTTTGTTAGTGGTTGGATTTGGGTAAATTGTTACCGCATTATCAGGAAGCAATGTATCGTCAGTTCCTAATGCAGATGCCTTAATAGAAGTTTCCCAAACTCCTCTACCATACGTCGCAGCTCTTAATTTTTCCGTTCCATAATGAATTTCAATATCATGAACAATTACATTTGGCAATCCACTTCCTAAGCGTTCCCAGTCGTTTTTAGTATTTGTCCAATAATAAACTCCTAGATCTGTAGCTAAGAATAATTCTCCGTCAGTACTTCCAGTTTTATATACGATTTTATGCGTTGGAATATTTGGTAATGAAGCGGTAATGTTTGTCCATGTTCCACCTGCATCAGTTGACTTATAAACTTTTCCACTTCCATATCCTGAATATGCAAAGTAAACTTCATCAGTGTTTGTTGGATGAATTTCAATACTTTTTACATTTCCAATTTTAGGTGTTCTCACATTAGTCCAACTAGTTCCACCATTGGTTGTTTTCTTAACTCCGAAAGTTCCAGAAACATAAATTACATTCGGATTAGATGGAGAAATTGAAATAAATTCAACTGCACCAGAACCAGAGTTTAAGTTTACCCAACTATCTCCTCTGTTTGTTGACTTATAAATATCACCAAAACCTCCAAAAATGGTTTTAGGATCAGTAGGGTGAATTTCTAATTCCCACACAAATGGAGCACCTCCAGGAGTACTTAAGCTTTGAGCAGGTGTAGTAAAACCGTTTAAGGTTCTTCTAAATATTCCAGCTTGACTACAAGTCCATGCGATGTTTGAGTTCGAGTAATCCCATAATCCTTCAACTCCATCACTTCCCGGGTTTTCTCCTTTAAACTCAGTTCCATCATAAACTGCGATATCATTATCTTGAGCACCCATTATTAATTTTCCTGCATTTTGAGGAGTTCCTGATACGTTATAATATTGAGTAATCGCAATTCCTTCAGAAAGATCATCCCATTTTGTGCTTTTTGAAGCATCTCCTTTAAAAAGTCCACCGTCATTTGCTGAGAATGCAATATTTGTCCCAGGAACAAATTCCATATCATGATGATCAGAGTGAACATAGAAATACGGATTTCCACTTACCCAATAACCATCTAAATATTTTTCCCAAGAAGATCCACCATTTCTAGATCTCCATCCATCTACACCACCAACTAAAATTAAATTAGAATCTAATGGAGAAACTGCTATGGTAACATTATACCCGCCTTGAGACGAGAATTGTGCTATCGTTGATGCTGTTGTCCAAGTCGTTCCTTGATTCGTTGATTTTCGAATTACACCACCATTATCAACAGTTGTAATTAAATCAGGATTATTAGCTGTTAATGCGAAATCCAATCTTCCTGTACTTGTTGGATTAGAAGCTACTTCCCAAGTATTTCCATTATTCTTAGAAATATAGAATCTCCCTGAGTTTGATGTTGCGTAAATAATTGAATTGCTCCCGATTTTGTATTGAATATCATTAAAAGTCGCACGATTTTCAGTGTAAACATCGTTCCATGTTGTTCCACCATCTGTAGATCTTTTAATGCTATTTACAGTTGTAGCAAAAATTGTGTTTACATTGTTAGGATCAATTAAAAGTTTACTGATTCTATTGTTTTCAAGAAGCGTGAATGTTAATCCAGTAGTATTCCATGTTTCACCTGCATCTGTTGATTTTAAAACACCAAGAGATCTATTTTGAACTCCATCCCAATCTCCAGTTGCTAAGTAAACAACATCTGTGTTTGTAGGATTAATAACAATATCAGAAACTCCCATATTCGGGAAATTATCACCTTTTGCACTCCAAGTTTTTCCACCATCTGTTGTTTTCCAAACTCCTCCACCTGGGGCTCCCACATACATTGTATTTGTGTCAGATCCGTTAAAAGCTACGGTATTTAGTCTTCCCATTCCTGGGTAAAAAGAAATAGAAGAAGTAGGTAGTTTTATTGGACCAACCAAGCTCCAAGAATTTGTACTTCTTTCAGTCATTTCTGCATGACGTTGGTTTTCTTTCACCCATTCATTGTAATTATGAGCTGCAGAAACGAATGATCCATCTGAAGTAATTCTATCTTTCCAAAAGCTTTTCCATCTTTCGAATTGTTTTACTTGTTTTCTACTTTTTCGGTCATTTTTTGTTCGAGCAACTTTTAAAGCGGGACTATTTTTTTGAACTATTTCATAAAAATTACTCTCTTTCTCTAGAGGTGCTGTTCTCCAGTTTGTCTCTTGCGACAAAACTGTGAATTGGCTTAATGATAAAGCGATTAAAAGTTTAAGATTGTTTCTCATTTTAATTATGGTTTGGGTAAACCCAAGAAGCTGGTATTAAAAGTTTTGAGGGGGCAGCTTCTTAGGTTAGGATTATAAATACATAAGGCGAATTTTGTTTTTGCGTAATTAAATTGAACTCTAGAATTTCAATAATTATTCAAGTCATAGGGTAATTATTCGCTTTATATGGCTATGAAACAGACTTCCAAAAAAATACCCTACTTTTTAATAAAAAAAAATTAAGTTTGCTGTCTATGAAGCATGAAGAATCAATTTGTAAACCAAAAGTGTTTGCAGAAATATTTGATAATCATTCTGAATCCCTAAGGAATTATATGTACTACAAGTGTGGTGACATGCATCTTGCCGAAGATTTAGTTCAAGAAAGTTTTGTTAAACTTTGGCAAAGTTGTTCTAAAGTTTTAATTTCTAAGGCGAAATCTTTTCTGTTTACTGTGGCAAGTAATCTGTTTTTAAATGTTGTTGCTCATAAAAAAGTAGTTTTAAAACATCAAAAGCAAACAACAAAACAGTACACAAAAGAAACCCCTGAATTTATTTTAGAAGAGAAAGAGTTTATGGAAAAACTGCAAAATGCTATAGCAGATTTATCCGAAAAGCAACGAGAAGTTTTCTTGTTGAATAGAATTGATAAAAAGACATATACTGAAATTGCAGAGATAGTTGGAATATCAGTTAAAGCTGTTGAAAAACGAATGTCATTAGCTCTAAAAAAACTTAGAGAAAAAATAGATGTACTCTAAGGTAGGGTAAATTTTTAGTAAACTGTTTTTTAAATAAAAGTAGGAAGCTTAAACATGATGAAAGAATACGATGATACTTTTTTAGCTCGATGGCTGAATAACGATTTGAGCGAAGTAGAACTGGATGATTTTAAAAACCATCCGGATTTCTTGTTATACAATAAAATCGCCACTAAATCACAAGAATTAGTTGCGCCGACATACGATAAATCTGCCTTATTTACTAAAATTCAAGGCAGTATAGATAATACAAGAAAAAAAGGGAAAGTTAGATCTTTATATTCAACTATTACAATTGCAGTTGCAGCATCGGTTGCAATTCTTTTTGGAATATTTCAATTTATAAATTCACCAACAACTTACACTACAGATTTTGGAGAGCAAATGGCAGTTCATTTACCAGATGGTTCTGAAGTTATTTTAAATTCAAAATCTGAAATTGCTTTCAATGAAAAGAATTGGAATGTAAATAGAAAAGTAGAATTAACAGGTGAAGGTTTCTTCAAAGTGAAGAAAGGAAGTAAGTTCACGGTAGAAACTGAGAAAGGGAATGTTGCTGTTTTGGGAACACAATTTAACGTTACGACAGATAAAAATTTAATGGAAGTTAGCTGTTATGAAGGTAAAGTTAAGGTGTCATCTCAAAAAAAAGTGATATTTTTAACCCGAGGGAAAGCTTACAGAAACATAAACGGTACTTCTGAGGAATGGGAATTTAGTGAAGAAGAACCAAGTTGGAAGAATGGAGAAAGTTCTTTTGTAAGTATTCCATTGAAATATGTTATCAAAGCAATTGAAAATCAATACAGTGTTGAAATAGACGCTGAAAAAATTAATATTGACCATAAATTTACAGGAGCATTTACTCATAAAAATTTAAGTATTGCTTTAGAAACAGTTTTCAAACCATTAAAAATAAATGCTACAATTGTAGATAAAAACAGAATTACACTCGTTGAGGAATAAATGAGTTTTAGAAAACTTCAGGTCATTGGTCTATTGTTTACCATGCTAATGGTAAACAACATTTATTCGCAAACCTTAAAAAAAGGAATTCCTCTTAAACAAATACTTCAAAAACTTGAGGAACTACACCAAATTAAATTTTCATATTCAGATGATGTAATTAATGATAAGTTAATTACAAAAGTTTCTTATGATGATTCACTTGAGGATTTATTGCTAAAATTTGAGGAGCAATCTGGTTTGATTTTCAAGCGAGCAACAGAAAGATATATTTTAGTCCTAGAAAAGAAAAAGCCGAGACCAGGTGTTTTATGCGGATACATAAAAGATATATTCTCCAAAGAAACCATTGAAGGTGTTAGCGTTTATATTGAAGAAAAAAAAGTAGGAGTTTTTTCAGATGAAAATGGTTACTTCGAACTCAAGCAAGCTGAGAAAAATGATATTTTGATAATTTCTTACGGAGGTTATAGAACAATTAAGAAAGCCGTTGGTAGTATTGATGGAAATAATTGTAAAACTTTTGAAATTGAAGAGTATTCATCTGAATTAGATGAAGTACTAATTAATAGTTATTTGGTTAACGGTATTTCAAAGAATAAAGATGGGTCAATTGCTATAAAACCACAACAACGAGATATTTTACCTGGGTTAACCGAGCCAGATATTTTACAGAGTGTTCAATTGTTGCCAGGAGTATTAAGTCCAAATGAAACTTCATCAGGTTTGCACATTAGAGGAGGTACACCTGATCAGAATTTGGTTTTATTTGATGGAATAAGAATATATAATCCTGCTCACTTTTTTGGAATGATTTCCGCTTTCAATCCATACATTATTGAGGAAGTAAATGTGTTGAGTGAAGGTGTAGGAGCTCAATATGGAAATCATGTTTCTGGAGTTGTAGATATTAGAACAAAATCGAAAGTGGCAAAGGAAATAAGCGCAGCATTTGGATCTAACCTAACTCACGCTGATGCTTTTTTAAAAATGCCATTAGGAAAAAAAGCTTCAATTTTAGTTTCAGGAAGAAGATCATTATCTGACTTTTTTGAAACTTCTACCTTTCAAAGTTTGGCTAAAAAAGTATTTCAAAATACAGTTATAGACCAAAATGAAAAAAATGATGTTGATCAAGTTTTTGATAAAAACAACAGGTTCTATTTTCAAGATTTTAATACCAAATTAAACTTAGAAATTGGAGAGAATGATCAATTAATGTTGCATCAATTATTTGTAAGTAACAAGTTGGATTATCGTTTTGGTTTAAGTGATGGTTCTTTTTTACAAACGGATCAATTGGATGTGAAAAATATTGGATTAGGTGCTAATTGGATGAAGCAATGGGATGAAAAATTATCTCAGGAAACAACCGTGTACTATTCTGATTATGATTTAAATTATTCGTTTATAGGAGGTCAAAATGTAGATCCAGTTTTTTCCCAGTCTTCTTTAAAAAAGAACTCCATAAAGGAGTTTAGTTTTAAAACAGAACTTAAAAATCAATTCCGAAAAAATCATCAAATTGGTTATGGTTTTGAATTAATCAATAATGATGTTGCTTATAATTTAGGCAGAACATATTCGTTTGCTCCAGATAGTGATTATAATATTGAAGAAGCAAGTTCAAGTACTATCTACGCTTTATATAGTAACTACATATATGAAAATGAAGACAAGTTTAATATTCGAATTGGACTAAGAAACACTTATTTCTCGCTTGAAAAATTATTCTTTGTTACTCCTAGAATTTATACTCAAGTGAAAGTGTTTCCGAATTTCTGGGCGAATTTTTCCTATGAGAAAAAACAACAGAATATTAGTCAGATTATAGAGTTTTCAACTAATGATTTTGGTTTGGAGAATTATGTATGGAGTTTATCCAACAAGAATGAAATCCCGATTTTGAAATCCGATCAATTTTCAAGTGGATTAGTGTTTAGAAAAAATGATTGGATGATAGATGTAAATGCCTATCATAAAAAGATTGACGGACTAACATCACTGGGGCAAAGTGTGGCTACAAATGCTAATATTATTGCTAATGGCTCAAGTACTTCTAAGGGAATTAATTTCTTATTGAAAAAACGTTTTAATGATTATACTTCCTGGATCAGTTATAGCTATGGAGATACTAAGTTTACTTTTCCACAAACAAATGAAGGAAATCCATTCTCCGGAAATAATGATATAACACATCGTTTAAGATGGTCTCATAATTACAAGGTTGGTAATTTTGATTTTTCACTAGGTTGGGTGTATAGAACAGGTATTCCTTTTACTGAGGTTTTAGAGCGAAATAATAATGGAACACAAGAGTTTTTCTTTGGTGATATTAATGGAAGAAGATTAGAAAGTTATCAAAGATTAGACTTTTCTTCAACATATCAATTCAATATATCTAAGAATAAAAAATGGAAAGGAAAACTAGGTGTTTCTTTCTTAAATATTTTTGATCGTAGCAATAAGTTACAACGTAGTTTCTTCTTAACAAATGGACAAAATTCAAACGTAGTTTTAGGTACAACTGATACGGTTTCTCTTGGGTTTACTCCAAATGTAATGTTTAGAATTATATATAATTAACAATTTTGATATTTGATGTAATATATTAGCAAACAGTCGGGTATAATCTCATCTGTAACAGAATTATTTTGCAAAACACATAAATCGAACTATATTTGTAAAAATAGTTCGATTTATGATATTGAATAACAAAAGCACTCTAGCATACCCAACATTGATTCTTTTCACGGTGTTATTAACTTCTTATGGATTTTTATATTATTTATTTGAAGCGAGTGTTGTTAATGAACTTACAGCAATCGCAATTGGAGCGTTTTTGGCGTATAGCATGTTTACTGTGGTTCATGAATCTAGTCATGGGAATATTTCAAGAGGAATTGTAAAATTCCACAGTTTGGAAAGTTTAATAGGATGGATAGCCGGTTGTTTTCTGTTCTTTCCATTTAGCGCTTTTAAAGTAATTCATTTAAAACACCATGCGCATACCAATGATTCAGAGGAAGATCCAGATGGCTATGTTAGAGGAAATAATCTTTTATCTGTTTTTTTAAGATGTTTTACTTTAATAGGACATTATTACGTGACTTCTTTAGGAAGTCGAAGTAAAGAAAATGAAGCCATGAGAAAAACAAGAGTCCAAACGATTCTGTTCGTAGGATTCATTTTTACTATCCTTGTGTTGGTTATTCAATTCAATCTTTGGTATAATTTCCTTGTTGTTTTCTTATTCCCTGCTTTAGTAGCAGCGCCAATTTTAGGATTTACTTTCGATTGGCTGCCGCACTATCCCCATCATAATATGGATAAACATTACAATACAAGAATTGTTAAGGTTCCAGGTCTTGAGTTTTTATCTTTTTTTCAGAGTTACCATTTAATTCATCATATGTACCCAAGAGTTCCTTTTTATCTCTATAAAAAGAAGTTTGAGTTAATTGAAAAGGACTTAAAAGAAAAGCATTCTCCAGTTGAAGGAATTGGTGTTGAGGATTTAAGAATTTTCAAGAAAAGAAATACGTATGTTGATGTTTTGGAGGGAAGAACTTGGAAGTATTCTCTTCAAGTTGATCGTATAAGAATGTTAACTCATGATGCTGCTGAGATAACTTTTAAGAAGCTCGATGATATTCCATTCCATTTCAAGGCAGGTCAATATGTAGTAATTTCTATGTTAGTTGATGGAGAAAAAGTAAGCAGATGCTATTCTATTTGTTCTAACCCGAATTCGGGAGAATTGAAAATTGGGGTGAAAAGAGTTCCTGGAGGAAAATTGTCTAATAGAATCCTAGATTATTTAGCTGTTGGAAAGTATGTGAATGTTTCAGGTCCTTTTGGAACATTTAATATTCAAGAAGATGAATCAGTAAAAAACCATTTATTTATTGCTGGCGGAAGCGGGATTACTCCAATCTTTTCCATGATACAAAAAATTCTAGATGACGGTTTGTCGAATATAAGGCTGATTTATGGCTGTAAAAGTGAGAATGACATAATGTTTCACCAAGAATTAAAAGAGCTCGCAAAACAGTATAAAAATGAATTCTCATTAACGATTACGTATGATTTAATGACTACAACTCATCAGAAAGAACTGATAGATTTTAAAGAGTACACAAATTACTATATCTGTGGGCCAGCACCTATGATGGAAGCTTCGAAAGAAGTACTGACCTCAAATGGAATTTTATCAAGCCGAATTAGTATTGAAGAGTTCTCTTATCAAAAAGAAACCCCGTCTGGTCAAAAGTTTCAAATAACTATGAATAATAAGAGTTTCTCGGTTTATGAATCTGAAACTATTTTAGAAGGAGCGAAAAGGAATAAAGTCGCGATTCCTTATGCATGCAGTATGGGGCAATGTGGAACTTGTACTTGTGAGTTAAAGGATGGAGAAGTCACATGGAAATCAGATGATCAATCTGTATTATTAGAAAATGAAAAGAAGGAAGGTTTAATACTTACTTGTATGTGTAAACCTAAATCAGATATAAAACTTAAATCGTAAAATATGACAAAGGAAAAATACGATTACGTAATTATTGGTAGTGGATTCGGAGGGTCTGTAAGTGCTTTAAGACTTGTAGAAAAAGGATATTCGGTTTTAGTTATTGAGAAAGGAAAATGGTTTAAGCCTAAAGATTTTCCAAAAACAAATTGGAACTTGAAAAAATGGCTTTGGGAACCTCGATTACGATTGTTTGGTTTTTTTAAAATGACATATCTAAATCATGTTAGTATACTTTCTGGAGTAGGAGTGGGAGGTGGATCACTTACTTATGCGAATACATTACCAATTCCTAAAAAGGAATTTTTTACATCGGGTAGCTGGAATGGACTGAATGATTGGGAAACGGAATTGGCACCGCATTATAAAGAAGCATACAGGATGTTGGGCGCGGAAGAGAATCCATATTTTGGTCCTGCAGATCATTTGATACAAGATTTATCAAAAGACTTAAAGCGAGAAGATCATTTTTCAACAACCAAAGTTGCTGTACATTTTGGTAAACCTGGAGAAAAAGTAAAAGATCCATATTTTAATGGAGAAGGTCCTGATCGAGCTGCCTGTAATTATTGTGGTGCTTGTATGACGGGATGTAGATTCAATGCAAAAAATACTTTAGATAAAAATTATCTGTATTTCGCTCAAAAATTAGGAGTTGAAATTGTTGCAGAACATGAAGTTTTAGATGTTTTACCTAAAGATAAAAATGGAACGTCTGGTTACGAAATCTATTTTAAAAAAAGCACTTCGAAATTTTCAAAAACTATAAAAGTAGAATCAAAGGGAGTTGTTTTTTCTGGTGGAGTTTTAGGAACAGTTCCGTTGTTATTAAAATTGAAGCAAAAAAAATCGTTGCCAAATTTGTCTGAAATGGTTGGTGGTAATATCAGAACAAATAACGAATCATTGTTATTGATAACATCAACTGAAAAGAAGTCAAAAGATTACTCAAAAGGAATCGCAATTGGTTCTATTTTACATATTGATAAGAATAGTCATTTAGAGCCTGTTCGATATGGTAAAGGATCTGGTTTTTTTAGAACGTTAACAATTCCGTCTGTTCAACATAAGTATGCAATAGTTCGAATTCTTGGTGTTTTTGGAGTGTTGTTTTCTTCTCCAGTTCAGTTGTTTAAAACCATTTTTACGAAAGCGTATAGCAAAAGAACTACCGTATTATTATTTATGCAAACTTTGGATAGCACATTACGTTTAAAATTAGGAAAAGTAACTCAGTTAAAAACAGAAAAAGAATCCAACGAAGCACCAAGTGGATTTATTCCTGAAGCTTCAAAATTGGCTAAGTTATTGAGTCAAAAAGTTAAAGCAATACCTTTTTCGAATTTTGCCGATGTATTATTAGGTACTCCAACAACAGCTCACATATTGGGAGGTGCCGTTATGGGAAAGACAAAAGAAGAAGGAGTAATAGATAAAAACAATAAAATCTATGGATATGAAAATATGTATGTTTGCGATGGGTCTATGATTTCTGCAAACCCAGGTGTTAATCCCTCATTATCTATAACTGCAATTTCTGAACTAGCAATGTCGAAAATTCCAACAAAACAATAACTTATCCATATATTAGACTGCTGTTTTAAAAGAACGGAATTGATTAAAAGATAATTTTAGAGATGGGAAGAAAAGCTTTAGATACAGAACGAAAGGAATTGTCAAGTAAAGCTCAGATTTGGGTTCGAGAACTATTTTATAAGGTTCAGAATGAAAAACTGGATAAGCTTACGTTAGATGATTTAGCGATTCTTACTCAGAAAAGTAAAAGTACAATTTACACCTATTTTAAAACTAAAGAGGAGATTTATGCAACCATGGTCGCAATGGTACTTAATGATTTAAAAGGTGTGGTGATAGAAGAACTTTCTGATGACGTAGATGTAGTTTCCTTATATGAACAAAGTTTGCTGAAAATAAGTGATTCTATTGAAGGGATTTCGATTCACTTTTTAGAAGAGATTCAAACGAATTTTCCACGAATTTGGAATCATATAAAAGAAGTTACAGATGGAATTTTATCTACCTTTTCTTTAATTTATAAAAGAGGAATGGAAACAGGAGTTTTTGCAAATTTCAATATTGCCTTGCTTTTGGCAATGGATAATTCCTTTATCATGAATATTATGACCGATCATGAACATTTTAAAGAGGAAAAACTAAGCTTAAAAGATATTGTTTCTCAGTATTTACACTTGAGAATTAAAGCATTAACAAAATAAAAAAAGGTTTCAATTTCTTGAAACCTTTTTTTTGTGACCTCGGCAGGATTCAAACCTGCAACCTCTTGAGCCGTAATCAATCCAATTATAAGGAGGTTTGGATAAAATAGAACAAATTATTACATGTTTTATTTAGGGTTGGCTTAGTGGAATAGCCAACCTTTTTTATTTCTGTTTAGTTGTTTTTTGATTTGTTTGGCAAATAGTGTAATTAAAATTTCAATTTTACCTATTTTTAAATTTCAAATCAACTAGGAATTAATGTCAGAAGAACAAAAGAAATTACTCGAAGCTCAATTATGGAATATTGCCAACGAATTGCGTGGTAAAATGGATGCAGATGAGTTTAGAGATTATATACTTGGATTTATATTTTACAAATACCTTTCAGAAAAACAATACATATACGCTAATACCTTATTAGAAACAGAAAAAGTTAAAGACTATGTAAAAGTTACGAATACTGAAGATTTAGAAGCGATTAGAGAAGAATCTTTAATTAAACTAGGGTACTTTTTAAAGCCAGAAGAATTATTTAGTTCTATGGCTAAAAAAGGAAATGCCGATATAGAAAACGAAAGCAATTTTATATTAGAAGATTTAGAACAAATTCTAAATAGTATTGAACAAAGTACTATGGGTACTGAAAGTGAAGATGACTTTAATCAACTTTTTGAAGACCTAGATCTAAATAGTACTAAATTAGGAAGAAGTCCTAATGCAAGAAATACATTAATTGCAAGAGTATTATCGCATTTAGATAAAATAGACTTTGCATTAAAGGATTCAGAAGCAGATGTTTTAGGTGATGCCTACGAATATTTAATTTCTCAGTTTGCAAGTGGAGCAGGAAAAAAAGCAGGAGAATTTTATACACCACAACAAGTATCTAAAATATTAGCCCAAATTGTTACTACAGGAAAAAAACGTTTAAAGAATGTGTACGATCCTACGTGTGGATCAGGATCTTTATTGTTACGTGTGGCTAGAGAAGTTGAGGTTGACGAGTTTTACGGACAAGAGTTAAACAGAACTACGTATAACTTAGCTCGTATGAACATGATTTTACATGATGTACATTACCGTCAGTTTGATATCAAACAAGAAGATACATTAAAAGAGCCTCAACATAAAGACTTACGTTTTGAAGCTATTGTAGCTAATCCACCTTTTTCTGCAAAGTGGGAAGGTAAAAATAATCCGTTAAATGAAAATGACGATCGTTTTAGTCAATACGGAAAACTAGCACCAACTAGTAAAGCCGATTTTGCTTTTGTACAACACATGGTACACCACTTAGCGGAGAATGGAACTATGGCTTGTGTGTTACCACATGGTGTATTGTTTAGAGGTGCTGCTGAAGGAACCATACGACAATATGTAATTGAAAATCTTAACTATTTAGATGCCGTTATTGGTTTGCCTCCTAATATCTTTTTTGGAACAGGAATACCAACTTGTATATTGGTGCTAAGTAAATGTAGAGTGCATAATGAGAATATTTTATTTATTGATGCTTCTAAGGAATTTGAAAAAGAAGGGAATAAAAATAAGTTATTAGAAGAGCATGTTTATAAAATTGTAAATACCTATAGAGAACGTACAACTATGGATAAGTTTAGTTATGTAGCCTCTATAGATGAGGTTGTAGAAAATGACTATAATTTAAACATTCCTCGTTATGTAGATACGTTTGAAGAAGAAGTACCTGTAGATTTAGATTTGGTTGCTAATCAATTACAAACGTTAGAAAAGGAAATTACAACAGTAGACACAACCATTACTGACTTTTGTAAACAACTGAATATTAAAACTCCTTTTTAGTATGAGTTATGTTAAACAAGTACCTTTATTAAGGTTCAAGGAGTTTTCAAATCTCTGGAAGAAAGAAAGAATGGGAGATTTTATAGATTTTCAATCAGGTAATGCTTTCAAAAGTTTTGAAATGTCAAATGATCAAGGAAAGTATCAACTAATCAAAATGTCTAATGTTTATAAAAACGAATTAAGGTTAGATAGAAATCCATCTTTTTGGAATGACTTGGAAGAAAAGCATAGGAAGTTTTTATTAAAAAAAGGAGATACTGTTCTTACTCTAACGGGAACAGTTGGTAAAAAAGATTATGGCTATTCTATTAATATTCCCTTAGATGATAGGTATTTACTAAATCAAAGATTAATTAGATTAAGGGAGATTGAAGGGGTTTCTGTAAATGGTTTTATAAACTATGAACTTAAAACTAATAAATTTTTGCATTATTTTTTTAATGAAAGTAAGGGAGGGACTGGAAATCAATCAAATGTGGGAGTAGAGGATATAAAAAATATTAAAGTCAATATTCCTTCAATTAAAGAACAGCAAAAAATAACATCCTTCCTATCTTCAGTAGATAAAAAAATAGAATCACTACAAAAAAAGAAAGCTCTTTTAGAAGAATATAAAAAGGGAATAATGCAAAAAATCTTTAGTCAAGAGTTACGATTTAAACCTGACCTGAGCGAAGTCGAAGGTGATGATGATGGGAACGAGTACCCTGATTGGGAAGAGAAAAAGTTGGATGATATAGGATATACAATAAATGGTTTAACAGGGAAAACTAAAAAAGATTTCGGTCAAGGAAAACCTTATATTCAATACAAACAGATTTTTGATAGTTCAAAGATAGATATAGGAAAATGTGGATTAGTTGATATATCAAAAGATGATAATCAAACAAATGTACAATATGGAGATGTGTTTTTTACAACATCTTCGGAAACACCAGATGAAATAGGTACTTCATCTGTTTTATTAGAAGATGTAGATGAAATGTACTTGAATAGTTTTTGTTTTGGTTTTAGAACAGATTTAAAAATACTTTTTCCAGCTTTTTCTCAGTATATATTTCGTAGCAAAGAATTTAAGAAGAAAATAATTCCTTTAGCTCAAGGTAGTACAAGATATAATATTTCTAAATCGGCTTTTATTAAATTAACGATTAACCTTCCTAGTATGGAAGAACAATTAAAAATAGCCAACTTTTTATCGGCTATCGATGACAAAATACAATTAGTACATACACAAATAGAAGAAACAAAAGAGTTTAAAAAAGGATTGTTACAACAGATGTTTGTTTAAAACTAAATTATGGCAAAAAGAATTGCTAAAAATATACACGAGTTAATAGAGTATTGGAAGGAGGATCTAAAGTTTGTAATAGAAGAAGTTGATGAGTATGGTAGTCCTCTTAATTGGTCTTTGGAAAAGGATGATTTCAAAGCAATCGAAATTGATTTTGAATTGAACTTACCATTTTCAAATGAAGTAATTAATTCAATGGAAGCGGAAGCACTTCAAAATATTGGTAGCTTAATTTTTAGTAATTGTGTTTTTAAACAAAAAATAACAATAGGTCATTCAGATAGAAATATAGAGTTTAATAATGATTGTATTATTGAAAATGTAGTAAGAGTATGGCGGTATTCAGGTAGTCTAAAATTTAGAGATAGTAATATTCTAAGTGTTAATTTTGAGGATGCTATTTTTGGTTCAGAAGAAAATACAAAGAAGGGTAAAGTTCGCTTTCACAATTGTATTGTAAATGAAGCTAATTTTAGAAATACAACTTTCAATAGTTTAGCAGATTTTTGGAATACAACTTTTATAAAGCCTGTAATTTTTTACAAAACAGATTTTTTAGAGACTACAGTTTTTTCTGCTGCAATATTTAAGGAAAATGTACTGTTTACATATACCTTATTAAACAGTGTTAGTATCTTTAGGGGGGCAAAATTTGAAAAGGGTTTAGATTTATCTTTAGCGATCTTAAAAGGAGATTTAAACTTATTTGACTTAAAAGTAAAGTACTTTAACCATTCAGAACCAAAGAGCGAAAATGATTACGAACAAGATGTATCTGAAAATGGGAATATTCCTTTAAAGAATAAGCAGGAAACGTATAGGATTATCAAAAAATATTATGATGGGCAGTCCAATAATATTAGAGCATTAGATTTCAAGTATCTAGAACGTTCTGCTCAATCTAAAGCTCTTAGTAATGAGTTTTTTAGAAAAGAAATAGGAGAAAATGAACACTGGTTATATTTTCTGTATTCAAAATTAAAAGCGTTTACAAATCAGGTAATTCAAGTTTTAAATTTCTTATCTAATGGGCATGGAAAATCCTACTTTGTAGGATTTGTTTTCACGTTTGTTATTGGCTGTATTTTCTTTAGTTTATCTATGTTAGGAACTTCTAAATACACTTTTGATTTATTTTCAGGAGATATATTCATTGTAGATGATAATATATCTCACTTTTTAAACTTTTTAAACCCTACTCATAAATTCGATTATTTAGGAGATGATTTTTCTGAGTATACTTTAGGTGAGTGTTTTTATATCTGTGATTTTTTAGGAAGAATTTTTGTTGGTTATGGAATTTATCAAACAGTTCAAGCTTTTAGAAAATATAGATAGTATATGAAGTTCTCTAATCTAGAAATATTGAATTATTTAAATGAAATTGATAACCATTTAAAAACATCAAAAAGAATAAAGTTTGAGTATACTTTGGATTGGGCAAATAGAAATTTTAAAGATAGACCAGCTATTTATGCTTTATTTGACGATGGAGATTTGGTATATATAGGTGAAACCTCAAGTTTATTAAAAAGGATGAAGGATATAAGAAGAACTTATAATCATACATTTAGAAAACAAAGAGGTAGAAAACTATTTGAAACTGATGTTAACAAAAAAGGAGTTTTTTCAGAGGAGGAAGAAGTGAGGTTGACAGCATATTTTGAGAGAAATATTAAAATGACATTTTATTATATCGATTTTGGAAGATCTGAAGCTGAAAGCTACTTAATTCATAAGAACAAAGGAGAAAAATTTGACTTACTCTACAATAAAATAGGAAAAAGAGATTTAGCAATGATAAACAGAATATTAGAAAAATAAAACACATCGCCCCCGATATGACAACTAAAGGAAAAACTGTAAAATTATTTTTTGAAGAAGGGAATCATCATGGTATTATTCAAGCTGAGATGATTAATTGGACAGGCTACGTTATTGCTGCACCAAGAACTGCTCTAGCTGATTTATATAAAATGAATGATATAGATAAAGCAGGGATTTATTTTTTAGTTTCTGATGAAGAAAAAAAAGTATATGTTGGTGAAACCATGAACGGCATTAACCGTTTAAAAGATCATGATGATAAAAAAGATTTTTGGGATAAATTGATTTTAGTACAAACGAAGGATTTTAACCTAACCAAAACACACTGTTCTTACTTGGAGTATCGTTGTGCTCAATTGATAGAAAAAACCTTTTACAATTTAGAAAATAAAAAATCTTTAAACGATTACACAGGTATACTTCCACGCCCAGATATTAGTGATATGGAAGTATTTGTTGAAAATCTGTCATTCATACTACCTGCAACAGGTGTTAACATTTTACAACCCATTATTACAAAGCAAGACAAAACCAAAGCTGTGGCAGAATTTGAAATGAATAATAGATTTGTAAAGGCTGAAGCTTATATCCAAGATGATTTATTTATAATTAAAAAAGGCTCTATAGGTAAAGAAAAATCTAGTCCGTCACTATATGAAACCATTAGAGAAAAAAGAAATGCTCTTATCGAAAAAGGAATATTCGAAATAAGAGAAGGGAAACTATTTGTTATAGAAGATTATCCTACTACCAGTTCATCCACAGCAGGCTGTTTTTTGACAGGAACACCAATTTCGGGTCCTCAAAATTGGAAAGTTAAAGGAACTACTATTACTTATAAAGAATGGGAAAATCAACAATTAGGAGATCAATAAGAAAATGACAAAAGAATCAGAATATATTTTAGAAGAAAATCTTGTAAAACAGTTACAAGAGTTAGGTTATAAAAAAGTACTTATTAAGGATGAAGTTGATTTAAAAGCTAATCTTAAAAGTCAACTTGAAAAGCATAATAACACCAATCTATCAGATAATGAATTTAAACAAATTTTAAATGTATTATCTAAAGGGAATATATACGAAAAAGCCAAAACGTTACGAGATAAAGTTACCTACGCAAAAGATGACGGAACAACAGGGTATATTGAGTTATTAAATCAAATACATTGGTGTAAAAATCAATACCAAGTAACGCACCAAATAACTATGGAAGGTAAGTATACCAATCGTTATGATGTAACGATACTTATCAACGGTTTACCTTTAGTTCAAATAGAATTAAAACGTAGAGGTTTAGAATTAAAAGAGGCTTTTAACCAAACCAATAGATACCAACGCCATTCCTATCAATCAGGTAGTGGGTTGTTTCAGTTTATTCAACTCTTTGTCATCAGTAATGGGGTTAACACAAAGTATTATGCCAATAATCCTATAAAAGCACGTTCCTTTAAACAAACATTTTACTGGGCAGATAAAGAGAATAAAATAATAACACAACTTAGTGAGTTTACAGCTCGATTTTTAGATCCTTGTCATGTTTCTAAGATGATAACCAAGTATACCGTTTTAAATACCTCAAAAATTTTAATGGTATTACGACCGTATCAATACTATGCTACTGAAGCCATAGTTGAACGAGTTAAAAACAGTACTAAGTTTGGGTATATCTGGCACACAACAGGTTCAGGTAAAACATTAACCTCATTTAAAACAGCGCAAATACTTACCAATTTAGAAGGAGTTAAAAAAGTAGTATTTGTCGTAGATCGTAAAGATTTAGATTATCAGACCATCAAAGAGTTTAATAGTTTTAGTGAAGGTAGTATTGATGCAACAAATAATACAGGGAAATTGGTAAAACAGTTTTCTGATGACACAAAATTAATCGTAACCACTATTCAAAAATTAAATACAGCGATATACAAGCCTAAATATTTGGCTAGTATGGAAGCCTTAAAAAATGAAAGAGTGGTGTTTATTTTTGATGAATGTCATCGAAGTCAGTTTGGTGATACACACAATCGTATTAAAGATTTTTTCTCAAATGCGCAATTATTTGGTTTTACTGGAACACCAATTTTTAAAGATAATTCCGTTAAAAATAAATTAGGAAAACGTACGACTAAAGATTTGTTTCAAGAGTGTTTGCACAAGTATGTTATTACGGATGCTATCAGGGATAAGAATGTATTAAAGTTTGCTATTGAGTACATCAGTACGTTCAAGAGTAAAGATGAAGACGAGATAATTGATATCAATGTCGATAGTATTGATAAAGCAGAGGTCATGGAAGCACCTGAGCGATTAGATAACGTTACGGAATATATTATTCACAATCATACTCGAAAAACTCATAACAGAAGATTTACGGCAATTTTTTGTGTCCATAATGTAAAGACACTCATAAAGTATTATGAGTTGTTTAAAACTAAAAAAGAAGAAGGAAAACATGATTTAAGGGTAGCTACTATATTCTCTTATAAAGCTAATGAGTTAGATGAAGATGCAAATGGTTTTATTCCTGATGAAGATTTTGAAGACTTTTATGTAAATGAACCTGCTCCTGTCTATTCTCATACTAGAGATAAATTAGATGGATTTATTTCAGATTACAACGATATGTTCCAGACGAACTATTCTACGAATTTATTTTATTCTTATTACCAAGACATAGGAAAGCGAGTTAAACATAGGCAAGTAGATGTATTGCTTGTCGTAAATATGTTTCTTACAGGTTTTGATAGTAAGTTACTAAATACAATTTATGTAGATAAAAACCTTAAATATCATGGTTTAATTCAAGCATACTCTCGAACAAATAGAATACTAGATGAGGTAAAGTCTCAAGGGAATGTTGTAGCGTTTAGAAATTTGAAAAAGGCAACAGATGATGCTATAACACTTTTTTCTAATAAAGAAGCGATAGAAGAAATAGTAGTTAAGCCATACGAAGATTATACAAGTAAGTTTAAAGAATCGGTAGAGAAGTTGTATGAAATTGTTCCGACGGTAGATAGTGTAAATGATTTGCCTTCTGAAACTGAAAAACTAGAGTTTGTTAAAGCGTTTCGAGAATTAATGCGTTTAAAGAATGTGTTAACTACGTTTACCGAATTTAGTTTTGATGATTTAGGAATTACAGAGCAAGATTTTGAAGACTATCAAAGTAAATATTTAGATATAAGGGATGATGTTAAAAAGGAGAAAGAAAAAGTATCCATTTTAAACGATATCGATTTTGAAATTGAGTTAATTAGAAGAGATGAGATCAATGTAGCTTACATATTAACACTCCTTGCCCAACTTGCTGAAACAAAGAAGCCACAAGAAAGAGAAAAACAGCGTAAAACAATATCTGATATGCTTACTTCTGATACACAATTAAGAAGTAAAAAAGAATTAATAGAACGTTTCATTGAAGAAAATCTACCATTAGTTAGAGACTCTGAATTAGTAGCAGATGAATTCGATACATACTGGACTAATGAAAAGAAGAAAGCAGTTAAACAGCTTAGTGAAGAAGAAAATTTAGACTATCAAAAATTAGTTGATGTAATTAGTAATTATTTATTTACTGAAAAAGCTCCTTTAAGAGATGATGTTATTGGACTAATGAATGTTAGACCTAGTTTAAGAGAAAGAGCTTCGGTAGCTGAGAGGATAACAACTAAGATTGTTGGTTTTGTTGAAACATTTATAAATGGGATGGGTTAGAAATTAAATTTTAGTTTTAAGACATGAGTTGGAAATTATCAGCATTTTATTTAGATGACCATAGGCAATTTGGAAAAAACGTGGTTGTTAATCTGGGAGGAGAATTTTTTTACAAAATTAACAATGTGTCTAGTAATGGTATTTCGATATTAAGAAAGGAGAATGAAAATTACATTTCTGACTTTTTTGGTAAAGATGTTTCATTGTTATCCGCTTTAGTTGGAAGTAATGGGGTAGGAAAGACTTCCATGTTATTGGAGTTAATTACTAATAAAGAGGTAGTATTATTTTTTGAGAGAGACAAGGAGGTAACAGTGATTAAAAATAATTATTTAGGCAAACCTACTTTAAAACTAAATAAACTAGATTTTAATAAAAACAATGTTGCTTTTCTTGAAAAAAATATTTTAGATGAACGAAATCATTATGGTTATAATATTGAAGCAAACGGGTTTTATTCCCCAAAGTTTTCTTATTATAATCCGCAGGCTTCTACTAATTATTTTTTATCAAAAGTAGCTTCTGATAGTGTAGAATATGAAAATTTATTAGAACTTAATGCAATTAGACAGCAAAGAGCGCTTTTGATGTTTAGTAATTCTAAGTTAATGGATGAAATTTCAGAAGTTTATAATGATTTTCCTAGATATAAAAATGCAAAAATAAAGATAGATAAACTATCAGAAGAAGTTCTATGGCAATTAGAAATTGAATTAAGTGCGATTAAGAAAGGTGAGAAAGGAAAAGATATAGATTTTGATATAAAATTATTGGAGTTGATAGATAGAAAGGAGTATATCGAAAAAATTAATTTCCTTAGTAGGTATGATGATACTTCTTTTAATTTTAGGTTAAATGCTATTATCAAAATTTATGTAATGTCTAGAGTTTTGATGTTTATTTGGATGTCTAAAAAAAGAGATAAATCTTTTGACGAGCCATATTTAGAAGATGAAGTAAAATTACTTTCTGAAGAAAAGGTTGTAAGTTGGCTCAAACAAATAAAAAAGAAATATGAGAAGGAATCTAACGGAGAAAAATTAAAATACTTTATAGAGTTAGGGTTAGAGTGGTATAGTTTATTACCTAAAAAGGAAGAAATAACCTTGCAAGGACTAAATAAACTTATAGAAAACAATTTCTTTTTTAAACAAGAAGAGTTAAATAATATTTTTTTTAATCAAGATAACTATCTAATTTACAGCGAGTCTGCGATCAGAGTGGATTTTCAATTAGGTGGGGTATTGCCTTCTTATTCACTGTCGCAAGGAGAAGAAAATCTTTTGAATCTTCTTTCTTCTTTTTATGTAAATGAGCATTTAAAGGAAAATAGACCTCAGATACTTTTACTTGATGAAGCTACCTCTGGTTTTCACCCTAAATGGCAAAAGAAATTTGTAAATACGTTAGTTAAAATTTTACCATTAATTTTTGAATCTAAAATTCCTAAAATAGAAGGTGAAATTTTAAATAAAAGTCAGATTCAGATTGTTTTTACATCTCACGACCCCTTTCCATTGTCAGATGTTCCATCATCTAATATTGTGTATTTATATAATTTGAATGGGCAAACAAAAATAGCTTCTACAACTGATTTTATGACTACTAAAAAATCATTTGGTGCAAACATTACGGATTTACTAGAGGATTCGTTTTTTATGGGAGAGACAGATGAGGCTCTAGTAGGTGAATTTGCTCAGAATAAGATTAATGGAGTAATTAGATGGATAGAAAATGAAAATGAAAGAAAATTTAGATTAAAAGAAGATTATAACTTTAAACAAGAAGAGTTTGATATGAATTTGAAGATTATAAAGCTGATCGACGAACATATAGTTCAATTGAAACTAGCTGAAATGATGGATGAATTAATAGATAATAATCAAGCTAAAAAAATGATTCTTTCATCTCAGATATCTAATCTTCAATTAAGGTTAAATGGCTTAAATTAATGAATAATGATATACTTGTATCCAGAAAATCTAGTTGTACAACAGGCAATTAAAATGCATGCCAACAATATTGTTTGTTTGGTTTATAAAAGACTAACGGGAATTGGGTGTAATGATTCTAGTTGTAAAGTTTGTCCAGAAACTAGAAAGGTTAAACATGAGTTGTCAGTTAGAATCCAAAGGTATTTAACGAGGGAAAGAATTGATGAGATTATTAGGGCTAAACCTGATTTTTTATGGAATGTTTTAGAAAGATTTTATCTTTCCGCAACGCATTTTCGCTTATCAGAATTTAATGATTATATTAACTTTCTTTCAATTAAAGAGTCTGATAGGACTATACCTCAAAAAAGGCTTATTTCAAGGTTTAAAAAACTTAATATAAAGCTTTTAAAGGTTTTTTCATATTCAACATTTATAAAAAAAGAGAAAAAATATAATGCTTATATTCTTTCATCAAAACTTGATAAAAATACATGTACTTATTGTAATCGTAATTATACCAATACAGTAGTTTCTGAGAATGGTGAGAAAATTATTCGCCCTCAATTTGATCATTGGTATCCCAAAAAGAAACTTTCACTCTTAGCTTTGTCATTTTATAATTTAATTCCTAGTTGTTCAACATGTAATACTTCTATTAAAGGTGATCAGATTTTTAAGATAGGTGTATACATTCATCCTTATCTAGATAAAATTAATAATAAAGATTTTAAGTTTAGTTATAGGTATTCTTCTAAAACTAAGTCTGGATTTGCAATCAAATTATTATATCCAAATAACGATCACGTAGTAAGGAGAACAATGAGGTCTTACAAAATAGAAGAGGTTTATAATGCTCATACCGAGGAACTGAAAGAATTACTTAAAATAAAACAGGCTTATAGTGAAAGATATCTTTCAATCTTAAGTTCTAATACCTATAATGGTTTAAATATTTCACAAGAAGAATTGTATAGATTGGCTTTCGGTGTTTATTATGATGAAAAAGATTTTAGTAAAAGACCTTTTAGTAAAATGAAAAAGGATATTTTGAAAGAATTGAATATTATAAATGAGGGAGAATAAAATTAGCAGGAGAGAACTTTATAATTTAGTTTGGTCAAAACCATTGGTTCAATTAGCTAAGGAGTATTCTTATTCTGATAATGGTTTACGTAAAATATGTATCAAGCACAATATACCATTTCCTAAATCTGGGTATTGGTCAAAAATAAAATTTAACAAGAAAGTAGAGGTTACACCTCTGCCGAAAGGAGACGATGATATTATAATTGAATTAAAAATTAGAAAAGAGGGAGAAAAAGAAATTCATTTAGGTTTATCAGAGTTTCAAATTTTAAAAAGACAGGTTGAAAATGATAAGTCAATAAAGCATACTGTTCCTGAGAAGATAACGAAGTTTGATCCCTTAATTATATCAGCTAGAAAAGATTTAAAGAATAAGAAAATAAGAGAATGGGGTAATTCGAAAGGCTTAATTGTGTCATCAAATGGAATTTTAAACATAGAAGTATCAAAAAAGAATATATCTAGGTCGTTGAGAATTATGGATACTTTGATAAAGGCTTTCAAGAAAAAAGGATTTGAAATAAAATTTGATAGGGGAACTTGTGTAGTTATTAATGAAGAACCAATTAAGATACGGTTAAGAGAGTCTCTTAAAAGAATACGAGTTAATGATAATGGTTGGGATAGGTTTGATTTAGAGCCATCTGGGGTTTTAACTTTCAAACTGGAAGATATATACCCTGAAAGACAATGGAAAGATTCTGATAAAAATCCATTAGAGACTAAAATATCATCAATAATTGCAACAATTGAACTTAGGGCAAAAGAAGAAAAAAAGAAAAGAATTGAAAGGGAGGAATGGCGCAAACAATATGAGATTAAAAAGAAACAAGAGGAAGACTTCAAAATAAAAAGGAATCAAGAAATTGATGAATTTAAAAACTTATTTAGCTTAGCAGATAGGCATCAAAAAAACCTATATATTAGAAATTACATTGATAAATTTGAACGTTTAGAAAAAGAAAATAACACTTTTGATGAGGAAAAGAAACAATGGATTGAATGGGCTAGATCAAAAGGAGATTGGTATGATCCTTTTATTGAAAAAGAAGATGTTTTACTTAAGGGAATAGATAGAGATGGTTTAGTATAGTGTTTTACTATTTATATGGACTTAGAGGAGGTGATTTTGAGTGTTTTTTCGAATTGGTAAAATAAAGAAATTAAACCCATGGAGTTGCTTCCAAGAATTTAGTGTTTAATTTTTTTTGTCTTTACAAACTCTATCTACTTAGATATGTGTTGAAAATCATTACTATATAATCTTTATAATTTATTATTAGTGATGGCATATAATTATTAATCAGTGTTTGTCTAATGAAAAGCACCTAGATTATAGTTTATAAAGGTTCTTGCAAAGAATTGTCTGTTTGTTTAGTCAAGAGTAACAGACCTAAAGTTAAATGAATAAAGTTTAATATTTAAAATATTTAAATCGAAAACAATGTTTAACTGTTTGTTTTCTAGGTTTTTATGATGTTTTTATGAAAAGATAATGCAAGATAAAATATAATATATTAGAAATCAGTAACTCCTTTATTATGTGCAATTCTTGTGCAAATGTAAAAATAAAAAAGGGTCTCAATTTCTTGAAACCCTTGTTGTTACTTGTGACCTCGGCAGGATTCAAACCTGCAACCTCTTGAGCCGTAATCAAGTGCACTATTCAGTTATGCTACGAGGCCGTTTTTGCGGATGCAAATATATATTATTTTTCTTAACTGTAAAACTATTTAGAAATTTCTTTGTGAAAAAAATCTAATGACTCCTTCGCTTTCTCGTAATCAGATTCATTAATTAATAAATCTACCGATTGTCCTAATGTTCCAAAACCGGCCAATCTACCTGATTCTTTATTGTCTTTTACAATTGAAGCGATACCCGTTTCATCTAAAATATACGCTAATCTATTTACTAAAATAGATGTTCCAGAAAATAGTTTGATATATCCACTCATAATACGTTAAAATTAAATTAATCTAAAGAATTCATTGTTACAAAAGCTCTCCACCCAATTATTGCTAATTGCATTTTAGAGGCTTTAGAAATATCCAACTGTTTTTTCGTAAACGATGGAAAAACAGTTTTATTGATCTTGGCTAATGCCTTAAATATTAGTTTTTTCATTATAAGTCGGTATAATCAAATATAATGAAAATTGAGTAAAAGTGGTGAGATAGCAGCTCACCACTTTATAGTTTCTTTTTCTATTATTCTTTTCTACTTTTTCTTTTCAATCATTTTCTTGGCTAATTCAGCACCAATTAATGATTGTAGCAAATTCCCACTGTTCTTATTTCCTGTACTTCCTTCGATATATGTCGTAGGAAGTTTTAAATCCTTTAACTCTTTAGCAACTCCCACTGCGGTTTTATACTCCCATTCTGCTTTTTCCTGTGGCGTAAGTCCTGCACTTACTAATTTTTGATTTTCATAGGCCTGCGCGTCCGCAGCTAATTTTTTACTTTTCGCTTTGTACTGTTCAACTTCATATTGTTTCTTTTCCTTTGTTAAGTTGAACTCAGCAACTTTAGCTTCAGTTTCAGCAGCAATTGTTTGTTGTATTTGGGCTTTTTCTAACCTAGCTCTTTCTTTTGCTTTTTCAGCTTCTCCTTTTGCTTTTTCTTTTTGTGCACGATAAAATTCTCTTTCAGCTTGTTGTTTTTCTAATTGTGTTTGTGCAACTTCTTCTTTTTGTAATTGTAATCTGTTGTCAAAAGTTTCTTCCCAATCAATTTCAGTTACAACAGCTTGTACAACTGTTAATCCATATGATTTAAGGGAATTCCCTTTTACTCGAACAGGCTCACCATCTTCCATTTTTATTCTGAATCGTTTCTGACGCGACTCTTTATTAGGTATTGTTCTTGTCACAGTGCTGTCTCCAATAATTTCTGGTTTTTGATTTTCTACATACTCTTCTAAAACATACATTCCATTTTCTAATTGATCCTGAAAGTATCTATCAAAGTCTGCAGCCTGTCCAGATATATAATCTTGCGCAGCCATTAGTTTACAAGTGTTTTTTATAGATTGATCTATATTCGGAATAATCCTAGATCTAATAAGGTTCTTTTCTGTTTTATTCCTGTCAGCAACTGATAAAAATTGTTTTTCATCTGAAATATCTATACTGATTACTATAGATGTTGCAATCTTACCTTTTACTGCATCGTTAAATTCCCATTGGCGAGACTTATCAACATAGGCATATTGACTTTGATCACCTAATTGTCCCTTTTTATTTGGGATAACATATTTAACTGGGATTTCGAATTGAATCGGAATTAACCTTCCCCACATTTTAGTTTTCAATCCTTGTTGGAAAACCGCTTTTTGTCCACCCCAAGGATATTGAACTGCATATGCCGTACCTGGTTCTGCGTAAAAGAACATCCCAGATGTAATACTCATCAAGGCTCCCACAATTATTGCGGTAATGCTTCTTTGAGTAGTAAGCCAATCAAGATTTTTTGATTTGTCCATAAAAGGCTTGATTACGATAGATACGAATCCGAGAAGGATTAATAATATTCCAAAAAATGTTAGCATATAATATTAGTTTTTAAAGTTGATATTAAAATAATGTCTGTATTAAACTTGATAAAAATTCAGTTAAGGCAACAGTTAGTTTCAATAGAAATACGATCATTTTATATAGTTGTTTTTGACGTTAGTAATTAGTTCAATTTCGAAATTGTTTATCCAATATATGGGGAATGAAATTGTACTTCCAAACTTTTTGAAACGATTTAATTAAATTGAATTTACATATGAAGTCAAAAAAGTTAATATTGTTATAAAATGAAAGTTTTTTGTCTTGTTTAAAGTTGTAAATATTAACTATAAAAACAACTTAATATTAAATACTGTAATGAAATAAAGGGCTTTTTTTGACTGTTTTTTAAAAGCAAAGGAAACTTCATGTCTTAAGGAGGTGTTTTTTGATGTTTTGATTTTTTCAACTTTCAATTTTGTCAAAATTTGGACCGAGAAAAAAGAGCCATTTTTTGGTACTTTTTCTGTTAAAAAATGATGGTTTTTCACAGGTATAATATTCCTATATTCGTAAAAAATTAATTCATGAGTATTGCTTATATCATTTTAGGATTATTGTTGTTGGTATTAGGGGGAGAGTTTTTGGTAAGATCTTCTGTGGGTCTTTCCTTTAAACTGAATATTTCTAAAATGGTTATTGGTATGACGGTTGTTTCTTTTGCAACTTCAGCTCCGGAATTATTGGTTAGTCTACAAGCTGCAATGGATGGTTCTCCTGCAATTGCAATTAATAATGTAATTGGTTCTAATATTGCCAATATCGGTTTGGTTTTAGGGATTACAGCAATTATTGGCCCAATAGTCGTAAGTAAAGATTTTTACAAGTTGAACTGGCCTGTAATGATGGTTTTTTCTTTATTACTGTACTATTTCTTAAAGAATGATGAAGTGTTAACTAGGACGGAAGGATTAACTCTGTTTTTAGGATTAATCATCTTTTTAATTGTTTTGATAAAATCTGCAAAGGATGAAGGTGAAGTCGAAAATGATGAAGTGGATGATAAATTAGCAACCGTAGGATATGGAAAGATATTAGGTTGGTTGGCTATTGGTGGAGTCGCGCTTTATTTTGGTTCGGAATTTTTGGTAGATGGAGCGAAGACTTTAGCTAAAAGTGTTGGAGTTAGCGAAGGGGTAATTTCAATTACAATGATTGCTATCGGAACAAGTGTTCCAGAATTAGCCGCATCAGTTATTGCAGCCGTTAAAGGAGAAAAGGCTATTTCTCTTGGGAATTTAATCGGTTCAAATATCTTTAATATTGCTTCTGTTTTAGGATTAACATCTTTAGTAAAAGAAATTCCGATTACTGAACCTCAAATATTGTCCAGAGACATCTTTTGGATGCTTGCATTTGCATTTGTTATTCTTCCGCTAGTATTTGTTCCAAAGAAATTTATTCTAAGTAGAATTAAAGGTCTTATTTTGTTTCTAGCTTACGGAACATTCATTTATCTAGTTTCATTTGTATAAAAGAAAAGCCCGCTTAAAAAGCGAGCTTCTATAAAACAATGTTAAATTAAATAAATCCTAAGATTTAAATTTTTGCATTTTTTACTGTTTCTACAATTCTTCCTGCAACTTTGTATGGATCAGCATTTGAAGCTGGACGACGATCTTCTAACCATCCTTTCCAACCTTTCTCAACTGTGATAATAGGAATTCTAATAGAAGCTCCTCTATCTGATACACCATAACTAAAATCGTTAATAGATGCAGTTTCGTGTAAACCTGTTAAACGTTGATCGTTATACTCTCCGTAAACGTCAATATGTTCTTTAGTTACAGGTCTAAAAGCTTCACAAACTTTTTCATAAGTTTCTTGACTTCCACAAGTTCTTAATAATGTGTTTGAGAAGTTAGCATGCATACCCGATCCATTCCAATCTCCTTTTACTGGTTTTGGGTGGTATTCAATATAGTATCCATACTTTTCAGTTAATCTATCTAATAAGTAACGAGCTACCCAAATTTCATCACCAGCTTTTTTCGCACCTTTAGCGAATAATTGGAATTCCCATTGTCCAGAAGCAACCTCTTGGTTAATTCCTTCAAAGTTTAAACCAGCTGCGATACATAAATCAGCATGCTCTTCAACGAAATCACGACCGTGAGTGTTTTTTCCACCAACAGAACAGTAGTACATTCCTTGAGGTCCAGGGTAACCACCAATAGGGAAACCTAAAGGTAATTGAGTGTGAGTATCCATAATAAAGTACTCTTGCTCAAATCCGAACCAGAAATCGTTATCATCATCATCAATAGTAGCTCTTGCGTTAGATTCGTGAGCAGTTCCATCAGCATTTAAAACTTCAGTCATTACTAAAAACCCATTATCACGTGCTGGATCTGGATAAATAGCTACTGGCTTTAATAAACAATCTGAGTCTCCACCTTCAGCTTGTTTTGTTGAAGATCCATCAAAAGACCAAATTGGACAATCCTCTAATTTTCCACTAAAATCTTCTACAACTTTAGTTTTACTACGCATGTTTTGAGTTGGATAATACCCATCTAACCAAATGTACTCTAATTTTGACTTAGCCATGATTTTTTTCTATCGTTAATTAGTTTATACTGCAAAAATGATTATTTTTTTAATTACCCCCAAATTTTTAGGGGTAAAACTCTTTATTTTGATAAAAAAATAATTTACCCCCTAAAATTTTAGGGTATTAATAGTATTTTTGTGTCAAATTTCAGAAAATGGCTACAATTAGATTTAATGCACTTCAAGAAACATTAAATAGAAAAGTAATTAAGATAGAGGAGAATAAGAAACGATCTGAATTGTTTGCTCAGCACGTTTTTAATGATAAAGCAATGCTCCAGTATATGACCAAAGAGGCATATAAAGGAGTTAAAGATGCAATTGAATTTGGATATAAAATAGATAGAAAGATTGCAGATCAAATTGCTGTGAGTATGAAAAGTTGGGCACTATCAAAAGGCGCTACTCATTATACGCACTGGTTTCAACCTTTAACAGGAGCAACTGCAGAGAAGCACGATGCTTTTTTTGAAACTATAAATGATGGCGAGGCGATGGAATTGTTTGATGGTGGAAAATTGGTTCAACAAGAACCAGATGCTTCGTCTTTTCCTAATGGAGGTATTCGAAATACTTTTGAAGCTCGAGGTTATACAGCTTGGGATCCTACTTCAAATGCATTTATATATGAAACAACCTTATGTATACCAACTGTTTTTGTTGCATATACAGGAGAAGCTTTAGATAATAAAGCGCCTTTACTAAGAGCTTTACAAGCAATTGATGAATCTGCAACTGCAGTTTGTAAATATTTTGATAAGAATGTTTCAAAGGTAAATGCAACCTTAGGATGGGAACAAGAATATTTTTTAATTGATAAAGCGCTTGCAGCATCAAGGCCAGACATCATGATGACTGGAAGAACGCTTTTAGGACATTCATCAGCTAAGGGACAGCAATTAGAAGATCATTATTTTGGATCTATTCCAACTCGTATTATGAACTTCATGAGAGATCTTGAACAAGAGTGTATGCTGTTAGGAATTCCTGTTAAAACTAGACATAACGAAGTTGCTCCAAATCAATTCGAAGTTGCACCTATATTTGAAGAAGCTAATTTAGCCGTTGATCATAATTCTTTATTAATGGATTTAATGGAGAAGGTTTCGCAACGACATAATTTTAAAGTTTTATTTCATGAGAAACCTTTCAAAGGAATTAACGGATCTGGAAAACATAATAACTGGAGTCTAAGCACAAATACAGGAGTTAACTTATTAAGTCCTGGGAAAACTCCAATGAAAAATCTACAATTCTTGACATTTTTTGTGAATACAATTAAAGCTGTTCATGATTATGAAGAATTAATTAGAGCTTCTATTGCAAGTGCAAGTAATGATCATAGATTAGGAGCAAATGAAGCTCCACCAGCAATTATTTCTGTATTTATTGGTTCACAACTTTCTGAGGTTTTAGATGAGTTAGAAAATGTAACGAAAGGAAAATTATCTCCACAAGAAAAAACAGACTTAAAGTTAAATATTGTGGGTAAAATTCCAGAAATCTTATTAGACAATACAGATAGAAATAGAACTTCTCCTTTTGCATTCACAGGAAATAAATTTGAATTAAGAGCTGTGGGTTCATGGTCTAATTGTGCAGGACCAATGACTGTTTTAAATACCATAATTGCCAAACAGCTAAAAGATTTTAAAAAGGAAGTTGATTCTTTAATTGAGAGTAAAGAGTTAAAAAAGGATGAAGCTGTTTTCAATGTATTAAGAGAATACATAAAAGCTTCTAAAAAAATCCGATTTGAGGGAGATGGTTATGGTGAAGCTTGGGAGAAAGAAGCAAAGAAACGTGGATTAAGTAATAATAAAGCTACACCTGAAGCTTTAAAAGCAAAGATATCAAAGAAGAATATTCAGCTTTTTGAGGAAATGGGTGTAATGAATAAGATTGAAGTTGAAGCTCGACACGAAATAGAACTTGAAGAGTACGCAAAAAGAATTCAAATTGAAAGTAGAGTTTTAGGAGATATTTCTAGAAATCATGTAATTCCAACAGTAATTCAATATCAAAATACGTTAATTGAAAACGTAAAAGGATTGAAGGAGATTTTTGGAAAAGATTTCAATCAATATGCATCAGAACAAATCGATTTAATTAAGCGTATTTCAAATCATATTGCAGAAATCAATTCAAAGATTGAGCAAATGACCGATGAGCGAAAAAAAGCAAATAAATTCAGTGGACAAAAGAACGCAGATGCGTATTGTAATAAAGTAAAACCTTACTTAGAGGATATACGATATCATGTGGATAAACTTGAATTGTTAGTGGATGATAATTTATGGCCATTAACAAAATACAGAGAGCTGTTATTTACAAAATAGGATGTTTTGACAATACTACCACTTAAAAAGGAACATTGGCCGCAAGTTGCTGAGATTTACAAAGAAGGAATTTTAACTGGTAATGCGACCTTTAGAACACAAGTTCCAGACTGGAAAGCATGGGATTCTAATTGTCATAAGCACAGCAGATTTATAATGGTTCAGGAAGAAGAAGTTTTAGGGTGGTGTACATTGGCTCCAGTTTCTAAACGATTTGAATATCGAGGAGTTGCAGAGGTGAGTGTTTATATAAAGCTAAATGCTGTAGGAAAAGGAATTGGTGCTTCTCTCATGGAAAAGCTAATAGAATCTTCTGAAGAGAATGGAATTTGGACATTATATTCTAGTATGTTTCCTGAAAATATTGGAAGTGTTCGACTTCATGAGAAGTTTGGATTTAGAAAAGTGGGCTTTAGAGAAAGAATTGCTGAGCTCAATGGAGTTTGGAGAGATACAGTAATATATGAACGAAGAAGTAAATAACAGTAAATTACTTTGGTAGTCTTACCTTTTAAAGTAATTTTGTGGCCAACAACAACACAACAAAATGAGTCAAGAAGTTTCTAAACGATATGCACAAAGAGGTGTTTCAGCATCAAAAGAAGATGTGCATAATGCAATTAAAAATATTGATAAAGGTTTATTTCCAAAAGCCTTCTGTAAAATTGTTCCAGATTACTTAACAAATGATGACGAGCATTGTTTAATTATGCATGCTGATGGTGCGGGAACAAAATCATCATTAGCCTACATGTATTGGAAAGAAACTGGAGATGTTTCTGTGTGGAAAGGAATAGCTCAAGATGCACTGATAATGAATATAGATGATTTATTATGTGTAGGAGCGACAGACAATATTATGCTTTCTTCAACTATAGGAAGAAATAAAAACTTAATTCCTGGTGAAGTAATTTCTGCAATTATTAACGGTACTGAAGAATTAATTGAAGAGCTAAAAGGTTTTGGCGTTACCATTCATTCTACAGGAGGTGAAACTGCCGATGTGGGAGATTTAGTAAGAACAATTATTGTTGATTCGACAGTAACGGCTAGAATGAAAAGATCAGATGTAATTGACAATGCCAATATCAAAGCTGGAGATGTAATCGTAGGATTAGAATCTTTTGGTCAAGCTACGTACGAAAAAGAATACAATGGAGGAATGGGAAGTAATGGTTTAACTTCTGCTCGCCATGATGTATTTAATAAATATTTAGCTGATAAATATCCTGAAAGTTTTGATGCGGCTGTGCCATCTGAATTGGTATATTCTGGAAATGTGAAGTTAACTGATGAGGTTGAAAACTCTCCAATAGACGCTGGTAAATTAGTATTATCTCCAACAAGAACATACGCACCAATAATTAAGGCAATTTTATCGAAATTTAATGCAGATAAAGTACACGGAATGGTACACTGTTCAGGAGGTGCGCAAACAAAGATTTTACACTTTGTTGATAATGTACATGTAGTTAAAGATAACATGTTCGAAATTCCACCATTATTTAAATTGATTCAAGAACAATCTAAAACAGATTGGAAAGAAATGTATCAAGTGTTTAATTGTGGGCATAGAATGGAATTATATGTTTCTCCAGAAGTTGCGGAAGAAATTATTACAATTTCAAAGTCATTCAATGTTGATGCTAAGATTATTGGTCGAGTAGAGGCTTCAGAAAGTAAAAAGCTTACAATAAAGAGTGAATACGGTACTTTCGAATACTAGATAGTTTAAAATATAAATAAGAAAGCCTCGGTAAATCCGAGGCTTTTTTGTGTTATTTGTTTTTGTTAAGCTGAATTTTTGATAGCATTTCCCACGTTTTATGACTAAAATGTTTTGGTGAAAATTTAAAGTGAAGTATACTTTGTTTTTCTGTTGGATAATTGAAAGCTTCAATTAATACGTTTAATTCCAATTCATTGTTAGTTGCAAAACGATCATAAGTTTTGATTCTACCAATAAATAAGTCGTTGTTATGTAAAGATTTAATTTTAATGATATTCACAATGGCTTTATACTTGCTTAAATCCTTATTGTGTTTTAGATTATTTAAACCATCAAAATACAGTTCTAAATTAGTAGCTAACTCCGCGGCAGTAATTGGTTTGTCTAGATTTATTTTCCAAGCATAGGTGTAAGACCAAAAGTTTTCGTGATTAGGATCTCTCCATCCTTTTGGAGGAAATCTTACTTCAGCAATTCCGTTAAAATTAATTTCTGGAGCAAAATTTATAGGAAAAGGAAACCTTTCTTTGCCCCATGAAGAATCAAGATTAAAAATGGACGTAGATGTTTCTGTTACTTTAATTACGTTTAATTTATCCCATATTTGATGATCAAACTCTTGAGGCGATATTTGAAATTTGATTATGGATTTTTTGAGTGATTTTTCAAATTTTTGATTGCCTCGAATATTCACTGTGATCACTTTTCCAGTATGAAATCCGTCGAAGAAAGTCATTGTTCCTAAAAAGTCATTTTTGTCTTTACGAAAACTAACTTTGGGATCTGGAAATTCTTTAGCCCAATGATTAGGTTTCATTAAACCATCAAAATAACCTTGAAAATTTGATTCTATTTCAGCTAATGAAATTAATTGTTCTGTATTAATTTTCCATCCAATTAGTAAAGACCAATAGTCTTGATTTTTAGGTTTGTTCCAGTTAGGTGTAAAGAGTAGTTCTTCAAATCCAGTCAATTTAAATTTCGGAGCCCATTCTATAGGAAATTGAATCACTTCTCTATTCCATTTTTTCGTGTTTTCAAAAATTTGTAAAGAAGATTCCTTTTGTGGGTATACAGTTAAAGTTTGAATGAGCAATGGTAAAATTAAGACTAATCTTTTCATGACAATTACAGTTTTAAAGTGACTTCAAAACCTATTGCGTCTGAAATAGCACCATCTTTGAACTTACTTTTATAGCTAACATTCCAATCTCGACGATCTATTTTAAAACGAGCAAACATTTCCTGCTTTTCGTAATTGAATTCTGTATTGAATTTAATAGGTTTAGTAATTCCTTTAATAGTCATGTTCGCGTGAATCCTCCCTTTGTTGTTTTCGAAATACTCAACAGAGGTAATTTCCAATTTTGCAATGGGATATTTAGGAACGTCAAAAAAATCCGGATCTTTTAAATGATTGACCAATCCTTTATTTGCTTCGGCATTTTTAATGTCTGTATTGGTTATGGAATTCATGTCAATTATAAATTCACCACCAGTAATAACATCTTTTGTTTTTATAAAAAAGCCATCTTTAAAGTTGATAAAACCGTCATGACCACCAAAATGAAACGTGTATTCACCTATCCATTTAATAGTACTCTTTTCGATATTGATATTTAGTTTTTCTTGTGCAAAAGTTAGTGTTGATAAACTCAAGAAATAAACGAATAGCATAATAATTTTCCTCATCTGATTTAATTTTTAAATTCTGAGTAAAACTATTTTAGCACTTCGTCAAAAGTGTCAAATCAATGTAAAAGAAGTGTGAAAATCCTTTTTTTAGTTGCTTTTTATCTCTGATAAAATTAAGTGAGTTGTGGTGTCTCCATAATCAATAAGTTGATCTATAAACTCTTGTAAGTGTAATTGATTTTTAAGTACAACTTTCATGTGGATATTCTGAGAACCTGTGATGCGATAAGCTTTTTTTATTTCCTTATATTTTTTTGATTCGTTTAAAAAGAGTTTCAGTTTTCCACTATGCAACTTCAGTATTATAAAAGCCTCAATTCCGTAACCAACTTTGGAATAATCTATTTCTGCGGTATAATTCTTTATGATTTCATGATCTTCAAGTTTCTGTATTCTCTCTCTTACGGCAGAAGGTGATAGGTTAATTTTTCTGCCAATGTCGGCAAAAGATATTCTAGAATTGTAATTCAAAGCATTTAGAATTAATTGATCTATTTGGTCTACCATCGATTCATTGGTTTTTAGATTTTACAAAACTCAATTCAACTCATATTGATAGTCATCACCGTTGAATTAATTTCCTACTAAAGTAATAGGATTTTAATTTTGTGTCAAGAATTTATTAAACTTTATATAATGGCTCTAAGTGTTTTTTTAGTGTTAGTACTGGCCGTATTTCTTGGCTTTTTTATTCAAACTGTTGTTGGTTTTGCCGGAGCATTAGTTGCGTTGCCTATTTTATTAATAGTCATGAATTTACAAGATGCCATTGCTTATTTAGCATTATTCTATCTGTATTCGAGTGCAATTTTAGTTGTTAAGGAATGGAAGAATATCGATAAACCAGTATTGCTAAAACTAACTATAGCGACTATTATTGGAGTAACTTTGGGAATTTGGATATTACAGTATGGAAAACCTTTAGTTCTGAAAAAAATGTTAGGAGCATTTATTTTACTATACGTTATTTATACAATGTTTTTTGTTAAAGCTACCAATGAAAGGAAAACTCGATTTAGCTTCGTATTTGGCTTAGCTGGAGGTTTCTTCTCAGGATTGTTTTCAACTGGTGGACCGTTGTATGTGATGGTGGTAAAAAATACGGTTGTTGATATGAGAACTTTTAGAGCTACAATGATTGGAGTTTTGGGTTTGATAACAATTACTAGAGTACCAATTTTGTATGCACAAAATATTCTAACTCATAACCATTTTTACAATTCATTGTTTATAGTACCGTCGTTTCTATTGGCAACATTTTTAGGAAAATCTTTGTATAGCAAGTTAAATGAAGATGTATTAAAAAATATTGTACTTTGCTTGCTCTTTATATCAGGTGTGGTGCTGCTTATTAAGAATTAGACTGGGTTAGTCAATCTTTTCAAAAACGAAATCTATTGCAAAGTCCTCATTGGCAACTTTTGCTTTCAATTTACCTTCTTCCATCCAATACGAAATCTCTTTTGGGAATTCGTTCTGATCATTTTTACATATGATTGATTTGTCCGTAAGTTCAGTTACTGCAAATAGAGTAGGTTGTTGGTTGACGCCTGTAACTTGAAAATACTGATTACCTTTTATATCAGTGATATTAAGAATTTCTTTGAATACCGTATCATTATCTTTTAAAGTGTACCCCATTCCAGAAAAATCTTGGTTCCAAATTTCATACGTTGTTTTTGTGGAATCTTCATTGATTCTCTTCCATTTGCCAATTAAAAACTTAGGATTTTTAGGTTCAGTTTTACAAGAGAAACAAATAGAAATTGCAAAAAGAAAAATTAGATAACGCATAGAAGTAAGGTTTTAGATCAATCACTGATTTTCAGTTCCACAAATTTAAAGAAAAGTCGTAAATTCGCACTCCAACCAAGAGAATAATGCTAGATAAATTACAGATAGTAAAACAACGCTACGATGAGGTTTCAGATTTAATTATCCAACCGGATATTATTTCTGATCAAAAGCGTTATGTACAACTAAATAAGGAATACAAAGATTTAGGTAAAGTTGTGAAAAAAGCGAATGAATATGAAACGCTTTTAAACAACATTAATGAAGCCAAAGAAATAATTGCTGACGGAAGTGATGCCGAAATGGTAGAGATGGCAAAAATGGAAATGGATGAAGCTAAAGAAAGAATTCCAGTTTTAGAGGAAGAGATAAAATTCTTGTTAATTCCTAAAGATCCTGAAGATGGAAAAAATGCTGTTGTAGAATTAAGGGCAGGAACAGGTGGTGACGAAGCTAGTATTTTCGCTGGAGATTTATTTAGAATGTATACTAAATATTGTGAAGGAAGAGGTTGGAAAGTTTCTGTAGTTGATTATAGTGAAGGTACAAACGGTGGATTTAAAGAAATACAGTTTGAAGTTTCTGGTGAAGATGTATACGGAACTTTGAAATTTGAGGCTGGGGTACATCGTGTACAACGTGTTCCACAGACAGAAACTCAAGGACGTGTTCATACTTCGGCAGCAACATGTATGGTTTTTCCAGAGGCTGAAGAATTCGATGTTGAAATTAATCCTAAAGATGTACGTATTGACTTTTTCTGTTCGTCTGGACCTGGAGGACAATCGGTGAATACGACATATTCTGCGGTTCGTTTAACACATATACCAACAGGATTAGTTGCACAATGTCAGGATCAGAAATCACAGCATAAGAATAAAGAGAAAGCCTTTAAAGTATTACGTTCTAGATTATATGATTTAGAGTTGGCTAAGAAACAAGCCGAAGATGCAGCGAAAAGAGGTTCAATGGTAACATCGGGAGATCGTTCTGCTAAAATTAGAACGTATAATTATCCTCAAGGTCGTGTTACAGATCATAGAATTGGTTTAACATTATACGATTTACAAAATATTGTAAATGGAGATATTCAGAAAATCATTGATGAATTGATGTTAGCAGAAAATACTTCTAAACTGAAAGAATTAGGAGAAACAATATAAGAATAGCGCAACCTTCGGGTTGCGTTTTTAGTTACTATATTTGTTAACGTATGAAATATAGTAGAGAACAACTTCTAACCATTGCGTTTTATAATGTAGAGAATCTTTTCGATACAATTGACGATCCTTTTACAAATGATGATAAATATACTGCGAAAGGGGAACGCAAATGGACACACAAGAGATACCGAAGAAAACTTAAGAAAATTAGCTATGTTATTTCCCAAATAGGGAAGAAGGTGTCCAAGGAAACACCGGTTATTGTAGGTTTAGTTGAGGTTGAAAACACAAGAGTTTTAGAAGATTTAGTGGCTCAAAAAGATCTGAGAAATCACGGATATAGATATGTTCATTTTGATTCAAAAGATGAACGAGGAATTGATACTGCTTTACTTTACAGGGCACAATTCTTTGAGCCAGTTTCCAGTAAAAAGTTTCAATTTAATTTTCTTGATGAAGATGGTACAAAAGATCACACGAGAGATGTATTATTAGTGTCTGGATTTTTGAACGAAGAATTGGTTCATATAATAGTCAACCATTGGCCATCGAGAAGAGAAGGAGAAGAGGAAACTAGACCTAAACGCATACAGGCAGCAAAAGTTGTACAGAAGGCTGTTGAAGAGATAAGAAGTAAGGATTCTGAGGCAAAGATTATTATTATGGGCGATTTTAATGATAATCCTGATTCTGAAAGTATAGAACAACATTTAGTAACAGAAGATTTCTATAATCCAATGTTAGGGCTTCAAAAACAGGGATTGGGTACGTTATCCTTTAGAAAGGAGTGGTATTTATTTGATCAAATTATTTTATCGAAAAACTTCAAGAAAAAGGAAACTGAACATGAGTTCTTAGATGTCAGAATATTTAATAAGAGATGGTTGAAAACACATAAAGGAAAATTTAAAGGTAGTCCATTTAGAACTTATATTGGGCCGTGGTATAAAGGCGGTTTCTCTGACCATTTTCCTATTTATGCAACTTTCCTTAAGAAATAAAAAAACCAGCTTTAAAAGCTGGTTTTTTTGTCTATATAAAATAAAATTATTCTACTGTTACAGATTTGGCCAAGTTTCTTGGTTGATCTACATTCTTTCCTAACATAACTGCTATATGGTATGATAGTAGCTGTAAAGGAATTGTAGTTAATAAAGGAGTCAATGCTTCTTCAGTTTCAGGAATCTCAATAACGTGGTCTGCGATTTCTTTTACAGTTTCGTCACCCTCAGTAACGATCGCTATAATTTTTCCACTTCTCGATTTGATTTCCTGAATGTTACTAACTACTTTTTCATAATGTCCTTTTCTCGTTGCAATAACAAAAACCGGCATATTTTCATCAATTAATGCAATTGGTCCGTGCTTCATCTCTGCAGCAGGATAACCCTCAGCATGAATATATGAAATCTCCTTAAGTTTTAAAGCTCCTTCTAAAGCTACAGGGAAATTAAATCCTCTACCAAGATAAAGACAGTTAGTAGCGTCTTTATAGTGATATGCAATTTCCTTTACAATAGGGTCTATTTTTAATAATTTTTCAACCTGATTAGGAACTTGCTGCATAGTTTGTAAATAAGTATTTACAGCAGTTTTAGATAATGTTCCTTTCGCTTGAGCTAATTTTAAAGATAGTAAAGTTAATACTGTAATTTGGGTAGTAAATGCTTTTGTAGAAGCAACACCAATTTCTGGTCCAGCATGAGTATACGCACCAGCGTGTGTTTCTCTTGCTATAGAAGATCCTACTACATTACAAACTCCAAATACAAAAGCTCCTTTTGATTTAGCTAATTTAATAGCAGCTAAAGTATCAGCTGTTTCTCCAGATTGAGAGATAGCGATTACTACGTCTTTTGGAGTAATAATTGGGTTTCTATATCTGAATTCCGATGCATATTCAACTTCAACTGGAATACGCGCCATATCCTCAATTAAGTATTCACCTACTAAACCTGCATGCCAAGAAGTACCACAAGCAATAATAATGATTCGATCAGCATTTAGGAATTTACTAATGTTATCATCAACTCCAGCCATTCTAATAATACCTTCATTGGCTAACATACGCCCTCTGTATGTATCAATTATAGCTTTTGGTTGTTCGTAAATCTCTTTTAACATAAAGTGGTCGTATCCACCTTTTTCAATTTGATCTAAACTTAATTTAAGTTCTTGAATATCTGGATCAACAGGTTTGTCGTTATCAATTTTTCTAACTTTTACTTTTCTACCTTTTTTGATGATAGCTAATTCTCCATCCTCAAGGTATAAAGCATCTTTTGTAAATTCGATAAAAGGAGATGCATCAGAAGCAACAAAAAACTCTTCGTTGTCTTTTCCAACACCAATTGCAATAGGACTTCCTAATCTTGCTACAACAAGTTCATTTGGTTTTGTTTTGTCAAAAACAGCGATAGCATAAGCTCCAATAACATTAGTTAATGCTAATTGAACAGCTTTACCTAATTTACATCCTTCAGTTTTTTTAACTTCTTCTATTAAGTTCACTAAAACCTCAGTATCTGTATCACTCTGGAATTTGTAACCACGAGAAATTAATTCTTTTTTAATGGTATCATAATTCTCAATGATTCCATTATGTACAATTACTAAATCTCCTGATTCAGAGAAATGAGGATGAGAGTTTACATCGTTAGGAACACCATGTGTAGCCCACCTTGTATGTCCAATTCCTATTTTTCCTTTCTTTCTTGTTTCTTGATTGTTAGTGATAACTTCTAAATCAGATACCTTTCCTTTTGTTTTGGAAAGATTCATAGATTCTCCGTCATACATCATAATACCAGCGCTATCATATCCTCTGTATTCTAATCTTTTAAGACCGTTTATTACAATAGGATACGCATCTCTATCACCAATATAACCTGTGATTCCACACATAATAATTTTTTAAGTTGTTGTTTTATTTCTAATTATCTTTTTCTTCTGAGTATGATATTACTAACTTAATTCTATTTTCACCATTCGTTGCTTCGTGATTATACAAAGTAACTCCTCTTGGGTTCCAGTTATAAGTATTTACCTCTGTTTGTATAAAGTTATTTATAATAGAGGCATCAGTAGGATTATTATAAACCTTAAGAACAAGTGGTAAATTATCATCAGATTGTCCAGTTACCAAGTTCGATATATAATCCGTAATCCTGATAGTATATTCTTTAGGTTTTCCTTCATCATCATCAGTTAAACCTCCTCCGTAGAATAAAGGCTCTGTGTAGCTATCTTCAATTTGTTCTGCATTCCCTTTATTATTTTTAAATAATAATAATCTTAAAGGAACTTTTGTGGTGTCTCTAGAAGCATCAATGTTAAAAACTAAGGAAGCATCAGTAATTAAGATGTTTTGGGATCTTAAGTCCTGTAATTCTGTTCCGTTTAAAATTTGAAGTTTTGCCATACTACCAGCAGTTCCTTGAATTGCAATACTATTCGAAGGTACTGGGTTTTGAGGTGCAGTCATTTTGTATTTACTGTTAGTAACCCCAGCAAAGTTGAAAGAATAATTACCAACAATCGTATCTTTGACGACACCTTCATCTAAAGTAGTTATTGTATAGTAAAACTTAACACGTGGTGCATTTGTTCCCAATGATAATGGAACCATAGATCCGTCCGCTCCTTCTGTTTTTAAAATTAATCCTCTGAAATAGTTATTAAAATCATTTTGAGTAGTAAATTCAGCATCGCCGAATTTGTCCCAAAATAATTCCTGCATTCTAGTTTTGTTCAACGGAACTGTTAAGAAAGGAATACTATTGGTTAATTTAATAGTATCTTTAAAAGTAGCTCCAGTACTTAATTCTCTATCTAAAACGTATAATGTATCGGTAGGGTCAGGTGTGAAAGTGAAGCCTGGATCATCATTTAATAATTCCGTTTCAATATAATCCGCATCAGACATATAGCTATTTTGATCTGAGGGATTGTTAGGATCTAAAGTATTTAAGAAAGTTCCATTTCTATGAACTTCTAAAGTCATAGGAATAGTAGAATTTCCTAATAAAGAATCTAATCTAAATTTAGGTTTTCCATCTGCTTCATCATCTAATGCCGTTGAAGTGTAAGGAATTTCTAAAACCGCTTGATTGAAAACATAAATTGAATCAACATCATCATCTCCATCATTTGAAGTAACTTCTGCAGTTCTAGGATTTGTAATTAGTGCAAGTTGACTGATAATTGAAGCTTCTATCTTTTCATAGTCAGGATTGTTATAAATCCCTAAGAGATATTCTCCTAAACTACCAATACCTACATTATCAGCTCTAACAGCGTCAACGATACTATCAGTCATTACAACTTCAAGTGTAATTTGTTTTGTATCGAACTGATTGTTGCTAATAACATTACCTCCAATTTCACGAAAGTCTTTTTCGCAAGAAATCACAAATAAAAGTGAGATTACAGCTACACTTAAATAAACAATTTTTTTAGTCATATTTTAATTTGAAAAATTTAAGAATCTTGAAGCTCAAGAACATTCTCTTTGTAGAAGTCTAAATATGCTTCAGTTAAATACTCTTCAGATTGGTAGTCTAGTACCATAACGCCACTATCATTAATGAATTGTTCAAATTCTGGAGAATATTCGTTACTTCCTTTAATAACAGCATCAGAATTTAAAACCGCATTTCTCAAAATGTTTTCTTGAGTTGGTGTTTCTAAATGAGCAATACTGCTATTATCAATTTTATCAAATTTAACCTTGTTGATTAATTCGCTATTTAATTCACCTTGGAATTCATTGCTGTATAACGAAGTAACAATTTTACTGTCAGTAAATAAAGGCTCTTCTTTGTAGTATTCTTTTAAATATAAAGGAAGTAAAGAAGCCATCCATCCATGAACATGAATAATATCTGGTGCCCAGTTTAATTTTTTTACTGTTTCAACAACTCCTTTTGCAAAGAAAATCATTCTTTCATCGTTGTCATTGAATAGTTTATCGTCTTCGTCCGTGTATATCGCTTTTCTTTTGAAATACTCATCATTATCAATAAAGTAAACTTGCATTCTTTCTTTTGGAATAGAAGCTACTTTAATAATTAATGGCATATCCATGTCGTTGATAATCAAATTCATTCCAGACAATCTAATTACTTCATGTAACTGATGTCTTCTTTCATTAATCACGCCGAAACGTGGCATAAAGATTCTGGTTTGAACTCCTTTAGAATGTGCAAATTTTGCAACATTGAATGCGGTAGATGATAATTCTGTTTCTGGTAAGTAAGGAATAACTTCCGAAGAAACGTACAATATTCTCTTATCCTTCATTAAATCTAACTCTTTTAAAGGCGCAAAACTACGAAATTTTATGCTAAAATCCTGTTAAATTGCTAATTTTGCCCATATCGTAACATACATTTAATGAAAATATTCAAGTCAAAATCCGATTTAAAAATCTATTTAGCGGAAGAAAAAAAGAAAGGAAATAGAATCGGATTTGTACCTACGATGGGTGCTTTGCATGAGGGACATATTTCTTTGGTAGAGAAAGCTATACGTAAGACAGATACTACAGTTGTCAGCATTTTTGTAAACCCTACACAGTTCGATAATAAGGAAGATTTAGATAAATATCCGAAAACGTTTGAGAACGATGTTGCTTTATTAGAAAGTGTGAATTGTGATGTGTTGTTTTATCCTTCAGTTGATGAAATTTACGATGAGAATGTAATCGCAGAAAAGTTTGATTTTGATGGTTTAGAGCATCAAATGGAAGGAAAGTTTAGAGATGGACATTTTGATGGTGTGGGAACAATTGTAAAAGCTTTGTTTGAAATTGTAGAACCAGATGTTGCCTATTTTGGAAAGAAAGATTTTCAGCAATTACAGATCATTAAAAAATTGGTTGAGAAATATAATATTCCTGTTAAAATAAAAGGAATGCCAATTTTTAGGGAAAAAGATGGTTTAGCAATGAGTTCTAGGAATGCTAGGCTAACAAAAGAACACAGAGAAGCAGCACCGTTTATCCATAAAATTCTTAAGAAAGCAAGAAAAAAAACTGGCACAAAAAATGCTAAAGAAATTATAGAATGGGTAGAAAATCAATTTAAACAAAATCCGCTTTTAGAGTTAGAATACTTCACCATAGCAGAAGAAAAAACTTTAATATCTGCAGAAAAGTTCGAGCCTAAGAAGAGATATAGAGCTTTCATAGCAGTTTTTGCAGGTAAAATTCGTTTGATTGACAATGTCCGATTCAAAAACAATTAACAAATAATAAAAGATAGATTCTTTAAAAACAGTATTTTTGTAGCATGTTAGTACAAGTAGTAAAATCAAAAATTCACCGAGTAAAAGTTACTGGTGCAGATTTAAATTATATTGGAAGTATTACCATTGATGAAGATTTAATGGATGCGGCCGGAATTATTGAGGGAGAAAGAGTTCAAATTGTAAACAATAACAATGGAGAGCGTTTAGAAACTTACGCGATTCCTGGACCAAGAAAAAGTGGAGAAATAACATTAAACGGAGCAGCGGCAAGAAGAGTTCAAAAAGGTGACGTATTAATTTTAATCGTTTATGGATTTTTGGATATCGAAGAAGCAAGAAAGTTTAAACCTCAATTAGTTTTTCCAAATGAAGAAACTAATTTACTAGAATAAAATTACTTCAAGTTGTCGTTAAAAAAAATTATAAAAACAGTATTACCTCTCGCTTTGGGAGGTTTTTTAGTTTGGTATTCTCTGTCAAAAGTTTCGATTGAAACCTTAGTACAATATTTTAAGAATGCTAATTATTGGTGGATAGCTTTAGGTTTATTCTTTGGTGTTTTAAGTCATTTGTCACGTGCTTATCGCTGGAAGTTTTTATTGGAGCCTCTAGGTTATAAACCAGATTTCGGAAATAGTACAATGGCAGTGCTTGTTGCTTATCTTGTGAATTTAACGATTCCAAGAGCTGGAGAAGTTTTCAGAGCTACTGTAATGACAACTTATGAGGAGATTCCTTTTGAGAAAGGCTTCGGGACAATTGTTGCAGAACGAATTGCGGATTTAATAATGATGTTATTAATCATCTGCGTTACCCTTTTTGTACAGTTCGATTTCATTTACGAATTGCTTATGAAGAATTTTTCTCCTTCTAAAATTCTTATATTGTTAGGTGGGTTAGTTTTAGGAATCTTAATTTTTGTAAGATTTGTTAAAAAAGCATCTAGCGGTTTGGGTTTAAAAATAAAAAACTTCGTTACTGGACTAGTTGAGGGAGCCATGAGCATCTTCAAAATGAAGAACAAATGGGCGTTCATATTTCATACCGTTTTTATTTGGCTGATGTATGTTGCCATGTTTTGGGCAACAATACCAGCAATAGAAAGTTTTAATGTGCCTTTTGGAGCTGTTTTGGTTGGTTTCATAGCAGGAGGATTTAGTATTGCTGCAACCAATGGAGGAATTGGGTTGTATCCTGTTGCTGTAGCAGGTGCATTCGCTTTATTTAATATTCCAGAAGAGCCAGCGAATGCTTTTGGTTGGATTATGTGGACAGCTCAAACTGCGATGATTATTATTTTCGGAGGATTATCGTTTTTATTTCTACCAGTTTATAATAGACGTAAATCATAAGCTAAAGACTATTGATTTTACAATAATTTAGAGTCATATTTATGGTTATATTTGCTCTAAAAAATTTGTTATGTTAATATTCTTCGGGGTTAGAACTCCTATGATAGGATCAGTTCTTATTAAGCAAAATGTTTCATGTGATTATTGTAATGTCGATAATAATTTACGAGTAACGGTTTACGGGTCTTATTTTCATGTTTTTTGGATTCCAATTATATCATTTGGAAGAAGTGTAGAAGTTACTTGTTTGCATTGTAAAAAAACGTATAGTGAAAAAGAAATACCAAATAATTTAAAACCGGCTGTTGATACTATTCTACGAGCAAAAACAATGAAGTCGTCTAAATGGCATTCATTCGGTTGTTTGATTATTGGTTTTGTTTTTCTTTTGACTTTTCTTTTAGCTATTTATGCATTAATCTATAATACATTTAATTCAAAGACTGATTTTAATAACGAGAATGAAGTTCAAGAAACAATAAATTTAGATAAGGAGTATTATCAAAAGAAACCTAAAAAAGTTGCAAAATGGAGAAAAGAGCTAAATAATCTTATGGATTATTCTGTAATCGAACCTAGTATTTTAGAAGATCCAGTTGCTCATAACATAAAAAATTGTCTGGAACCCAAAACTACATTTGCGGAGGAATATAGTATGAGTTACACGACTAAGATAATCGAAGACAGGATATTAATTCTTATAGAAGTCGGAGATTACAATCAGTATTCAGAAGATCAAAAGAAACAATTGTATACTAATATTGAGTACTGTGTCAAGAATGTTTTAAAAAATGAACCTTATAAAGTTTATGTTGGCGTGTACAAGAAGAATAATTTATTCATGCAGCAATCTCCAAAAGAAACAATTAAAGATAGTACAGCTCTAAAGTCAGAATTATTGAAAAGTTTTTTTGAGTAAATTATTATAAAATTAATGAAAACTATGATAAAGAAAATATTACTTCAGATTACATTTATTTTAAGTGGAATAGTTACCTATTCTCAAACTAATTCGATTTATCCAGATTTCACTAAACACAGCTTAAATAAGGTTGTAAAAGAGGAAAATTGGAAAGTTTTAATTAAAGTAGAGGGTTCTTTAAATAAGAATAAACAAAAGGATGTTGTACTTGTGTTGGAATCAAAAGATAGTTTAATAGAGCAACGAATAGGTGAGAGGGCTAGAAAAAATTTACCAAGAATATTAGTAGTGTTTTTAGACGATAAGATAATCGTTCAAAATAACACTTTTATAGCTCGAGGAGACGAAGGAGGAATGCTTCTTAATTTAAAACCAGAAATTTCTATTGATAAAGATGAGTTAATAATATATTATCAATATACAAGAGGAAACCAGAGTTACACGTTTAAAATGGTTAAGAACAACTTGTGCTTGATTAAAGCTCAAAGTCATGATGTTCATAGTTCATCTGGGGACACAGAAGGTATGTTTTATGATTTTAAGAAAAAATCTTTGACTATAACTAAAGGAAATATTTCAAGTGCTTCGGAAAAAGATGAAAAAGAAATATATACTATTGAACTAAAGAATGGTTTGAAGAAACTTTCGGAGTTTGCTGAAATGTATAAGTGGGAAGTTTTAGAGGGTCGATACTTATAAATTTCTTTTCTTTGTATCAATATAAATCTCTTCTAAATGGCTAAAACAAAAACAACGTATTTCTGTCAAAATTGTGGAGCACAACATGCTAAATGGGTTGGACAATGTCCGAATTGTAAAGAATGGAATACAGTTGTTGAAGAAGTAGTTCAAAAAGAAGAAAAACGAAACTGGAAATCACCATCTAATTCTCAAAAAATAGTGAGTAAACCGCTGAAGATTCAAGAAATTGAATTGAATACAGAGGAGAGAATTCATACTAGAAACAATGAACTTGATACTGTTTTAGGAGGTGGATTGGTAAAAGGATCAGTTGTGTTATTAGGAGGTGAACCAGGAATTGGTAAGTCTACACTGTTACTTCAGATTGCATTACAGATTACTGAGAAAGTATTATACGTTTCAGGTGAGGAGAGTCAATCTCAAATTAAAATGAGAGCAGAACGTTTGGCAAATCAAAATTCAAATTGCTTAGTTCTTACAGAAACAAATACGCAACAAATTTTTAGAAATGTTGAAGAGGTGGAACCAGATGTTTTGGTTATTGATTCCATTCAAACATTATATACAAACAATATTGAAGCTTCTCCTGGAAGCATTTCCCAGATTAAAGAAACGTCCGCAGAACTTATAAAATTTGCCAAAGAAACCAATACACCAGTTTTATTAATTGGGCATATAAATAAGGAAGGAAACATTGCCGGGCCAAAAATCTTAGAACACATGGTGGATGTAGTTCTTCAATTTGAAGGAGATAGAAATCATACCTATCGAATATTAAGATCTCAAAAAAACAGATTTGGTTCAACGGCAGAATTAGGAATTTATGAAATGTTATCTGATGGTTTACGAGAAGTTACCAATCCATCTGAAATTCTAATTTCTAAAAAAGACACTGATCTAAGTGGAACTGCAATTGCGTCAACTTTAGAAGGAGTTCGTCCGTTAATGATAGAAATACAAGCGTTAGTAAGCACTGCGGTATACGGAACGCCACAACGTTCTACAACAGGTTATAATCTAAAGCGATTGCACATGATTTTAGCTGTTTTGGAAAAACGAGCAGGTTTTAAACTAGGTGCTAAAGATGTATTTTTAAATGTAACTGGTGGAATTTATATTGACGATCCGGCTATTGATTTAGCAGTTGTAGCGGCAATTTTATCTTCTAATCAGGATATTGCTATAAATCCTGATGTTTGTTTTGCGGCTGAAGTTGGTTTAGCAGGAGAAATTCGTCCGGTTCCAAAGATTGATCAACGAATTGTAGAAGCTGAAAAACTGGGATATAAAACTTTTGTAACATCTAAATACAATAAAATTACCTCAAAAAATCATTCTATTAAGCTAATTTTAGTTGGTAAAATAGAAGAAGCTTTTGCAACTTTATTTGCTTAAATAAAATCAAGATTAGAGAACTTTTTATTTAGAATCTTATTATTATCTATACCTAACCACTTATCAAGTAGTGTCGCATAAACTTCTCTAAAATCTATAGAAAATTTTAAATCTCCGTTATTATCTAAGTCATCAAGATTAGGTAGTGCATTATATATTCCATTTTTCTTTAAATCTTTACCAATAACGAATACATTATTAGCTGTTCCATGATCTGTTCCGTTGGAACCATTTTGTTTTACACGCCTTCCAAATTCAGAAAAGGTGAGAATTAAAGTGTCTTTAAATTGATTGTTTTTCTCTAAATCTTTTACAAATGCCTCTATACTTTCAGCATAAACTTTTAATAATCTTGATTGCCTGTTTGTTTGATTGGCATGTGTGTCAAAACCAGTTAATCCAGCGTAATAAATTTGTGTATCAATTCCTGAAGAAATAAATTCAGAAATGGTTTTTAATTGCTTTCCAAAAGCGTTTTTTGGATAGTCTACACTAGATGAACTTGTTTTCGTTTTCTCGTAAATATAAGCTGCTGATGATTTCGCATCGATCATGGTATTGTATAAGTAACCAAGATTGTGTTCACTTAAATGTGAATCGTTCGAATATTTGTTAAACACATTATCGAAAAACGGCTGATTTAACAAACGATGAAATAGTTTTGGATTTGTAATTGCCAATCCATTTTGATTATTCCCTTTAAGTATTAATGATAAACTTTCATCTACTTCAATTGCTCTGTAGGGTTTAGCGTTTGTTTCATCTAAAAATCGACCAACCCAACCTGATTGTAAATATTGATTGCTATCACTTGCAGTCTGCCAGATATCTGTTGATCTAAAATGTGAACGATTCGGATTAGGATAACCAACATTATTAATAATACTCACATAACCATTATCAAATAATCGTTTTAGAGGTAATAAACTTTTATGAAAACCCAGTTCACTGTTAAGGTTTAGTAATTCGCTTTTTTGAATCCCAATTCTTTGACGATTTTGATAGTAAATATCATTTCTAAAAGGAACAATAGTATTCAATCCATCATTTCCTCCTTTTAATTGAATAATAACAAGTTTTTTGTAATTATTAAGTTCAGGTAAACCATGTTCAAAAGCTTTTAAAAACTGAGGAACAAAAAACATTCCTCCTGTCGCTAAAGATGTTCTTTTTATAAAATTTCTTCTTTTCATTTTTTTCAAATTAACAAAGTTGGTATTCAGGTAAAGACATCAGTTGAATGCAGAAATCCTTTTTGGGTAAATCTTTATATTGATTCATGATTTCTTTTGTTCCACTAGTAATTGGACAGAGAATTAAATTTTCGAAGAGTTCTTCATTTGAAATTGACTCATAGTTTTCATTGAATTTCTGCCAATTTGTTTCCGTTTTTATAAAGGCTCTTTTTCTTCTTTTTTCTTTTTTAATTGAATTAACAACAGCTTTAAAATCGTCTTTTTCTGAGTAACTAATCTCCGCATTGTTTAAAAGAACAGAAGCTAATCTTAATCTTGTAACCATAGTATTGCTGTCAATCCAACCTTTACCGGTTTTCCAGCCGGCAACATTTGGAGGGAAAAGTAAAATTTGACCTAGTAATTTTTGAATAAGTAATTGCTGTTTTGGTTTTTGAAAACTAAAAGGAACTGTTTTATGAATAGTTGCTAAAAGTTCAATCGGAGACTTTATTTTAGCTCCAATATTTTCTTCATCGTAAAACCAATCTGAGGTCAATACATATTTCATCAGTTTTTCAATGTTATAATCTTTATAGAAAATGGAAGTCATTTCTTCAATTCTATTGGGTTTTATTTTGTCATTTACGAAGTATTTATACATCTTTTGGCAAATAAAACGAGCACATTGTTTTTGTTGAAGAATGATGTCTATTATATCATCTCCATCAAAACTACCTACTTGATCGAAAAACTCTTTTTCTCCATAATCATGCTGTCTTCTTCTAAGAATAAAATCTCCATTGAATCTGTGATTATAACCTGTAAAGGCTCTTGCGCTTTCTTGTATATCTTTTTCGGAATAATTTCCTTGTCCGAGTGTGAAAAGTTCTAAGAGTTCACGAGCAAAATTTTCGTTCGGACTGTTTTTTCTATTCTGTTTATTGTTTAAATATTTTAGCATTGCCGCTTCTTTGGAAATAGCTTTTACAAAATCTCCAAAGTTTCCCAATGCGTGTTTTCTTAGCGTATTGTTGTATTGTAAAATATGTAATACATTTTTGTCTTCACAAACAAAATGATTCGCCCAAAACAAGGTCATTTTTTCTCGTAAAACTTCCTTGGGATTTGCGAGTCTATCCATCCAAACTAAGTTTAACTCACGAACTTTTTTCCTGCTCATTTTCATTAGCTCTTGTCGCTTAGATTTATTTTTCAATGCTTTTAACGAAACAGAATTCAAGAAGCTTGTGTCGATATACAACGGAGTTATGGTTTCTGAAGATTCAAAAAGAATATTGACAACTTCAGTAGGAGTTTTAGAGTTGAGTTTCTCAACTTCGTTAGGAAGAATTCCAAACCCAATTCTATTATATAAATGAAGAATATGCTTGTTTTTCATATTATTAAGACTTATTCAGAAGAGAAAAGTTTAATTTAAATATAACGAAACTATGCAAGAATGCATTATTCAGTATTGAAAAACAATTAGTTAATGGTCTAGTTTTTTAGAATGTAGTTGGTGTTGTTTTCTGCTTTGATCCATTCTTTGTTTGCAACATGGTAAGACCACGTGAAAGATGCTGTTTTTTTGTCTTTATTTTCTTCGAAACCGTAGTGAGTTTCAAACTTAGATAAGCTAATATATCGATTCTCATCTATTGGGAAAATTTCAACTTTTGGTAAGTTATCGCGCTTATAAAATAATTTTCCTTTTTCCACCCAAAATGTTCTTGTACCGTAGGTTCCAGCTATTTTTTCATATTGTTTCAAAAGAGCTTTGTCTCCTTTTTTCTTTCTGTATTGTACATACGTTAACGCGTCTTTTAAGAACCAATGATTTGGGTATTTGGTAACTAAATCCTCAAATGTTTGTTCAAGATTATCGAACTGGTGCGACTTCAATAAATTATAGGCATTTGTAATTTCCGCAGTTTCTTTGTAATAATAGAAATCATATGTTTTGTTTCTATTGAATTGATTTACGATAACTCCATATACATTTCCTAAGCTGTCTTTTTGAAAATTATGCTTTGTTCCAGAAACCCATCCTGGATCTAAAGAAAGCAGAACATCTGAGTTTAAAGGAAACGCTCTATTCATTAGCTGATTCTTATAATGAATGAAGTATGAATTGTCTTTTTGGAAATATTCAATTTGTTGCTCAGAATTAATTGTTCTATAAATTCCTTTGTATGCGTCGTAGTCGAAGTTTGGTAGAGATGTTTTAATCTTGGCAATATATTCATCAATAGTTTTTTGGTAAATCGTCTCTTCTGGCCATTTCAACTTCATTGTAGCGTATGTCTTTTCTGCTTCTTCTATTTTATTTGCTGATAAATATGTGTATGCTTTGATACGCTGAATTTCTTCGGTATCTGGAGATAATAACTCGTATGCTTTTATAAGGTTTATAGCATCATCAAATTTTCCACTAAAAATTAATGATGTATAATAACTCCTCGCATTTTCTTCATTTTTGTTTTGATTGAATCGTTCTAAAGCATGTTGATAATGACCATCAATGTTTTTAGTTTCACTATAAACAATGTCTAAAAGACGATTATAATCTTCATTATTGGGTTCAATTTCTAATTGATAACCGATTAATTTTTCTGCATCTTCCCAACGATTGTAAATAATGTGTTTGTACATCAAAATCTCAAACTGACTTTGAATCGGTAAATTATTTTTCAAATCGTAGGCTTTGTCAATTAGATATTTTTCCTCCAATTCCCCATGACTATATCTATTTCTTCGAACAGCATTATAGAAGTATGCCAATGTAAACGAGCTATCAATTTTTACAGCTTCGTCATAATCTCTTTTTGCCCACGCTTCAAGTGCTTTCATAGAACCTGTAGTCATTTCTTTAATACTTAAATCGATATAACGATCTTGCATTTCTTGAACAATTCCTACGTTGTTTTTGATGTAAATACTAATTTCATCAATCAGCGCAAAAAAGTCTGGCCCTGTAAATGTTTTCTTCGCAATTTCTTTTCCGTTTTTACTATTGTGTACGGTAGGCGTGATCGTGTAAATTCCATTATCGACAGTGTACTCGCCATCAACAAAAAACTTATTGAAAACAGAACTTGCCTGAATTTTGTCGATGGTATTTTCCGCATATGAAACCTCAGGAGAAATATTTTTATCCTGTTTTAAATCTATTTCTAAGAGTTTGTTTATAGTATTTCCTAACCAAAGGCTTGTGCTATCTTTGGTTGATTGTTGAAAGTTGAATATAGGAACTCCAACTCTAAATTCTTGTTTTGTAATGGTTTCAGTTTGAATTTCACCTAAGTCATTTGTAAATGAAACTTCCTTTGTGGTAGATCCTAAATCACTATTTCCAAAACCAAAAAATAAAACTAAGGCAACAACAAGTCCGTTTAAGGGAAATATGATTTTTTCACGAAGTTTTAAAACTTTCTGATTAATACGGTCTTTATTGTAAAGATAAATCGCAAGAGAAGGAATAATACCAATAAAAACCCAGAGTAACATGTCTACCCAATAAGGAGAAATCTTATATCGCAGTAAAGCCCAATCTACAAATTGTAAAAAAGTCCAGGCAGCAACTAGGTAAGCAGCTAAGAATTTTAATACTGTTTGCCATTTCTTTTCTTTGTTGTTCCCCTCGTCAGCCATATTAAGATTAAGATGTATTTAGAATCTATAAAGTTGGTAAGCTAATTTAGATAAAAACTATAAAAAACAAAAACCTCGCTGTTGAGCGAGGTTTTTATTTTAATTGAAAAGGTGAATTATTTCTTATTCACTTCTTTAATATATTTTTCTAAAGCCATTGTCATAGAAGGTGTTTCAGGAGTTGGCGCAGCAATATCTACACGTAATCCTCTTGCTTCTACGGCTTTTATCGTAGAATTACCGAAAACAGCAATTCTTGTGTTATTTTGTTTAAAATCAGGGAAGTTTTCAAATAAACTTTCTATTCCAGAAGGACTAAAGAAAACTAATACATCATAAAATACATTTTCTAAATCAGATAAATCGCTAACTACTGTGCGGTATAAATCTGCTCTTTTCCAATCTACTCCTAACTTGTTTAATTCGTCTGGAATAAGTGGCTTTAACTTATCAGAACAAGGAAGCATAAACTTCTCGTCTTTATGTTTTTTGATAAGTTTTGTTAACTCAGGAAAAGTACGAGTACCTACATAAATTTTACGTTTACGATAAACTACATATTTTTGAAGGTAGTAAGCAACTGCTTCAGATTGACAGAAGTATTTCATGTCATCAGGAACAGTAAAACGCATTTCTTGAGCAATTCTAAAAAAATGATCTACAGCATTTCTACTAGTTAAAATAATTGCCGAGAAATTGTTTAAATCAATTTTTTGGGCTCTTACTTCTTTAGTTGGAATTCCTTCAACATGAATAAATGATCTAAAATCAACTTTTACCTTTTGCTTTTCAGCTAAGTCAAAGTATGGTGAAGTTTCTGTTTTTGGTGCTGGTTGCGACACTAAAATGGTTTTCACTTTCATAAAACTTTCTCTTTACGTCGTTGTTGTTTTATATATGATTAGCAAAGGAGCTAATTCGAGGGTGCAAAAGTACAAAATAAAATAGAAGAAGTTATTAAAAATCAGCTTTTTGTTATTTCTAAGTATTAAAAAACCTCTAAAAATCAACAATAAACATATGAAAACGAGTAAAAAAGTAATATTTGAATACCCGTAATGGAATAAGATAAGAATCGGAAATAACCACAAACTGATGTTGTATAGGTATCCGGACTTAGAGAAAATGAAATATCTTGTTTGTTCTTCAATATCAAGGGAATGAGCAATTATCCTTATGAACAGAAATTTTAAAATCATGTAAGCTGTCATTCCAGCAAGTACAAAAAGATAATTATAGAATTTTTCAACTAAAATATTTGATGCAACAAAGTATAGTGTCAGTGAAAAAATAAGAGTTGTAAAAAGAAAAATCAGTACATGAAATGTTGAGAAAGTAGATGGGTTTTTCTCGGCTCTGTTTTCGATAAAACCTTGAGAAAAAAGAGCAATAGAGTATCCTAAGAGCAACTGAGGTTTGTATAATTTCATCAATGCAATTAATACCAAAGCTAGCATGAAAACTAAGGTAATCCAATCATTTGATACTAAATTCCTACTAATAACTTCCATCAAAGTGTAGTGCTGAGAGAATAATTCAATTAACACAAAATTAGCAATAAATTAGTTTATCTTTGTCCATATTTTTAACGAAATTCAAATTAATGTCTGACACACTAGTCATCATTCCAACTTACAATGAAAAAGAAAATATCGAGGCAATTATAAGAGCTACGTTCGATCAAGAAAAGGCTTTTGATATTTTAATTGTTGATGATAATTCGCCTGATGGCACGGCTAGTATAGTTGAAAATTTACAAGCAGAATTTCCAAATCAACTTCATCTTGAAAAACGAACTGGTAAAAACGGTTTAGGTACGGCTTATATCCACGGATTTAAGTGGGCACTTGATAGAGATTACGAGTATATCATAGAAATGGATGCAGATTTTTCTCACAATCCTAATGATTTAATTCGATTGTATAATGCTTGTGCAATTGAAGGAGCAAATGTTTCTGTAGGATCACGTTATTCAGTAGGTGTAAATGTTGTGAATTGGCCAATGCATCGTGTATTACTTTCTTATTTCGCATCAAAATATGTTCGATTTATAACAGGAATTCCTGTAAATGATACTACAGCTGGGTTTGTATGTTGGAGTAGAAAAGTTTTACAAACCATAAAACTTGACAAAATTAGATTTGTTGGATATGCTTTTCAAATAGAAATGAAATACAAAGCTTGGAAGCATGGATTTTCAATAAAAGAAGTTTCTGTAATTTTTACAGATAGAACTTTAGGAGAATCTAAAATGAGTGGAGGAATTGTATCAGAAGCTTTATTTGGAGTTATAAAAATGAGATTAAAAGGATTACCAAAATAAATTATGGCAGCATCGTACTTAATAAAGAACGCAAAGATTGTAAATGAGAATACCGTTTTTAACGGAGATGTATTAATCGAAGGAGAAATAATAGCTAAAATAGCTACAGCAATTACTCCAACTAACGATGTTACCGTAATTGATGCTGAAGGAAAGTATTTAATTCCTGGAATGATAGATGATCAAGTGCATTTTAGAGAACCAGGATTAACTCACAAAGCAAATATTGGAACAGAAAGTAAGGCGGCGATTGCTGGAGGGATTACTTCTTTTATTGAAATGCCAAATACAGTTCCACAAGCTACAACACAAGAATTATTAGAGGATAAGTTTGAGATTGCAAGTAAAACATCTTATGCGAATTATTCATTCATGTTTGGTGGAACAAACGATAATTTGGAGGAGCTTTTAAAAACGAATCCTAAGAATGTTGCAGGAATCAAGTTATTTCTTGGATCTTCAACTGGAAATATGCTAGTAGATAACGAAGAGGTTTTAGAAAAGATATTTTCTTCAACAGATATGATTATCTCTGTTCATTGTGAAGATGAACAAACGATTAGAAATAATACGGCGAAGTTTAAAGCTGAGTACGGAGATGATATTCCAGTAAAATACCACCCAGTTATTAGAAGTGAAGAAGCATGTTATTTATCTTCTTCAAAGGCAATTGAATTGGCGAAAAAAACGGGAGCTCGTTTACATGTTTTTCACTTGTCTACTGCAAAAGAAATGGAATTATTTAGGAATGATATTCCATTAGAAGAGAAGAAAATTACTGCTGAAGTTTGTATTCACCATTTATGGTTTACAGATGCAGATTACGATAAGAAAGGAACACATATCAAATGGAATCCTGCTGTAAAAACAGCTAACGATAGAAAAGCATTATGGGAAGCTTTATTAGATGATAGAATTGATGTAATCGCAACGGATCATGCGCCTCATACTTTAGAGGAAAAAGCAAATGTGTATACTAAAGCTCCTAGTGGAGGTCCATTGGTTCAACATGCAGTTATTGCTCTTTTTGAAAAAGTAAAAGAGGGAGTGATTTCAGTAGAAAAGGTTGTTGAGAAAATGAGTCATAACCCAGCAAAATTATTCCAAGTTTCAAAAAGAGGATTCATTAAAGAAGGGTATTTCGCAGATATTGTATTAGTTGATCCATCTTCTTCTTGGGAAGTTGCTAAAGATAATGTTTTATACAAGTGTGGATGGTCTCCATTTGAAGGAGAAGAGTTTTCTTCAAAAATCACGCATACATTTGTAAACGGAGTACTAATGTATGATAACGGAACTTTCAACGAAGAGGTAAAAGGAAAACGTTTGTTATTCGATAGATAATGAAAAAGTTAAAATATATCATACCTATACTTGTTCTTTTTGTTTCTTGTACGGGAAATACAATTTACAAAGCGCCTGATAATCTTATTCCTAGAGATACTATGGTAATGTTATTAACCGACATGCACATAGCAGCTTCTGCCAGAGGAACTAAGAACAAGTTCAATAAAAAAGGTGTGATTTATATGCACTTTGTTCACGAAAAATACAATATAGATAGTACTAGATTTGATAATAGCAATAAATATTATACTTCTATAATTGATAACTACGAGAAGTTACTGAATGACGTAAAACAAAACTTACAAGATCAAGGTGTTGTTATCCAGAAAGAGATTCTTGCTAAAGATTCAATTAATAAAATTGAAAAAACAGATAAGAAGGACGTTAAGTTGGAAATTGATTCTTTAATTAAGAAAGTTCACGAAAAGAGATTAAAAAAACCTAATGAAACTCAAGAAGAGGAAGAATAATTACATATTAAATTCTGAACACACTTCTTGTATTACGTCATCAATCTTTTGAAACTTAAAGTTTAATATATCTATAATTTTACTGGTATCGTAAGCTTCCTTGTTATGTGAAGATCTAGCAGAGTTTTTAGTCATTAATGGGGTTTTGCCCGTTATCAATGTTAAAAACCAATCTATTCTCCAAAAAATAGAAGTCATTAACGGAGAGGCTTTAATACTTGGCTGTTTCACATTGAAATATTTAGCAATACTAAATAAAATATCTTTGAATGAGATGTTCTCTGCTACTAGTATAAATCGTTCATTTCGAATATCGGATTCTGTTAATTGGATCATTGCTTTCACCACATCTTTTACAGAAACAAATCCAGTAACTCCTTCTGTATAAAACTTAAATCCGTTATAAACTTGTGTAAACATTTTACCCGAACCTTCATTAAAAAATCCACTTCCTAAAATCACTCCAGGATTTACAATTACAACATCAAGTCCTTCTTGACTTCCTCTCCAAACTTCCATTTCTGCTCCATATTTGGTAATTGCATAACCATGTTTGTCGCCATTATCAACCCATTCGTTTTCTTCATTTATTTCTTTGTTATCAATAGAATCACCAATAGCAGCTATAGAACTTACAAAACAGAATCTTTCAATATTATTTGCGATAGCTAAGTTGACAAGATTTGCTGTTCCTTCAATATTGGTGTGTCTCATTTTATAGTAATCTTTCGGGTCAAAAGATACTAATGCAGCACAATGGTATATTTTAGAAATAGGATTTTCAAAAACAATTTGCAGAGAAGGAATATCAGTTAAATCAGCTTTAATCCACTGAATTTTTGAAAAATAATCATCGCTCTTTTCTGTGTAATAAGAGAATACTTTTTTAACTAAAGTTAGTTTTTCTTCAGTTCTATATATTGCAATGATATCATCATTTTCAAATGTTAGATGATACAATAAATGCGATCCAACTAATCCGGTTCCACCTGTTACTAAAATCATATAACAAAAATAGTTATAAATAAATCGTGACTTCAATTCAAAACCAGATTTTTAACAATGTCATTTATTTCAGATTCATCCAAAAAATTATAATTGAAGCTTAATTTTAAAATTTTCTAAATAGTATATTTGCGATTCACATTAAGTAAATTTAAAATGGCTAAAAATTTAGTAGAAGAGCTAAGATGGAGAGGAATGGTTCATGATATTATGCCTGGAACCGAAGAGCAATTAGAAAAAGAAATGACAAGTGCTTATATCGGTTTTGATCCTACTTCAGATTCATTACACATTGGAAGTTTAGTACCAATTATTTTATTGGTTCACTTAGAAAAATCTGGTCATAAACCAATAGCTTTAGTTGGTGGTGCTACCGGAATGATTGGTGATCCTTCTGGAAAGTCTGATGAAAGAAATTTACTTAATGAAGAAGCATTAGCGAAAAATGTAAATGGAATTAAAGACACACTTGCTCGTTTTTTAAATTTTGAAAGTGCTGAAAAAAACGCCCCTGTTTTAGTAAATAACTACGATTGGATGAAAGATTTTTCATTCATTGAATTTGCTAGAGACGTTGGGAAGAGAATTACTGTAAACTATATGATGGCCAAAGATTCTGTGAAGAAAAGAATCTCTGGAGAATCTGGAAGTGGAATGTCTTTTACTGAGTTTACCTACCAATTAATTCAAGGGTACGATTTTTACCATTTACATAAATCTCATAATTGTATGTTACAAATGGGAGGTTCTGATCAGTGGGGAAATATTACTACGGGAACAGAATTAGTGCGTAGAATGAATCCAGGTGGAGAAGCGAAAGCTTTTGCAATGACTTGTCCATTAATTACAAAAGCAGACGGATCTAAATTCGGAAAATCAGAAGGAGGGAACGTTTGGTTAGATGCTGATAAAACATCGGTATATAAATTCTACCAGTTCTGGTTAAATACCACAGATGAAGATGCAGAAAAGTATATAAAGATTTTCACATTCTTAGATAAGGAAACTATTGATGCTTTAATCGAAGAGCATAGAGAAGCTCCTCATGCTAGAGTTTTACAAAAGAAGTTAGCGGAAGAGGTTACTACATTTGTACATTCTAAGGAAGAATTAGATAAGGCAATTGCTGCTTCTAATATTTTATTTGGAAAATCTACATCTGAAGATTTAAAAGGACTTGATGAAGCTACATTTTTAGATGTGTTTGATGGTGTGCCTCAGGCTGTAGTTGAAAAAGCAGAATTTGAAGCTGGTTTAGATATGATTGCTGCGTTATCTGCGAAAACTCAGTTTTTAAAATCTAACGGAGATGCACGTAGAGCATTAAAAGAAAATTCTATTTCTGTAAATAAAGAAAAGGTAAAAGAAGATTACAAGATTGATTCTAGTGATTTAATTGCGGATAAATATGTAATTCTTCAGAGAGGTAGAAGAAACTATTTTTTATTAAAAGTAGAATAGTTTGAAATAGCTTAAGAAGCAATTTTCACATCCAATACAAGAGGGCATCGCTTACAGTTGATGCCTTTTTTCTTATACTTATTACAACACTTACTTTTTGGTTTTAAACAAGAAGATGCACAAGCTTTATCACACGTATTTAAAGTGTGCAATTTTGTAATAGTTTCTTTTTTAGGTGTATAAAATACAATCATGCTTCAAAAAAATCTGTGCAAATATAATTATTTATTTAGAATAAATTAAAATAAAAAAAGTAATCGTAACAATTTCAGTGTTTTGAGCACTTATATGGTGTCAAAAATTAACTATGAAAAAAGAAATTATACTAGAAAGTAAGTTTACTGCGCATCAAAAAACGCACGTTTCAATAATTTTGGGTTTACCAATATTAGTGGTAATTATTAAATTCCTGAGTATGGAATTTGGTGACGATGGTATTACTGGTAACTATGATGGTATTACTGATGCCCCTAATAATTATATGAAAATAGCCGCGTTAATTCTTGTTTTTTTTGTTATTGTGATGCTTTCTTTCTTAAAAACAGGTGTCTTAAAGAAGAATAATCAGCTATACTTGGGAACATACATTTTCGGTAAACTTTTATTTAATGAGAAGGTAGATTTAGGAAATAAAACCAAACTGGCTATTTTAAAATTAACGAAAAATCAAAAAATGGCTTGGTTTAATATCGCTAATCCAGATCAAGGAATTTCATATCATAAAAATGATATCACTTTATTAAACGATAAACATACTCAAAAGACTCTATTAGTTTCATTAGACGATGAAAACTTAGCCAATGAAACCGTTTCATTCTTGGAAGAACATTTCGATTTAACCTTAGAGACCTATAGTCCTGATTTTAGTTAGATATTTTTTAAGCGTTGAAAAAGTATAAATTGGATTTCGGAGCACGTGAAATTGGAAGATTCCAATTTTACAGTGGAATCTTAGTTGGGCTAGGCTACGCTTTTACGTTAAATTATCTCTTAAGGTTAACTCTTAGAACATGTAATTTAGGGATGGATATTAATAATTGGAGCTTAAACTATGAGATTAGCTCTTATTATTACTTATTAATTGGTTTTTCTTCTGTTTGTTTTGCATTTTGTTTTACCACGAATTTATGGATGGGTAAGCTCTTTTTAAAAAATAGTAAAAGAACTTTAAAACATAGAAAAACACGGGTTAATTCTATATGGATTTTATTTGGAACTCTAATGTTTTTGTTAAGACTATTTTGGTTTTTGTTAAGTGTTGATATAACAATTGAAAATGATTTTCCAATATTAGGATTCATGATTCCACTGTTTATTTATTTGTACTGTTGGAATTTAATTTCTGGAGTTTTTAAATCAACGAAAGCGTTGCTAATTTCTCTTCCTGTTATCGTGCTTTTCAGTGTAATTTTAAGTTTTTTATAAAGCTCTAATAGAATTGTTAAAATTTAAATTTTTAGAGTAAAAAATGGTTAATATAATTTGGATTTAACAACCGGAATACCTGAGTAAAATCCTGGGATTATATATTAAATAAGTCAAAAGAAATTTATCTTTGCAAATCGAAAAGTAGATTCGTTTTTGAAAACTAAAATCACTACATATCTATTTGTTTTCCTGTATGTAATTGCAATGTTACGTCCAATAGCACCTTTCGTGGAGTATGCTATTAATTACGATTATATTGCAAAAGTGTTATGTATCAACAAAGACAAACCAGAACTTAGCTGTAATGGTAAATGTCAATTGATGAAGAAACTAAAACAACAAGAGGAAGATGATTTCAATTCATTACGAATTCATATGGAAGAGTATCCCATTGGTTTTGTTGAAATTTTGAAAATCAAGAAAGAATCTACAATTACTTCAAACTCAAAAAACAATTTTCATTACGATATAGATTATAACTATCTATTTCAACATAACGTTTTTCATCCTCCAACTGTTTAAGCACAAACTTTCGTGACTATTTAGAATAACTTCTCAGTTATTCAGTCGAATTATGCTTAAAAATTAATAATAAAACTACAAGGTTTTTTATTCGGAATTCAAAATTTCAATGAGTAAAGTCCATTGTAGTATATGAACGTGTTTAAAGAATTTCAAACGTTCAGAAATAAAAAACAAACAGATGAAAAACATCGTAAAAATAGCTGTTGCTTTATTTGCAATGGTACAAACTACATACGCACAAAAGAACGCAGAATTATGGTCAGCTGGAAGACCAGATGGACATGCTCCAATCTCTGTTATGGGAGATCATTATCATGGAAAAGGAGACGTAATGTTTTCTTACAGATATATGAGAATGAACATGGAAGGTTTATTGCGAGGATCTTCTGATATTACAAATGCTCAAGGGCACGATAGTGGTTATATGGTTACTCCATTAAACATGCCAATGGATATGCATATGCTGGGTGTAATGTATGGATTAACTGATAAGATCACTATAGTTGCCATGGCAATGTACACTCAAAATGAAATGGATTTACAAATGAGAATGATGTCTGGAATGACAACTCAATTCTCAACTTCTTCTTCAGGTTTTGGAGATGTAAAATTAGGAATGTTATACAAGTTTGTGAATGCAAAACGTCAATCAATACATGCAATCGTGAATCTTTCTATTCCTACTGGAACATTGGAAGCAGAAGATGTTACTCCAATGTCTGCTCCAAATAAAATTCAATTGCCTTATCCAATGCAAATAGGTAGCGGAACTTATGATTTAGACTTAGGATTAAATTATTTAGGTCAAACAGATAATTACTCTTGGGGTTCACAATTAAAAGGAACGTACCGTTTTGATAGAAACGAATTTGACTATTCTTTAGGAAACAGATATAGTTTAAATTCTTGGTTTGCGTATAAAGTAAATGATTGGATTAGCTTTTCAGCTAGAGGAGAAGTTTTAGCGGAAGAAAGAATAAATGGTGCAAATCCAAATTTAAATCCAATGATGGTTACAACTGCTGACACGGCAAATTCAGGAGGAAAATATATAAATGGAGGATTAGGATTTAATGTTTACGTTCCTAAAGGATCGTTTAAGAATGTTCGTTTCGGATTTGAATATGCGCAGCCATTGTATCAAGAACCGAATGGTATTCAGTTGGAGAGAAGAGAAACACTAACTTTTGGTTTACAGTATTCGCTGTAACACATTTTGTAATGAAAAGGTTCTTTACAGTATTGCTAGGTTTAGCTTTGTGCGCCTGCAATACGTCTCAAAAAGAAGAAACGGATAAGGACATAACTATCGAGAATCATGCTCGCATGATGAAAGAGATATTTGGCACACCAAAACATACTATAAAGTCAATTGGGATTTTGGTTTATGATGGAGTAAATTCTATGGATTTTATCGGTCCAAGATATGTATTAGGAAATAGTGGAATCAAACCACAATTAATTGGTTTAAAATCGGGTACAGTAAAATCTGCAAATGGATTAGAATTCACTGTAAATACTGTTATCGATTCTGTCAAGCAACTAGATATTTTAGTAATTCCAGGTGGAACTATTGCTACAATAAAAGCAGCTCAAAATAAAAAACTATTGAATTGGATTAGAGAAATTGATTCTAATTCAACATATACAACATCTGTTTGTACAGGTGGTTGGGTTTTAGGTGCTACAGGTTTATTGAAAGGTAAAAAAGCATCTACTAACTGGTACAAAGAGGAAGAAATGCTTCGAAAATTTGGAGCAATCCCGGCAAATGAGCGATACACCCAGGACGGGAAATATTGGACATCAGCTGGAGTAACCGCAGGAATGGATATGTCACTTGCCATCCTTGCAGATAATTGGGGTGAAAATTATGCACAAGGTGTAATGCTAGATATGGAGTATGATTCTAAACCACCAATTTCAGGCGGAAGCCCAGAAAAAACAAAAAAAGAGGTTCGTCAAATGATGGAATTGATGTATGGTGTAATGCTTACACCAGTTATTGACAGCTTAAAAGTAATTCACAACAATTAGTATTTAATACAAACAAAATGAAAAAACTGATAATGATAGGACTAATAATGTTAGTCTTAAAAATTTCAGCACAAGATATATATAAAGGAAAGGTAATTGATCAAAATCAAAACCCAATAGTTGGTGCTACTATTATTTCTTTAGAAAACAAACAAAATGGAGTTTCAACGGATATGGAAGGAAAATTCTCAATCAAATTAAAAGGGAATAGAGTTTCTGTTTCCATGATGGGGTTTCAATCCAAACAAATTAGCTTAAACAAGAATGAAAATGTTATTACACTATTAGAGTCTATTGAGAATTTAGATGAAGTAATTATTTCAGCAAGTAGAGAAATTCAGCAACGAAGAGAAGTTCCTGCCTCAATCGGAGTATTAACAGCGAAACAAATTCAGGATACAAAAGCTTTAGGAATAGAACAATTGGTGAATCAAGTTCCAGGTGTTTTTATGAGTTCGTCAAAAGCATCAAGTAACGAGCAACACTTTATGGCTGTGCGTTCTCCGATTTCTACAAAATCTTTGTTTTTGTATGTAGAAGACGGAATTCCAATTAGACCAGTTGCTGTTTTTAATCACAATGCATTATTGGAGATGAACAATACAACTTTTGAGAAAGTTGAGGTTTTAAAAGGTCCTGCTTCTAGTATTTATGGTAGTGAAGCAATTGGTGGTAGTTTTAACTTTATTACGAAAAATCCAAGAAAAGATTTTGGAGGGTCTTTAAATATTCAAGCGAATGATTTAGGTATTTCTCGATACGAAATTGAAGGTTCAACAACTGCTAATGAAAAATACGGATTCTATGTTGGAGGTCATTATATCGAAAGAAGTAACGGACCCGTTGGTCATTCAGATTATGAAAAATTTGCCATTACGTTTAAAAATGTAAATGATTTTTCTGAAACATTAAAGTGGATCAATAGTGTTAGTTATATTGATTATAGGTCAGATATGTCTGGATCAATTTCTGAGCAAAATTTTCAAGATGGAAATTATGAGAGCGATCAAACTTTTACGGAAAGAGAAGCGAAAGCATTAAGATTTAGGTCGACTCTAGAAAAAACATGGAATGAGAAGAATAAAACATCATTCAATTTTATCTATCGTAACAATATTATGAACCAAATTCCTTCGTATAGAATTCGTCAGAATAGAGTTGGAGGAGTATTAACAGGAACGGGTTCTGGGGAAATCAACTCAAATGAGTTTAGAAGTTATGTGGGTTTAATTCAACATAAAGTAAATTTTGATTTTGCTGATGCGTCTTTGGTTGTTGGAGCTACTGCTGATTTTTCTCCGCAAGATTATGTCGCCGAAACAATCGATGTAATTGTAGATGTTGCTTCTAGAAAAAATATTGGTTACACGTTAAATTCTGGTGATTATATTTTGAACTATGAAGCCGACATTTTGAACTATGCAGGTTATGCCCAGTTTGAAATTTCTCCGATAGAAGCTTTAAAGTTAACTGCAGCTGTTCGTGTGGATCAGTTTGATTATGATTATAATAATTTGATTGAAAATCAAGCGGGAGTTGTTGACACTAAAGTTAGTTACAATAGTGTAGCTCCAAAGTTTGGGTTTAACTACAACGTAAATGAAAATGCAGGGTTTTATGGAAATTACGCTAAAGGATTTACGCCACCACAAACATCAACATTATTCAGAAATAGTAGAAATAGTGGAACTGGAGCAACGATTTTCGATTTAAATCCAGCGAAATTTGATAACTATGAAGTTGGTGGGTATTTTTCAATTCCTTCTCAATTGAAAGTGGATGTAGCATTGTATCGATTAAACGGAACAGATCGATTAATTTCAATTAGAGACACTTCTGGAAATTTTCAACAATTAAATGCAGGAGAAACAAGATCAGAAGGAGTTGAGCTAGGAGTAAACTATCAAATATTAGATAATTTGTCTGTGAGTTATAATGGTAGTTATGCAACTCATAAATACTTATCATTTTTCGATAATGGTGTTGATTATTCTAATACCGATATGCAAACTGCTCCAAATTACATAGCAATGTCTAACATCAAGTACAAACCTATTTCAGATTTAACACTTATTTTAGAGCATGAGCAAATAGGAAGTTATAATACAAGTTTCGAAAATCAAGTGGTTGTGGGAACTGATGGTACAGGAAATGACATTTTCGGAACATCAACTTATGATGGTCATCACGTATTCAATTTCACAGGGAGTTATACTTTCAGAGATTTTGAACTTTGGGGTCAAGTGTTAAATATTTTTGACGAGTTGTATGCTGTAAGAGCGAGTTATAATGTTTGGAGAGGAGAGAATAGTTATTCTATTGGAAATCCACGTGCACTTCATTTCGGAATAAAGTATAATTTTTAAATCATAGTGTGCAATTGTTCTGGTTGCACACTTTTTATTTTTTATGAAGAATAGAAAACTTAATCAATGGTTTTGGAAATGGCACTTTATAGCAGGAATTATCTCATTACCATTTGTGTTAGTATTGTCAATTACCGGAGCAATCTATTTGTTTAAACCTAAGGTAGAAAATCCAATTATTGAAAATATTCAGAAAATTGATTCACAAAACCAAGGAGAAAAACTTACCTATGATCAGCAATGGGAAATAGCTCAAAAGAACTCAAAAAGGAAATTAAATTCGGTTATTATTAGCAATAAGGAGCAGAGTACTGAATTTATTTCTGGAAGATTCGGAGGAAAGAAATCCATTTTTATTCATCCATATTCAGGAGAAGTTTCTGGAACTTTTCAAGCAAAAGATACCTGGATGTACAAGGTAAGGAAACTTCATGGGGAATTACTTGGTGGAACAATAGGAACTAAGATAGTTGAGTTAATTGCCTGTTGGATGATTATCTTAATTATTTCTGGTATATACATCTGGTTTCCTTTCTCAAAAGGAATAAAAGGTGTTTTTACCATACGATTTAATGAAGGTAAAAGAATACTTGCAAGAGATATTCATGCGGTTACAGGTTTTTGGATTTCAATTTTACTACTCTTAATTCTTGCTGGAGGTTTACCTTGGACAGATGTTTTTGGAGGAAACTTTAAGAAGGTACAAAAATGGACAAATACTGGATATTCAAAAACATGGAGAGGAATTGGCTTAACATCAACTGTAAAAGAAAAGAGAATTACCCTGGATGAAATGATCACAATTGCTAACAAGGAGAATTTGCCAGGAACAATTACTTTAGGATTACCAAAATCTCCAAAGAGTACTTTTTCAGTTTCTAATAAAACCTTCCCATTGTCAGATCAGAAAATGATACATTTTGATCAATATTCTGGAGAATTAATTAAATCTCACGATTGGAGTGATGTTGGATCGTTAATGAGAGGAAGAATGTGGTTAATGGCTTTTCATCAAGGAGAATTTGGAGGATGGAATTGGTACTTAGTATTTCTAGTAGCGATATTGTTAACAGTAATGAGTTCCGCAGCCATCTTTTCCTATTTATGGAGAAAACCAAAAGGAAAACTGGGCATACCAAAACAACCTAAGAATTTTAAAATGAGCAATGGTTTTGTTTTGGTGTTAATTACATTAGGTGTTGTTTTTCCTCTTTTTGGAATAAGTGCAGTTTTAATTTGGTTATCAGAAAAGCTAAGACTAAAAATTATAAAATAAAAACAAGCCACCATTTAATGTGGCTTGTTTTATCAGTTGTTATTTTTTAAACTATGATTAATACAAAGCTCCACAACCGGTGAGGTTTCAAACCAATCTACTGTAATCAAATTAAAGTTACAATTTTGATTATTATCGATAAATTTTTGCAATCCACTGTTGGCCTTTTCAGCTAAACTTTGAAGAATAGTTTTATCGGAATTTGTCTCTGTAAGTGCGTTAATAGCTCCATTCACTACATCCTCATCCTTAACGGTAAATGTCCAACTGATCGAATAGAGTTTTCTATTTACTCCTTTATTTGCTCTTAGCGGATTTTGTTCCCCTTTAATTAAGTCCTCAATAGTGTTAACTCCGCTAGCTGATCTATCCGAAGATTTAAAACCGTCAGTTTTTAAAAGATAGTTTGGATAAGAAATACTTGTTTGAGTATTAAGTAAAACAACTTTAGAACCATTACCTGTGATTTCTTTTAATTTAGTTTCAGCAAGAACCTCATTTAAATCAATTTTTTCACTGAAATTAGTTATACCTAAGGTGTGTATGAACTCACTTCCTAAATGTTTAGAAACAAGATCAACAAGAATCTTTTTTCCTTGAGGTGCAATGTCATTTGAGAAATTTGAGTGAGAAAATTTTAAGAAAATCAGCTCTTTACCCTCTTGATACGTATTTAAATATTTTGCTACATCTATAAGCACATTTTCTAAGCTTACACTTCGTAAACCATGTTGTAAATATATTGCTTGTTTTTTGTGATCAAAGTAAATTCTTAGATCAAAATAACGAATTCCACCCTTGAGTTGTTCGAATATAGATTGATTTTGAGCTTTACTAACTGAAGTTACAAAATTCATAATCCAATCATATGCATATTTACCAAGATATATTTTATCATCAAAAGGAAGTTTACCATTTACTGGGGCATGTTTTGAACTTAATTTCCATAAAAAAGCTATGTTAGAGTATTTTATGTCGGATAGTTCATGTGATAAATCATAGGTTCCACTATCATGTGTTCCTGGGATAGCAATGTCTTTAAAACGCTTTTCTTGGACATCACGCATCCATACACTTTTATTTATAGTTGATGCCATTTTTTATAAAGTAATTATTTGATTAATAAATTCACTTTCAGAAATATTATCTTTTTTCAAAAGACTATTTAAAAGACTTATTATGGTATTGTTCAAATTGGTAGATAAGCCTAAAACTTTGTTCGAATTAATAATACCGCATAGGTTGGCTGGTGTAATAGTATTATCTCCAATTAATCTAGTTAATTTTTGCAACAATTGGGAATAAGTTATCCAAAACACTTAAATCAAGCGAATAATCTTCACAATAAACCTTAAATGTTGTTAAATCAACAGACAATGATTTTTTAGATAAGTTTAAACTCAGATTTCCTTCGAGTAAAATTTGTAAATCTTTAATGTATGCATCATTCAAATCCACCTTTTTTTCTTTAGAAATGAAACTAGTATTTAAATTAACTTTACCTTCATTATTTAGAATACTAGTAAATTTAAATTTTTTACTATTTTTTTCTGAAACATTAGTACAAGGTTTTAAAGTAGTGTATATACTTTCAGAATTTTCCAGACCGGATAATTTGGTAAGTTGAATGTTAAATTTATCTTTAAAATCAATAGTGTAACCATTTTTGTTTATAAAGCTTTGAACTGCTTTTAAGTTTGCCTCAAAAAAACTGTTTATTAATTTAGCGGCTTGACTTTGACCGGCATATAAGTAAAGATCATAAGCCACACCAAATCCAAAAGGAGCTTTAGCAGAAACAAAACCGGCAAAATTAGGTGAGCCATTTATTGACGTAACTTTTGTATTACTTGCGCTTATTTTTGAACCTAAATTAAAACTAACTTCACCTTCTTTGTTTGAGTTTAATCCAATTTTAAATTTTGATTGTCCCAAAACGCCTTCAGTTTGTATTCCTATAATAGTTGAAGAGGAATTAGCAGGAACTTCTCTGTTATTAAAATAATTTATAGAACTTGTAATATCTGTTTTTGATTTAACCTCAGAACGTAAAGGAAATTTTGTTTGATTTGTAATACTGATATTTGCAGAAGTATGCATTTTCATAGTATCATAATCATTGTTATAGCAACCTCCGGATTGAGGTGTCACAACGGAGAAGTTTTCTTTATAAAGTGAAATTACAGTAATTTGATTTTCATCTTTATCTCTAAGTCCACATTCTTTTTGATACCTCACATATCTTTTATCTTCAATGTAAAAAGAAATATCCCAATAATCATTATTCCCATTGCTTTCAAATGGTATAGGTTTGGAAGCTTCTCCTGGACTAAGGCTCTCAGTATTAAATTCAATAAAGTCACCTTCATGAATTATGGATATGTTTGTTAATGTTACGTCTGCCATACCATTAACAACAACGAAAGAAGTATTTTTTATCATGTTATTTTAATTTTAAGATTAATTAGAGTTTAATAATGGTTATTAGTACAACCGTTTGATTGAGGTGTGATTACAGAAAAGTTTTCTGGATACAGAATAATCATTGCAATATGATTATTATCATTATCTCTAAATCCACATTCTTTTCCATGTCTGGATATGGACTTGCCATTAATCTTAAAATCTATATACCAATGTTGATTGCCATTTTGGTATATATTATTAGGAGGTGTTGCTTCACCAGGTTTCAATTCATTAACAGTAACAATTTTTCCGCTATCTTTAGAGCGAACTTTGACATCTGTAATAGTGGTAGTGCTACTTCCATTAATTACGATAAAAGGGCATAAAAATGACATAAATTTTAATTTTAATTTTCTATTCTGTTTTTACTTATATAATCTTCAGATTAGTACATTAAAATTATAATGGAAATACGCTTTGATTTAATAAATCGTCATGAAAGAGATTTATTTATTCTTAGGTGTAACTATAAAAGGTATAAAAGATTGAGAAGTATATTTCCAACTATCAATTTTCACAAAAATTTAATAATATTTAAGAGTAAGGTTAGTTAATTTTAGAGACCAATTCCTTAAAATTATAATTAAAAACAATCAATCATGAGAAAATCAATTTTATCAATTGTAGTATTTGCAGTTGCTTTAGTAAGTTCTAACAACGCATTTGCTCAAGACTTTAAAGATTTAGATAAGAGTCCAATGGATGCAGCTACGTATCCTGCGAGTTATAGAGTTTCAGATAAGTTAGCTAAAGTAATCTATAGTCGTCCTCAATTAAAAGGAAGAGATTTAGAGAAGTTAGCACCTAAAGGAAAAGTATGGAGGACTGGAGCTAATGAAGCTGTTGAAATTACTTTTTACAAGGATGTTACTTTTGGAGGTAAACCAGTAAAAGCTGGAACTTATACTTTATTTACTATTCCTGGAGATAGCGAGTGGACTGTTATTTTAAGTACAGCCAAGAATGTTTGGGGAGCTTATTTCTATAATGAAAGTGAAGATGTTGTAAGAGTTAAAGGTGAGGTTTCAAAAGGTAAGAAAACTTTAGAAGCGTTTACTATGGCTTTTGATGGTAAGGACAACGATGCAAAATTATATATGGGATGGGGGAACTTAGTAGTTTCTGTTCCTGTGAAGGGATAATCCATATTAGAACTATATGAAAAGCCTGAGCATTTGCTCAGGCTTTTCTTTATATATAAACTAACTAATTTGGTTAATTACAATTTATTCTTGCTGGTATGTAATACAAATGTTGCATTAAACCCAAAGTGGAAATTTCCATCGTGGAAATTAAAGTTATTTGTGGTTTGAGTAATAAATGCATCTTCAGCAAATGTTCTTGCGTTGGTCATGTGAAATTGTAACATTAAATGACTTAATTCCCAATTTACACCAACCATAAAAGGATTATAAGTTTTAATGGAGTTTAACGGATTGAAAACAGAATAATATTCTGATACAATTGAAACATGTCCGCCTACTTTATATCGTGCTCCAAAACCAATTCCGTATTGGCTTTTAGGGTCAGCACTATTCATTGTGTTATTACTCCTTGAAATGAAAAAAGGACTTATTTGTGCTGATAATTTCGGATTAAATTTTCTTCCAATTAATAATTGAGTAGCAAAACTATAATTACTAGAACCTGAAGATCCACCGTATAAATTCTGACTCATTTGATTGCTCGTTACAGAAACGGTTTGCAATGCAACCATACTAAATGGACTACCAGTACCTTTCTTGGCTTGTTTTATAAACTTATATTTTGCGTATCCATCGGTAATTTCATCCCAAGTGCTGTAACCAACTCCAAGCGCGAAATTATCAGATACGGCATAATCCAATCCGAATCTCATATTTACTTCATCTGCTAAGAAAAATTGAGTTTCTCCATTAGGTCTATTCCAATATCTATTATACCATGAAATTTCTAAAGCTCCTTTCTTTCTAGTTTCTACAGAATGTCCTAATCCAATTCTGGTTGTTTTAAAAGTAGCCATTTCATAAATCGGTTTGTTTGGATATTCTTTATCAAGTTTATCTAACAATCCTTGAGCTTTACTTGTTAACGGAAGAAAAGCGATAACTGCGATGGTATATACTATTTTATTCATTCTCATAAGGCTCATATTGGAAATTAAATTTTACAAGTACAACTTTAGCAATATTGTTTGATAAAATTGGAGGTATTTTAATATTAAAATCTTTTACAGTTAAATTAAATTCACCAGATATTGTATAACTGTTTTCTGATTTTTGAATCGTAGTTTTAATCTCAATTTCTTTTGTAATTCCATGAATGGTAATCTTACCATTAATCAATTGAGTTTGCGGACCAGCATTTTCTAATCCTTCTAATAAGATTCCTTCAAAAGTAGCTTTAGGATAAATATCAGATTCGATATAACTTTCATTAAAATGTTCGTGCATTAAGTCTTTCTTAAAAACAAAAGCACGCATTAACATTGTTGCAGCTATTTCTTTTTTATCAAAATCAAGAATACTTAAAACTTGATTATTTTTTGCTTCAATATCTTCAACTGTGGCATAGGAGAAGAAAGTTACTTGTCCTTGTCTGGCAATAAATTGCTGGCCAAATATTGTTCCTAAATTTAAAAACAATAAGAGGAGTAAAATTGGTAGTTTATTCATCTGTATTCTTTATATCTATAAAGCAATTTAAAAGTATAACATCTTTTAAATAACCTTTACAAATTCCTTTTATATGTATGAGTTGGTTTTTCTTTAAATCGTTCAATATTTCTTGTTCACTATCATTTATATCGCAAATAATTCCTGAGCTAGAAGAGGTATTTAAGATAATAGTTTTTCTATTATTTAAAGATGTTATTTCTTTAATGGTACCATGTACCTCAATCACCTGATCAACATATTTATCACTCGCTTCATTTTCATTTGCAGCAAACTCAAGTAAAAGATCGTTTGACGAAATAGCGAATCTTGGCGCTACTTCTTTAATGTTATTTTGATTCGAACAAGCTTGAATAAAAAAGCTAAAACAAACCAAAGAAAAAACAAACATACACTTCAATAAAAATCGATAATTTTTAATCATAGTGTTATATTTACCTTGAATCAAAGTAAACTATTTATTTTTATAATTGTAGTATATTTTTTTGTGAAAAGGAAAATAAAACGGTGAAAAGGAAAAAAAACTGGGTTAATAATTTGTAGTTTTATCCTATGAGAAAAGATACATTATACTTATTTACTGTTTTATCTATTACTTTAGTTTTTCTGGTTATTTCTATAATCGGAGCAAAATACTTTATTAAAGCTAGTGCAAATCAATTAATTGAAGTGCAAGTTGAAACTAGTAAAAGAGAGGCAAACGAAATTGCAAGTATTATCAACTTTCAATTATCTAAAGAAGTAGATAAAGAAAGTGCTTTACAAAACCTTCAAGAAACTATTTCTGGAACAAATACAAACACTTGGTTCATTTCTGTGCTGGATTGGTCAGGAAAAAAAATATGTCACCCAGACAAGACTAAATTGGGTGAAATAGAAAGTTCAAATGCAGATTTATTAGAGTCTTTAAAAGAGAAAAATAATTCAGAAGACTTATATGATATTTTAGTAGGAAATAAATCTAGAACTAAAGATGAAAATGAAGCTGAGGTAATTCATACGGCAGCAGTAAAAAGTACAGATTTATTAATTGCTGCAAATGTAAATGTGAGTAGTATCAACAAACAACTTAGTCAACTAAAAAGAAACTTCTACCTAATATTCTTAATAATGGGAGTTTTAGTAATTGTGTTGTCATCATTAGCAGTTCGTATAATTGGTAGTAGATATGAAAAACATTTAGAGTTAAAGTATACTTCATTAGAATCAGAGGTAATTAATTTATCAAAGCTGAATACCGATTTAGTACATTATAGAGAGAAGAAAGAAAAACAACTTATTGAAGAAAGAATTAAAGCGGAAGAAGAACTGCGAAAATTAGCAGAAGCGAAAGTCGAAGAAAAGGTTGAACCAAAAGTAGAAGAACCTAAGCAAGAGGAAGTTGTTGAAAAACTACCAGAAACTTCTGAGTTTAATAGAAAAAGAATACTAACCTATATGCGTAATGAGTTGGTTCCTGTTTTAATAAGTGAAATTGCTTATGTGTACACTGAGAATACAATTACTTATGTAGTAAATTTCGATGGAAAAAAATCTACTTCTAATGCTAGTTTAGATGATATGTATTCGAACTTCGATCCAACGTTATTCTTTAGAGCAAATCGACAATTCATCATAAGTATTTCTGCAATTGATAAGATCATTAAATACGGAAAGAGTCAGCTTAAAATTGTATTGAATTCTAAAGTCAGCGAAGAAATTATCATCAGTAAAAACAAAGCTGCTGAATTTAAGCAGTGGCTTAATATGTAGAAGTTTAGCTTTATTCTCTAGTTTTTTTAAAGTTATTTTTTCCTCTTTAACCATTGGTTTGATGGTTTCATATAGGTTTATAATTCATAAACCTTGTGTGTTATAGTTATTTGTAGTGATAAAGAGATTTATCGAATAATTTCTATAATATAAAACTTGAAAACAATGACAAAAGAACTTTTACATCGATTAAGACGTTTGGTAAAAAACACCTATTTATTACTATTAGATTGCGCAAAAGCGGCTAGTTATGCCAAACAGCGTTAGAATTTCAAGCGGATTTTTTCCGCTTTAACCCTTTTTTTGCACACTTCACACAATTTATTACTGCAAATCTATTTGGTTATTCAGATGTTTGAAGTGTTATTAAAAACCCATGAATATGAAAAACTTAAAAAAACAAATTTTAAATAGTCTTGCAATTCTTGCGCTTGTGTTTGTTGTAAGTTGTAGCGAGTCTGAAGATAATTTACCTCAGGAATTATCAATTCAAGAAAAGGTAACTCTTTTAGAAAATGGAGAGTGGCTTTTAAAAGATTTTGAAGATAGTGTTATGCACACTTTTGTAAATGGAGAGCGATTAACTTTTTATGGTACTGAAGGCAAATTCACAGAACCAATTCCAGGAAAAAATGCATATACAATAGTGGATTCAAAATTAATGATTGATTATAATTTTGGTAATACAAAAACATACGAACTAAGAGTAAGTTGCAATAATAATATCATAGAAATGTATAGTGATAACGAAATCCAAAATACACTGTACAGAAAAGATTCTAATTATAAGGATTGTTTAAATTGAACCAAGTAAACAATTTTTTGCTCTAAAGGGATGATACTTTTGCTCGGTATCATCCTTTTTTATTTTTGAAGAAGAAATAAAAACAAACTACCTACAATGTAGACAGTTTGTTATTCATTTTATGTATCACTAAAAAGCACAAACTCCAGAGATAAAAATCGGAGTTCCGTTATTGTTAATTGTAATTCCACAACCACTGCTACAAGGAGGGCAATCACTATTTGAATCACATTGAAGTAATTGAGGTTGGCAACCAAAGAAACCACCATTGATTTCTTTTTGATCGTTTTTAGAAAGTACTTTTCCTAAGTTTGAAATTTGATTTTTCATAATGATGAGGTTTTTAATTTATTAGGAGAAAATTAGAAATTTACTGTTGAATTTTGAATAGGAAAACCACTCAATTTGTGTATAAAATGTTTATCATTTTTACAAAAGATAAAATTACTTTTCACTTACCAATGAGAGTTGTAAATTTGCGCCTTTAATCGCATGCTATTACACGTAATAGCAAGAATAATTATAAAAGATGCAATACAATCATCAAGAAATAGAAAAGAAATGGCAAGAGTATTGGGCAAAGAACCAAACTTTTAAAGCTAGTAACAATTCAGATAAACCGAAGTATTATGTGTTAGATATGTTTCCTTATCCATCTGGAGCAGGATTACACGTTGGTCACCCATTAGGTTATATTGCTAGTGATATTTACGCTCGTTACAAACGTCATAAAGGATTTAATGTATTGCACCCTCAAGGATATGATAGTTTTGGATTACCAGCAGAACAATATGCAATTCAAACTGGTCAACATCCTGCGATTACTACAGAAACAAATATTACAACATATCGTAGACAATTAGATCAAATTGGTTTTTCATTTGATTGGTCTCGTGAAGTTCGTACTTCAAATCCTGAGTATTATAAATGGACACAATGGATTTTTATTCAACTGTTCAACTCATGGTATAATAAAGACACGGATAAAGCTGAAGATGTTAGCACTTTAGTTGAAAAATTTGAAGCAGAAGGAAATGCAAATGTAAATGCAGTTTGCGATGAAGATGTAACTTCTTTTACTGCTGAAGATTGGAAGGGTTTCTCAACTACAAAACAACAAGAAATTTTATTACAGTATCGTTTAACTTTTTTATCAGATACGGAGGTAAACTGGTGTCCAGCTTTAGGAACAGTTTTAGCGAATGATGAAATTGTAAACGGAGTTTCAGAACGTGGAGGTCATCCTGTTGTTCGTAAAAAAATGACACAATGGTCTATGCGAATTTCTGCATATGCACAGCGATTATTGGATGGATTAAATGGAATTGATTGGCCACAGCCTTTAAAAGATATTCAAACAAACTGGATTGGAAGATCTCAGGGAGCAATGGTTTCTTTTAATGTTGATGGACATGATGCAAAGATTGATGTTTTCACAACGCGTCCTGATACTATTTACGGAGTAAGTTTTATGACATTAGCTCCAGAACATGAGTTAGTAGAAAAAATTACAACGGCTGATCAAAAAGAAGCTGTAGAAGCTTATGTTGAAGCTACAGCAAAACGTTCAGAACGTGATAGAATGGCCGATGTAAAAACAATTTCAGGTGTTTTTACAGGAGCTTATGCAATTCACCCTTTTTCTGGAAAACAAGTTCCAATTTGGATTGGTGATTATGTGTTAGCTAGCTACGGAACTGGAGCTGTTATGGCCGTTCCTTGTGGAGATCAACGTGATTATGATTTCGCAAATCATTTCGGATTAGAAATTCCAAATATTTTTGAAGGTGTTGATATTTCTGAAGAAGCTTTTGCTGATAAAGAAAAAACAGTAATTGCAAATTCTGATTTCTTAAACGGTTTATCGTACAAAAAAGCGATGAAAACTGTTATTTATGAAATGGAACAACGTGGTTTTGGTTACGGAAAAATAAACTATCGTTTACGTGACGCAGTATTCAGTCGTCAACGTTATTGGGGAGAACCATTCCCAGTATATTACAAGGACGGAATGCCGCAAATGATTGCTTCAGAACATCTACCAATTGTGTTACCAGAAGTAGAGAAGTATTTACCAACAGAGGATGGAAAACCACCATTAGGAAATGCTGACGTTTGGGCTTGGGACACAACAACGAATACTGTAGTTGCAAACGATAAAATTGATAATGAAACTATTTTCCCATTAGAACTAAACACAATGCCAGGTTGGGCAGGAAGTTCTTGGTATTTTAATCGTTATATGGATGCTTCAAATAATGGAGAATTCGTTAGTAAGGAAGCGGTTGAATATTGGAAAGAAGTTGATTTATATATTGGTGGTTCTGAGCATGCAACAGGACACTTATTATATGCACGTTTTTGGCAAAAATTCTTATTCGATAGAGGATTTTTACCAGTTGATGAATTCGCAAAGAAGTTAATCAACCAAGGAATGATTTTAGGAACTTCAGCTTTTGTGTACAGAGAGGAAGGAACAAATACATTTTTATCAAAAGGATTGATTGAAGGTAAAAAAGTTCAACCAATTCATGCAGATGTTTCTTTTGTAAATTCTTCTGATGAGTTAGATGTGGAAGCATTTAAAAATTGGAGAGAAGAGTTTAAAACAGCTGAGTTTGTTTTAGAAGATGGAAAATATGTAGTTGGACGCGAAGTTGAAAAAATGTCTAAATCTAAATTCAACGTTGTAAACCCGGATAATATTTGTGCAGAATTTGGAGCAGATAGTTTACGTTTATTTGAAATGTTCTTAGGTCCATTAGAGCAATTTAAACCTTGGAAAACCTCGGGTATTTCTGGTGTGTATTCTTTCTTAAAGAAATTATGGAAGTTATTCTATAATGGAGAAACATTTGAAGTTACGGAAGGAGAGCCAACTAAGGATAATTTAAAAACATTACACAAAACAATTAAGAAAGTAGAAGAGGATATCGAGAACTTCTCGTTTAATACATCGGTTTCTACATTTATGATTGCCGTGAACGAATTAACAGCTCAAAAGTGTAATAACAAAGCAATTTTAGAGCAGTTATTAATTTTAATTTCTCCATATGCTCCGCACATTACAGAAGAATTGTGGAGTACATTAGGAAATTCAGAATCTATCTCAACTTCGCCTTTCCCTAAGTTTGAGGAGAAGTATTTAGTAGAGTCAGAGAAAGAATATCCAGTTTCTTTTAATGGTAAAATGCGTTTCAAACTAAATTTACCATTAGACATGAGTAAAGAGGAAATTGAGAAGGTAGTTATGGCTCATGAAAGAACGCAACAACAATTACAAGGTAGAGAGCCAAAGAAAGTAATTATTGTCCCTGGTAAGATTATCAATATTGTAGGATAAAAAAGTACCAGATATTTATAAAATAGAATCCTTAATCAGTTTTTCTGATTAAGGGTTTTTTTATACTTTCACTCGTCAAATAAATTGTTATAAAATTGCTCTTACAATGAATAAATTCTCCCTCAAAAGCTCTTGGTTATTGTTTTTAATTCCTATTGGAATGATAATATTTGTGGTTTTACCTCAATTACAAAATACGTATGAGCAATTTCAAAAAAAGGATTTTGAGCATCAACAGAAAGTTCAACAATTAGATTCGTTAAAACAGTTGCCAAATCCTACAACAAAGAATAAAAATAGGATTGCTAGGTTAGAAATTGAAGTAAAAGTGCATGGAGCAGCAATTGAAAAACAACGCTACACAAATTATAAAATTGGTGGTATGTTGGTTGTTTTAGTCTTTATGTTTCTGGGTATGTTTGGCTCTAGTTATTTGATGAAGCGAAAAAAATCATCTTCAAAAAATAGGCAAATTCAATTTACTTTTGAAGATCCTTCAGTCGATGCAATAGGTCAACATATTTCCTGGGATGCCGTAAGTGGTTCAGGAAGTAATTTTTTAAGTGAGCATCTTAAGAAAACAAACACCGGCTATAAAATCACTTCTAGTAATTATATGAAGTTTCTTTCATGGAGTTTCTTTTTGATTGGAGTTAATCAATTAGTTTGGACGCTCGTTGAGCATTTTAATCTGACAAAAGAGTCTATGGGAATTATGGAAATTGGTAAAACGTTCTTCACCTCAGGAGGAGTTTTTATAATTGTTGGAGTGTTTCTATTTTTGCTAACTAGTGCAAAAGCTCATATTTATATAAGAAAGCGAAAGATTATCGTTGATGGACTGATGTTAGATTTTAAAGACGTATATGCATTACAAGTATTACAAAAGTTTGTTCAAGGAAATAAAACTGGTGGATATTATTGTTATGAAGTGAATTTAGTAACAAAGGAAGGTCATCGCTATAATTTGCTAAACCATGGAGATAAAACATATTTGTTAAGCGATATGGTAAAAATAAGCAAAGTGTTAAAAGTTCCCGTTTGGAACAATGGAGTAGTATAATTTAATTAAGATAAGAGAAATGGAGTTTCATGAAATTTTAGGGTATTTAGCGGCGTTTTTTACAACGGCTTCTTTTTTACCTCAGGTATATAAAACTTGGAAAACAAAATCCACAGAAGGATTATCACTAACAATGTATTTAGTATTCTTTACAGGAATTGTTTGTTGGTTGATTTATGGAATTTATCTCAATAGTATGCCTATTATTTTAGCGAATACCATAACAGGAATTTCGGCGTTAGCTCTTATTGTAATGAAGTTAAAATACAAATAATGTCTAGAAAACTTAGTCTTAGAACACGAAGAATACATCGCTATTTGGGTATAAGTATTGGAATTCAATTCTTATTCTGGACCTTGGGTGGTTTGTATTTTAGTTGGAATAACATGAAGGATGTTCATGGTAAAACATTAGTTGATAAAGCTGAATATGACTTTGCTTTTGAGTATAATGAGCCAGTTCGAAAATTATTCACCGTTATTCAAGAACCAATTAAAAGTGTTGAGGCTATTGTTGTTCATAAAGACAGTTTATTACGCGTTGCCACTTCTTCTAAAAACTATCTTTTAAAACTAAATATCAATCAATATTCAGTAAAAGAAAGCTTAACTGAAAGTCAGGTTCGCACTTTTGTAGAAAGTAGATTAAAGGAGAAAATTGAAATTAAGGAAGTGAATTATCTCACAAAGGAAAATATCTCTAAAAGTCATGAGTATCGAGAAAAACCATTGCCGGTTTATGCAGTTACGCTAAATCATCCTACAAATACAAAAGTTTATGTTCATCCTGAACTAGCAAAGATTACTTCAGTAAGAAATGACAATTGGCGTCGTTTTGATTTCCTTTGGATGTTACATGTTATGGATTTTGAAACTCGAGATCACATTACCAATTGGACCTTACGAATATTTTCGGTTCTAGGGTTGGCAACCATTTTTTCAGGTTTCTACTTGTTTTATTTGAGTTCTCCTACAATTCGAAAGATTAAGAAAAAGATAACTAAAGATTCATAAAGTTTTTAGTAATTTACATTATAATAATTAATTAAGCCCTTATTGAACTTCTGTAAAAAAGTACATAATGCAGACTATTATGTCGCAATAGAAGATGTTCCAGATCATATTTGGAACGACTTAGGTTGTACCAATAATTTATATTTCAATCCTAATTACTTATCGTCAATTGCCAATAATCATCCTGAAATAGACTTCTGGTATGTAGTTCTATTAAACGATGAAAAGAAACCTATCGCTTTCGCAACAATTCAAGTTGTTGATTTTTATCTAGAAAGTGTTCAAAACGAGTTAAAAGGAATTGTTAGTCAGATTAAAAAAATAGGAAGAAGCTTAGGTTTAATTTCTCCTCAAAAACCATTTAAAATCCTTACCTGTGGAAATACATTTGTAAGTGGTGAACATGGAATTTTCATAAAAAGCGATCAAAATAAGCAGAAGGTAATTAAAGAGCTTGCAAAGTCTGTTGTTCAATTGGTAAACGATGAAAAGCAGTTTAATTACAAAATAAGTGGATTCATGTTGAAGGATTTTATACATGAATCGTTATTCATTTCTGATGAATTGCTAGAGTATAATTATCATTCTTTTAATGTAGAGCCAAATATGTTAATGCAAGTAGATGAAGATTGGCTTGATTTTACAGATTATTTAGGTGCAATGAAAACGAAGTTTCGAGTGAAAGCTAAAAAAGCAATGGAACGCAGTTTCCCACTTGAAACGATTCAAATAGATCAGTATAATCTGGATGAATATGCTGCTGAAATGAAAGAGTTATATAAAAATGTTTCCTCAAAAGCAGGTTTCAATTTAGGATCATTTAATCTTGAAACTTATAAGGATTTAAAACGGAATTTAGGTGATAATTATGTGATTAAAGGTTACCTTTTAAATGGGAAGCTAATTGGGTTTTTATCAGCGATGATTTGTCAGAATAACTTAGACGCACATTTTGTGGGAATTAACTATGAGTATAATAGAGAATATGCTGTATATCAAAGAATGCTCTACGATTATATTCAAATCGCAATTGAAAATAGATTACAGCAAATAAATTTTGGAAGAACGGCAAGTGAGATAAAAAGTTCGGTAGGAGCTGAACCTCAGAATCTAACTATTTATTTTAGGCATAAGAATCATATTCCGAATAAAATATTAAGCTTTTTCATTAATAAAATTCAACCTACCCCATTTAACCAAAAGTTCCCTTTTAAGGTTAAAACTCTTGTTGCTCAAAATTAAAAAGACTACTTTTAATTTGTAAACAAGAATCAATGAGAGATACGAAAGACTTACTAGATATTCTAACACTTAGCGATGAAGGAAACAATAATTTTTCCGGTGTTAGTAAAGATATTGGAAGTCCAAATGTTTTTGGAGGACAAGTACTGGCGCAATCTTTAAATGCAGCATATAGAACGGTTCCTGAAGAACGAATTTTACATTCCTTACATTCCTACTTTTTAGAAGCAGGAAATTTAGAGTTGCCTATAATTTACAACGTGCAAACGATCAGAGATGGAGGAAGTTTTTCAACAAGAAGAGTTACTGCCCACCAAAACGATAAAACGATATTTATTTTGGCGTGTTCATTCCATAGAAAAGAAGAGGGTTATGAGCATCAAATGCCAATAAAAAAAGATATAAAACAGCCAGAAGATTTATTGAGTTGGGAAGATATGAGAGATCAATTTGGTGATTTTCTTCCTAAGAAAATGAAGGCGTTTTTGAGTATTGAAAGACCAATTAGTTTTAAACCTGTACAAGTTGTTAATCCTTTTGATCAGAAAGATTTACCTCCAATTATTGATGTTTGGTTCAAGTTAAAAGGAGATAGCACTGATCTGAATTTACAAATGAAACAGCAAATCTTGACTTATATTTCGGACTACAATATTTTAACGGCTTGTCTATATCCAAATGCTAGTGAAGCCAACTTTGGAAATACTCAAATGGCGAGTTTAGATCATTCCATGTGGTTCTACAGAGATTTTGACTTTTCAGATTGGATGTTATTTTCAGTAGAAAGTCCAAATACATATGGAGCAAGAGGTTTTGCTTGCGGAAATATTTATACAAGAGATGGAAAATTAGTTGCTTCTGTTGCACAAGAAGGATTAATGAGACCACACAAAAAGAAATAATTATGAGTCCTATATATTATGTGCTTTCCGTAAACGGATTGCTTTTTTTATTCAGTGTAATTTTTTACTTCTATCCACCAAAGAAAATTAATGGATTGTATGGTTACAGAACTCCCAGATCAATGGCAAATCAAGATGTTTGGGATTTTGCAAATTCAATGTTTAATAAACTGTTTTTACAATATTCTGGAATCTCTTTTGTAGCTGCTTTAGCATTATCATTTATTGCAGCAAAAACGAGTTGGCAACCAATTGCTATTATGGTAATTACTCTTGCTGTTTGTGTGATTAATACAGAACAAGAACTGAATAAAAATTTCGATAAAGAAGGGAAGAGAAAGAAGAAGTAATTTTTATTTATACTCCTCTTTTAGTAAAAGAATATCATCAATAACCTTTTGCATATTCTCATACTTTGTACCATCATACATTCCTCGAATTCGCTTGTCCTTATCAATTAGGACAAAGTTTTCGGTATGTATAAAATCTTGTACTCCACCATCACCTTCATCAAGAACAGCGAAATAACTCTTTCTAGCTAGTTCGTAAATATGCTTTTTTTCTCCTGTAGTAACGTTCCATTTTTTATCGTCAATTCCTTTGCGCTCAGTGTACGCTTTTAAAACAGGAACACTATCTAATTCCGGTGTAACAGTATGTGATAAAAACATAATGTCGTCGTCATCCTTAAATGCTTCTTGAAGCTTTAACATGTTATTCGACATAGGAATGCAAATTCCTTTGCAAGTAACAAAGAAGAAATCTGCAACATAAATTTTTCCTTTGTAATCCTCTTGAGTAATTTTTGTACCATTTTGATTAATCAGTTCAAAATCTGAAACAGTGTGGTTTTTAGTAAACATTCGAATAGAATTGTCTACTAATTTAGGATTTACATCTGCTGGATTATAAATGGGTAGTTTTTGATCTACTTTTACTAAAAAGTAATAAGCAGGCAATGCAATAAGAGTAAATAGAATTAGAAATAGAAAAGTATACTTTGATTTCTTGAAAAATTGTATGTTCATTTCAGCAAAATTGTACTGCAAAAATACGGCTTAAAAAGGCAGTTTCCTAAAATCTTTGTTAAAACAGAAATAACTCTGAATACTCCATTTTTACAACTCTTCATAAAAACGTACATTTGCTGAATTCAAAAAAGATTCTAAAAACCATTTATGGAAATTTTAATAAAGGCATCACAATTCATTTTAAGTTTATCATTACTAATTGTTTTACACGAATTAGGTCATTTTATTCCGGCTAAATTGTTTAAAACTAAGGTTGAAAAATTCTACTTATTCTTCGATTATAAGTTTTCATTAGTAAAAAAGAAAATAGGAGAAACGGTTTATGGAATTGGATGGATTCCTTTAGGAGGATATGTGAAGATTGCAGGAATGATTGATGAGAGTATGGATACGGAGCAAATGAAGGAAGAACCAAAGCCATGGGAATTCCGTTCTAAGCCGGCTTGGCAAAGATTAATCATTATGCTTGGTGGTGTAATTGTGAACTTCATTTTAGGTATTATGATCTACATTTTTTTAATGTGGGGATACGGTGAAAAGTATTTACCTAATGAAAATTTGAAAGATGGTATTTGGGCGCAAGATGAATTAGCACAAGCATTAGGTTTAGAAACTGGTGATAAAGTGATTTCTGTTGATGGAAATAATATTAAGAAGTTTAGTCAGATTCAAGTAGAATTTATTAACGGAAGTAATTTTGTTATTGAAAGAAACGGACAACGAATTGAGAAAGAAATTCCTGTAGACTTTATTTCTAAGTTAGTAGACAGAGATAAAGATCAAGGAAGCTTTATTTTACCGCGTTATCCATTTGTAATTGCAGGAGTTTCTGATGATTCTCCAAACAAATCTTCTGAACTACAATCTAAAGATATTGTTACTGCAATTGGAGGAGAAAACATCAAATATTTTGACGAAGCTAAAGTGGTTTTAGATAAGTATAAGAATCAAAAGACAACTGTTACGGTAAAACGTGGAGAGGAGACAAAAACATTTCCTGTAACTGTTAATGATGACGGAAAATTAGGTGTTGGTTTAGGAATGCTTTCATTAAGTGATTTAGAAAAATTAGGCTACTACACACTTGCTGATAAATCATATACATTCATGGAGTCTATTCCAGCTGGATTAGAAAAGTCATGGACAACATTAACTAACTATGTAAAACAATTGAAGAAGATTTTTAATCCTAGTACTGGAGCTTATAAAGGATTAGGAGGATTTATTTCTATAGGTAGCATATTCCCTTCAGAATGGAGCGCATATAGCTTTTGGAATATCACTGCTTTTCTTTCTATCATGTTAGGATTTATGAACTTATTACCAATTCCAGCTTTGGATGGTGGACACGTAGTGTTTACTTTGTGGGAAATGATTACTGGAAAAAAGCCAAGTGATAAGTTTTTAGAATATGCACAAGTAGTAGGATTCGTTTTATTATTAGCACTACTTATTTTCGCAAATGGTAATGATGTTGTGAAATTATTTAAGTAAGTACTGTTAAATAGTCACAATACTTTTTTGTTGTTCTTAGGTAAATAAAAATTCATTATTTTGGATGTGCCTTATTATCAATAAGATGATAAGGGCGGTCTAACTTATTTGATATGAATTTTATTACTAAATTAATTGCGCTGTTTTCAGAACCTAATGACTTCAAAGATGACCCGTATGGATGGTTAACTAATCAAGTTGGTCATTTATCCTTAAGCTTTGTTTTAACTTTATATTTAAGCTTGTTAATTGGAGATTTATATGCTCCTATTAGTATTGGTGCTTTATGGATTATATGGGAAATCAATCAATATAGAAAGGCTAAGAATTTTACGGATGCTATAGAAGATTTAATTTTTGAGTCCGGAGGCATTTTAATATTTATTAACTGGGTTATATTCTTGCCGTTGAGTATTTTGGTGTTGTTTTTATTGTTAATACGAAGACTCTAAAAACTTTTTATAGTCAAACGATGAGATGATAATGCATATTAACCTTATATCAATGAAAGATAAGAAGTGAATATGGTTAAAGATTAGATACAATGCTATGTAGTAATAAACCAAACAATTAAAATACATATAAAAGTAAAAGCTACTTCGTTTAGGAAGTAGCTTTTACTTTTAGAGGGAAATTGAATAAATCTACCCAGTAATAATTTTTTCTGCAATCGAGGCAATTGTAAAAACGCATAAAACTAATGTATTTTACAAAGCCCTTTCTTTTTCTGCGAACTCTATGAGTAGAGCCGCAGTGTGGACATGTTTTCATCTTTCTTTTCTTTTCGGTTAGACCGACTAAATTAAAGATTAGAAAGTTTTTTAATGTTAAAAAAATAAGGGGAAAAATCCCCTTATTTTATCTTATCGTTAAGAAATACTGTTTGCTTTGTTTGTTCTTGTAATGGCTTGCTCATTTTTCCAGTCAATCCATTTTTGACCTTTAATTCTTCGCATTACATTATCAATAGTTCGCATGATAAAGACGTTATAGATAGCTTTTCCAAGGTTTTTAGGGTTTCTGGCTATAGCACGAAGACTCATCGAAAAACCTGGTGTTATATAGCGCATATAGTGCCAATAACCTTCTGGCATGTATAACACATTTCCATGCTCTAACTCTGCTACATGTCCTTTTGCCTTTTTAAGTGCTGGCCATTTATCAAAGTCAGGATTATTAAAATCTATATCCTCTCTTGTAATAAGAGAGTGAGGTATTTTATATAAAAACTTATTTTGCTTTTGATCGAATAGAATACATTTCTTTTTTCCTTCAAAATGGAAATGGAAAATATTTGCTAAATCAATATCATAATGCATAAAAGTATACGAATCTCTACCTCCAAAAAATAACATTGGTAAACCTTTCATTAAGCGTAAACCAAAATCAGGAAATTTAAAATCTTTTTGAAGTATAGGTACTTCCTTTAAAACATTCCACAAAAAGATTCTAAATTTTGTAGGTTCTCTTTTTAATAAATCAACATACTCACTCATTTTCATAGTGGCATGTGGTTCATTAAAACCATCTTTATAATCTACAGGTCTATCATCATAAAGAGGAACAGTTTTATCTCCAGCAACTTCTTTCATATATTCCAAGGACCACTTATTATAAGCAGGCCAATCTTCTATAAAACGTTCGATTACCACTGGTTTTTGTGGCTTAAAGTAATTTTTGATAAAGTCTTCTTTAGTAATAGTTTCAACTCTATCTATTTGTTCCAACTGTAACCCCATGAATTAATATTTGATATACGCAAAGTTAAGAAAACGTTACGAAATCTTTTTTAAACGAAATTGATAAATTTAATTTATCGATTTAATTAATCTATGCTTAAGCTTTAACCTCTTTAGCTTCTTGCTTTTTTTGTTCGTTTCTTTCAATTTTATGACCTGGTCTAGTCCATTTTGGCTTTTCACCTAAGTCTGCGAATTGAGAATCTTCTGCTTCTACAGTTTTAGGCTGCATTTTTTTGATAAATGGCTTTTGAGGATTTAAACCTAATAACTCGAATAACTTCATGTCCTCATTTACATCAGGATTTGGTGTAGTTAATAATTTATCTCCCGCAAAAATAGAATTTGCACCAGCAAAGAAACACATTGTTTGTCCTTCTTGGCTCATTTGTGTTCTACCTGCAGATAAACGTACTTGAGTTTCTGGCATTACAATTCTTGTAGTTGCTACCATTCTTACCATCTCCCAGATAGAAACAGGTTTTTGATCTTCTAAAGGAGTACCATCAACAGCTACTAAAGCATTAATAGGCACAGATTCTGGTTGTGGATTTAGTGTTGATAAAGCAACTAACATACCAGCTCTATCTTCAATTGCTTCTCCCATACCAATAATTCCTCCTGAACAAACAGTTACATTTGTTTTACGAACATTGTCAATCGTTTCTAAACGATCTTCAAATCCTCTTGTTGAAATTACTTCTTTATAGTATTCTTCAGAAGAATCTAAATTGTGATTGTATGCATATAAACCAGCTTCAGCTAAACGATGAGCTTGGTTTTCTGTAATCATTCCTAATGTGCAACAAACCTCCATATCTAGTTTGTTAATTGTACGTACCATTTCTAAAACTTGATCAAACTCAGGTCCATCCTTAACATTTCTCCAAGCTGCACCCATACAAACTCTAGAGCTTCCAGAAGCTTTAGCACGTAACGCTTGTGCTTTAACTTGACGAACACTCATTAAATCGTTTCCTTCAACATCTGTATGATATCTTGCGGCTTGCGGACAATACCCACAATCTTCAGGACATCCTCCTGTTTTTATAGAAAGTAAAGTTGATACTTGAACCGTATTTGGGTCGTGATGTTTACGATGTGTTGTTGCCGCTTCATATAACAGCTCCATCATCGGTTTATTATAAATAGCTAAAATCTCTTCTTTAGTCCAGTTATGTCTAGTCTCACTCATATAGTCATTGTTTGCAAGCTCAAAAATAAAAAATTCCGCATCGAAAGCGGAATTTTATTACTCTTTATTTTGATCTTATGAATTTTTCGAAAATTGTATAGAACTTTTCAGGTTCCTCTAAGTAAGGATTATGGCTACTATTTTCAAACATTTCGAATTGTGCCTGTGGCATAAATTTTTTGTATTGAATAGCGAATTCAGGAGTAGAAACACCATCATATCTACCTGCAATCACAAGTGTTTTTGCTTTGATTTTTTTGAGTTTTTTTCTGTAATCCTGATGAATCATGCTTCCGGACACATCAAAATCTCCGTCTTCACCAATTATTGCTACATATACATCGTTAGCCCAACCTCTGTAATCATATTTTGGTGTATTTTGTTGTAATGTGGTATTATGATAATAAATATACTTTGTAGGAAAAGTAGCGTATAACTCCTGATGTTTTTTATCTGAAGAAATGTAACCTTGTTTTCTTAAAGCCATTAGTTTTTCCCATTTTTCAGGAAAATGAGTTTTTGCATAATGATTATAACTATCACAATTGGCTTGCCACATAGCGCCACTATGAAAACCGCTAATTAAAACTAATTTAGAAACCTTGTTTTTATATTTTAAAGCATAAGCTTGTGCTGGTACTGTTCCATAAGAATGACCAACAATAGAAATTTTATCAAACTTTAAATGTTTTCTTATTTTCTCGATAAGTTCAACATCATTTTCAACAGAATATTCGGAAAGATCTTTTGCATTGTCCGATTTTCCTCTTCCTAAAAAATCGAAAAACACAACAGTATTAGTTTTATAATACTGTCCAAAATTCCCTTGCATATAGTCATGAGAATTTCCTGGTCCACCTGGTAAAAAGAAAATTGGATCACCTTCTCCGAGTACTTCTAGATTATAATTGTAATCTCCAAGTTTTACCGTTTTTGATGTGAATTTATCATAAATATTGGGGTCTACTTGAGCTAACGTAATTTCATAGCAAATACACAATACTGTTGCTAGTATTAATTTCAATTTCATTGTAATGGGTGTTTTTTTGACTAAAGTACTATTTACATTCTAAAAACAAAATATTTACAAAAAAGAAAAATGCTACCGAAGTAGCATTTTTTAAAACTATAACATATGTAATTGATAATTATTCTTCTTCTGAAGTATCATTAGAATCTACTTCTGCATCAGAAACAATATCTTCAACATTCTTTCCTTTTAAATACTCTGGTAATTCCATTCCCGCCATATTAAACATTTCCTGCAATGGAGGAACAGCTTTATACATTCCAGAAATAAAATTAGAAGTAGAAGTTTTTCCATCTTTAGAATTTCCACCTTCCCAAACTGTAACTTTATCAATCTTGATATTTTTAATAGCTTCTGCCTGAAGTTTTACTAATTCTGGTAATTTATCTGCAATTAAAAGTAAAGCAGCATTTTTAGAATCATTTCCAGCGGCCTTTACAATTTGATCTAAACCAGCAGCTTGTTTCGTTAAAACTTCGTAAACTCCCTGAGCTTCTGCTTGTGCCTTAAATAAGATGGCATCAGCTTCACCTTTTGCTCTTCTTCTGATTTGTTCAGCTTCCGCTTCCGCATCAATTTCTACTTTGTTTTTATCGATTTGAGCTGGTACAATAATATCTGCCATCTGAGAAGCTCTTTCTCTTTCTGCTCTTGCTTTTTCAGCTTCTTGTTCTGCTGCATATGCTTCTTCTAAAGCTTTTGCAGACTGTACTTTTTCTGAAGCAATTGCAACTCTTTCTGCTTCTGCTTCTTTTTGACGACGAAGGGCATTCGAGTTTGCCACTTCAATTTTCGCTGTATTTTCTCCATCTACCGCTTTTGCATTTGCTGCAGCAACTTGTGTTCTTTGATCTTGAACAGCATTTGCCTCACCAATAGATCCATCTCTATTCTTTTCTGCTACCGATTTACGAGCAGCGTTAATTGCATGTGCAGCAGCTTCTTTACCTAAAGCCTCGATATAACCAGATTCGTCAACAATATCGGTAATGTTTACATTGATTAATTTTAAACCTACCTTCTTTAATTCCGATTCAACACTTTGAGAAATGTTTGCTAAAAATTTATCTCTATCAGCATTAATTTCTTCAATATCCATAGAGGCAACTACTAAACGTAATTGTCCGAAAATAATTTCTTTTGCTAATTCTTGAATTTCAGGTAACCCTAATCCTAATAAACGTTCTGCAGCATTTTGCATAATACCAGGTTCTGTAGAAACACCAATGGTAAATCGAGAAGGTACATTTACACGGATATTTTGTTTAGAAAGAGCATTTACTAAATTCACTTCTATTGAAATAGGAGTTAAATCTAAAAATTCATAATCTTGAATTACAGGAAAAATAAAGGCAGCACCACCATGAATACATTTTGCAGATTGTCCGCCACCAACTTTACCATAAACGACTAAAATTCTGTCTGATGGACATCTTTTGTAGCGTTTGATTAAGGTTGTAATTAAGATGAAGATAAAGAGAATTGCGATAACAATTCCTGCTAGTCCGGCAAAGGCACCAGATTCGCCAATTTGTAATAACATTAGTTTTTGCATAGTCATTTTTTAGTTTATAGTTTTACAATTAATATTCCATTTGAGGTAACCTCAGTAACCGTAACTACAGTTCCTTGAGTTAAATTTTCTTCATGATCTGTAAGTGCTTCCAACTCTCTTAACGAATTTTGAACTCTTACATGAACTTTTCCTATACTAGATCGATTAGCTCCAATGGTCAAGTATACTTCTCCAACAGCGCCAACGGCATTTTCCATTTTTAAAGTTCCGCTATCATTAAGTTTATTGATATAGTAAAACAGAACTGCCATTACGGTCATCATTATCAAACCACAAACGGTTGATATAATAATTGTAAGAAAAGTTGAGTTTCCAGAATTTAAACTTGAAATTCCACTCCATCCAAAAATGGTGAAAAAACCAACCATATTTTTGAAAGTGAAGAATTGAAATCCAGCTCCAGTATCAGCGTCAATTTCAGCATCAACATCACCAATATCATCTGTGTCAAATCCTAAGAATGTGCTGAATAAAATAAATAGAAAAAAAAGTGTTGAAATACCAGTGACAATCCAATACACTTGTTGAATAGACGAAAGTTCTAAGAACCATTCCATAGTTAAGCAATTTAGTTAGTTGTAAGTAAAAATATATATTTTAAACAAACTGAACAAAAGTCAGTTATAAACTCAATAAGACGGTTACAGCATTACCACCAAATCCAACAGCATTTACTAATACTTTTTTAATATGTTTTGGAGGTGTTTGTTTCATAGCAAAAGGAACTTCAATTACCTTTTGATGTTGTAACATTAAAAGGCCTAATTCTAGATTTAATAAACCAGAAGCTCCGAAGGTGTGACCAATCTTCCATTTATTAGTAGTTAAAAAAGGAATTTTGTTACAAAAAACTTTATGAATCGCATTAACTTCTGAAGAATCACCTTTTATAGTTCCGGGAGCATGCATTACAATCGCATCAATTTCATCTAAGTTGATATGCTTACAAGCCATCTTCATAGATTTTTGAAAACATTCAGCATCCGCTGTTACTGAAGTATTATGTTTTAAAACTTCAGTAGCATATCCAACACCTTCTATTTTAGCTATTGTTTTATCTGAAATTTCATTTTCTAAACATACTACAGCAGCACCTTCACCTAGAACCATAGTGTTTTTGGTTTTTTCTAAATCAAAAGCTTTACATGGATTTCCTTCTGTTTCTTTGGAATATACTTTTAACGCTTTCATTTGTGCGATGGTAAAATCTGTCAACGGAGCTTCACTACCACCAACAATAAATTTATCACACATTCCTGCTTGAATCCAAGCAACACCATTTAATAAAGAATGTAAAGCAGTAGAACAGGTAATAGAATGTGAAATTTCTGGACCTGAACTTTTCAAATCATGGGCAATCCAAGATGAAATATTTCCTAATGTAGTTGTTGGGGAACTTAAGGTAGAGGAAGTTCCAGTTTCAAGAAATTCTTCATGAAATTTTTCAAACAATGCTGTTGCTCCTCGAGAAGAACCAATATTAATTCCAAAATCATCCCCAGTTTTCCAATTCG